>NZ_JFHK01000002.1 GCF_001636545.1 Kosmotoga arenicorallina S304 | reverse complement strand
GATATATTCGTGGTGGGCATGCAATCATCCTTTCGTATGGTTTGCTCACCACGAATATACGATGATTCCGTGCCTTTTTCAATGACCTGTTTTTCTTTTCTTTATTTTGTTAACTCGAAGTGCATAAGTTGAGATTGGCCATAAGTAAGTATAGAATTTTTCGGTGTGGGATGTCAAGGATTTTTTTGTTTGGTTATTGGGGGTAGTGGAGCGACTGATGATAATACGACAACTGGTGATACGACTGTTGGTGGAGCGACAGTTGATGGAGCGACGCTTGCAGAGGCTGACAACTGGTGGAACGACAAATGATAGAACGACTGCTGGTGGAGCGACTGTTGATAATACGACAGTTGGTGGGGCGACTGTTGATAATACGACAATTGATGGGGCGACAATTGATAATACGACGCTTGCGAGGCTGTCAGATGATGGAGCGACGCTCGAAGACTGAGGCTTGCAAGTGCTGATGAAAGCTGAGAATCGAGATCCGAGAGGGCTGCTGTGCGGCAGATACGAATCCCTTCGGGATTGATCCGAACTCTTTCAGAGTTGTCACGAACTCCTGCGGAGTTTACTCGAACTGCAAGCAGTTGTCTCGATCGACTTCGTCGATGATGTTCGCCTGCGGCATTTTTTTAGTTTAATACGCATTTTTTATCAATAATCCACCCCTTATCCCGATCTAATTTTACTAGCATTATGTTTTGCATTATTTCTAAATTGTTTTTGAACCCTGTTTTTGAGACTAATATGTAGCACGAAGGCTTTACACCGAGTGCCTTTTCTTTTTTATAGAGTGTATTCAAATCGCTTTGGGTGATATTTCTATTTCTCCATTTACATTCACCAATAAACCACTGGTCTCTCTTTTTTCCTATTATATCGATCTCCAGGTCGTTCTCCCAAAACCTTCCAATTCTGTCAAATCCCAGTGTGCTTGACAGAAAGATCCTGGCTTCTTTTTCGAATTGGAAGGAGACAAATTGTTCAAAATTCTTTTCAAGTTGTTCGATTACCGGCTCAATATGCCCGAATTCAAGGTATTGAAGGTAAGGAAAAACAAAGCGATACCAGAACCTGAAAAGCGGATCAGAAATTACGTAAATTCCTTTTCTCGTTCTGATGGGGTTCTTTATGGTAACCGGTATTTCTTTTTGAACTATGTTTAATGTTATGAGGTTATGCAGGTATGGCTGAATCTTTCTTGAATCTGAAAAGCCTATTTTGCTGGCAATATCTCCAGGGCGATTGTAACCAAAGGCGAGCGCTTCAAGTATGCTTTGATATATCTTTGGCTCCCTTAGCTCTTGGGATAGTATGAAAAGGGGTTCTTCTTTGAGTGGTGCACTTGAGCTCAGAAATAGGTCAATGATATTTTGAGAAATGCTCTTTTTTGTGTCGAAAAGGTTCAAATATTGTGGGACCCCACCAGTGATTGCATATGCTTTCATCAGGTTGTGGAAGTCGTAATCAGGCAAGAAATCATTGGAATGCTCAAATTTCACCGGATTGAGTTTCATATATCCGGTTTTTCTGCCGAACACGGGGCTTTTATAAGCAAGCAATTTTTCCATAAAGCTCATGCTCGAACTACAAAGGATCAGCTTTATCTTTGATTCTTCATGATCAACAAGCATTTGAATAATCGAAGGCAATTCGGGGGAGGCTTCAACCAGATACTGAAATTCGTCAAGAACGAGATAAATATTTTCATCCTTCGCTTTTTGGAAGACAAATCTCAAAGCATCTTCCCAGCTTTTGAATGTAGCACCGTGAAGATTGAACAACCGGGCCACTTCATTTGAAAAAGCATCCAGAAGAGTTGAGCCCGTAACCTGTCTTCCGACAAAGAAAATACCTTTTTTCCCATATACTGCTTTTTTCAAGAGAGCAGTTTTTCCTACTCTTCTTCTGCCATAAAGTATAAAGAATTCAAGGTTATCCGAATTGAGGTACTTCTTTAATGTATTGAGTTCCTCTATCCTGTTGTAAAACAATGCCCTCACCTCATGCTAATTATGAATAGACTAATGTAGATTATACTATATAATTTGATTTTTTCAAAATTGGAGAATCGAGAGGGCTACTGTGCGGCGACTGATGATAGTACGATGATTGATGGGGCGACAACTGATAATGCGACAGCTGATGGTACGACTGTTGGTGATGCGACAAATGATAATACGACAATTGATGGTACGACGCTTGCAAGGCTGACAACTGGTGGAACGACAAATGATAGAACGACTGCTGGTGGTACGATGGTTGCTAACGCGATAAAAAACCGAGAATCCTAGGGTCAGAGAACCAAGAGCTGCTGTGCGGCAGATACGAATCCCTTCAGAGTTGACCAGAACCACGTGTGGTTGACTACCGAGCTAAAGAGCGGGTACAGGGTATAACTGAATACGTGTTCGAGAAGATGACTACATTTCTTATTCAGTATCTGTTCCAACACCATTGCTTTGGGTTCCAGACAAGATCATCACTTGATTTGAGTAAAGGTACAAGGAAGGTTTTCAATTTTTTCATCAGTTTTAAGAAATCAAGTTTGTTATCCAATCTGCTTCTAACCAGGAATGCTTCCCACTGTGTTTGTTTTTCTTTGTTTGTTATGAACTCTGTTGAAAGAACGGTATCTATGTCCTGGAATGAAGTGCCTCTATTCTCAAAAGTTTCGAGAATCGCTTTACGAAGGTTGCTCAAGTGGAACGAACTGTGAGAACAAAGATAGTAGATGTCGTAGAAGTCTTTCATTCTGCTTGTTTCATAATTCAGGCTTACGATTATTTGTAGTTTTTCAGCTAAAGCGGTTTCTTTTGAATAAACCATTATTAGAGGTTGAATCTGATCTATGAGTGTCGGAAAACTGACTTCTACGGGCCCGTTGTGTATTCGATCTCCAAAGCCTATGTCAAGTTGTAAATTGCCTTTCGTTCTTTCGATATTCCAGGGGATGATGACTCTCACTCCATTGTACTCCGCATCTTTTTTAATTATGGAAATCTTTAAATTTTCTCCATTAAAAATGATTCCATCGTTGCAGGGGATTGAGGAGATTTGTTTGATTATCATCTCGATATTATCAGGCTCATTAGAAATAGCAATTCCAAGAAAATCAATGTCTTTCGTGGGTCGGAGATCTGGTAATCCATAAGCCAAAAACATCATGGCACCTTTAAGAACAAGATTGCTTCGAAAATTAGAAACCGAAAGGCGATAGAGAAACCTTTCTTGGGCATATCGCTGCAATATTCTTGTGTAATCAACTTTATTGAATTTGGCAATCCTTAAGAGCCGATCTTTTACAGATGCGGCCATATTTCTTATTTCTTTGTTCATGTGTGCATCATACCCTTTATGAACGGTGACATGATTTTTTCCATTCTTGTGGCTTTCATGTATTTTCTGAGTCGTGCGGTATTTCCATTACTCCAGATAAGATAATTTTTCAACGCTTCGATTGCCAGGTCTTCTCCTAACCTATTCCTGAACCTGAATATGTCACAAACAGTCTTTTCTCTGTTATAGATTCTTATTGGTCCAAATTCGGTGTTGATTGTTTCAATACCGAGGGAGTATGTGTTTTCTCTAAAGTGAAAGAAACTTACAGGTGGATATTCTATTGTTGGCTTTTTAAGATCATGTGGAATTGCAACATGGACTTCCCAGGGAGAGAAGGTGGTAAGATCATAATAATCAAGGGCAGATATTAGGCAAATTACTCCCTTAGGGATTGCATGACATACATCGACAAGAGAGACTATTTTGATGCCGGAGAGAGTAGCCAAACGATAAAGTCCTGCTTTCACCTTTTCTATTGTGCCTTCTTCAAGGAGTTTTCTTAACTCCCTTGTGTGTATACCATTTGCTTTTAGGTCTTTCATTCTTGCATAGCCATAGTGTTTTTTGAAGAAATCGAGAATTTTACTCATAACCCACCACCTTGGATCTATATTACTACCATTATTATACACTGGTAGTTAAAAAGAACCAAATTTGAATATGCTGAGGCTGGGTGCTGCAAGGCAGTGGCTATGCTGAGCTTTGCTCAGGTTATGCTTTACTTCGTAAAGGCTTTGCATTCCTGCGGAATGGCTCTGCGCCTGGGGCGGCGGGTTCGTTGTGGGTTGTTGGTTGTAGGTTGTGTGTGAAAGCTTTGAAAATATGGGTTTGGGTTTGACCGAGAGTTCCTCGAGAACTGAAAGCCTAAGAGTTTGGGAAATAGGATCTGTTAGGAATTTTGTGTAAACTCTCTCCATATGATCGGCGAGGCTGTACATTTCGTGCTTTGGGAATTTGACTGTTATTTCGTATGCTTTGGCTGCCGGCTCCATTGAATGTTGCCAGACTTCAAGTTTTTCGACGTCCATGGGTGGCCTTCTTTTCTTCCAGAAGTTCTATTGCTTTTTTGAAATAAAAAAATGCTTCAGGGTCAGTTTTTTTGATTCTGTTAAGCTTGCTGTATTTAGGGTTTTCAATAAATATTTTCTCTAAGTTGATCGAAGGGTTGTAACGTTCAAAGTCATTGATATTCGATAATACAAGCTGTGATAAATAAGCTGCTTTTGACGCTTTGTTTATTGCTTGGTCTAGATTGAATCTGTTATTGAAAGCATATGAAGAAAAAGAAGTTATCCCGCGTTGTAATTTTCTAAATTTCTCACTACCTACTGCTCCTCTATAAGGAATAATAAGAGAGGTATCGAATGCATCATTGAGAACATCTTCAAAAGAGTTCCTATTTCCTCTATAGCCAATTTCTTTTTGGGCCGTCACATTAAAGGAAGTTCTTACCATCGAAATGTTTTCACAATGGTCGAAAAGAGTACCAACATCAAAGAGTTGTTTGATTATCTCTGCTTCCTTACCTACTCCATAGGAAATGCCAGTGGTGTTTGGTGCAAAAGCGGTTAATTTATCTCCGAGGATAGAATCGATACTTGGTACGACAACTTCTACCGTACGTCCTTCCGTGTCCAGCAAATTATGTTCTATCGGGACAACAACCTTTTCGGGATAGTTTTCTTTTTCAAACAATACATCCAATAAAATATAATTTTCTCTGTTGTTTATTGTTGAGTTGTAGAAGAATTTGAAGTGAGATTTTGGTATGTTATTGTTGTTTTTTCTGATATCTTTTTCATAGTGAGTAAAACATTCACCATCGATGATCTTTGGCAAGAATTTTTCCAAATCTTCAGGCTTTCCGTTGAATATAATATCAACGTCGATCGAAAATCTATTGAATTCTTTTAATAAAAGAAGCAAAGAAGTCCCACCCTTAAAAACAAAGCTCATCTCTGATGACTTAAGTTTTTCAACCAAGCTAAGAGCTCTAATTGCTTTTTCAATGATCGAAGGATCATTGCGTTTGTATATTTTCCGTCTGCTAATTATCCACTTTTTAGAAAAAGATGATTTCTTGATCAATTTTCTTCCTCCATAAATCCTTCAATATGATTTTCAAGGATGAACCTTCGAATTTGATTGTACCTTTTTCTTCGCTTAGCGTATGACCAAAAAGTGGTCCTATTAAAGGCGTATTTTTTGATTACGTTCTTATAAATGTTTATCAGTTCTTGACCCTGGTAAGCGATAAACAAGTTCTTTTCGCAGAAAAGGTCGACAAGAATTTTTTCTGTTTTTGGTATTTTTATATTTCCGATTTTCGAAATGGGCGATTGTGATATGAGAGGTATTACCACTATGTTTTTTTCATTAAAAGCGAAATACTTTTCTACTTCTTTTATTCCCGGTTTTAGGAAGATATTATTATATGATTCTTTAAGGAAGTTGAATACCGATTCTTCAGTATCTCGCTCAACTTCAAGTATAACTAGGGGTAAAGATGCCTGATGAACTGTAAATTCAGAAAGCCATTTTGTTTCCCATATGCAGTAGTTACTTAGGTAAGGAAAACGCTTGGTCAGGCTTTTCACTACCTTTTTCAAAAAAGCAGAATCAGGTGGCAAAAAAGACGGACGGTTTTCAATTAAATATTGACCCCTTCCTGAATTTGTAATTACTCCGCTTTTCTTTAAATCGTATATTCTTCTTCTTATGGTACTATCACTAATTTTTGGGTTTTGCTTTTTAAAATATTTAACAAGCTCTTTTTTTGAGATATATTTTACACCACTTTCTCTAAGCCTAAATAAACGTTTGGCAACGTAAGCCCTACTGTAAGGAGATTTCATGGAATCACCATCCATCCGAACATTTTGCACTTATTTCAAAAAGTGCAGATTGTTCGCTACTATTATAACATTTCCCTGTATAAATGTAACCATTTTTTGATATTGAGCGAGAGAGCCGCTGTGCGGCACTCCAAATCCCTTTAGGGATTGATCCGAACTCTTTCAAAGTTGTCACGAACTCCTGCGGAGTTGATTCGAACCACTTCGGGGTTGTTACGAACTGCTTTGCAGTTGAAAAAGCCTTCATTCTGGAGATGTTCTATCCAGAATCTTGTTTTTCTTAAGTACGAGATCCTGAATCATGCTCAGGATGGCGAGTCAGAATGGTTGGGATGTGAATCCTGATTATGCCGGTGGTTGTGGATATGCACTGAAATATATTGAAAATTTAGATAGTTATTTAGTGTACGCTTAGTAGGTTTTTGCCCAAAAACCAGGACAACAAACAAAAAGCGACTGGTTTTTTTATACCAGTCGCTGGGCCGCTAAAGGCAATTTCTAATCATTTTTGGATCGCTTAGTACACAGTTTTCTCTTCCTTTTCAGCTCTGAAAACCTGGTCTTTTTTATTTTCTATATAGTATTTCTCTGGTATTAGCTCACCAACTTTCTTTTTGAATCTATTGAGGTTCTTTCTGGATAGTTTTCCGTAATGCTGCAATATTCCTACAATGAGTGCTGGATGTATTCTTAATTTTTTTGAACAGTCGTTTACCTTTACTTCTGATATGTACCCGTAGCTGCCTTTGAAGTAGTCAAGAATTTGATCTCGTTTTAGCCATTCGCCGGCAATGTTATTCGATTCTACTTCAGCTTCGTTGTCGCTTAAATCTGCAAGGTTATCAATGAATGGTTTTTCATCGTCCAAATTGTGGTAAAGGATGTGTGCAATTTCGTGGGCTACGGTAAACCAGAAATTGTCAATCCTGTCGTATCTTTTTGTGTAAACGATTACCGGACCATATTCATCTATATAAGAGGCACCGTCTATATAGGTTTTTTGTAAATGGGGAAGGACCATGAACCTAACACCGGTGTTTTCTAATTCTTCTAGAAATCGTTCTATACCTTCGGGATAAAGTGAGTATTCTACGATCTGGTACGCCAACTCCTCTAGCTTTTCTTTATTATAGGCATAACCAGAATTTTTTTGCTTTGAAAGCTTTTTTGCCATTAAGAACCAGGTATATGCGTAAAAACCGTTGAAGTTTTGATGTGCTTCAGATCTTCTAAATGCAGGAGCAAGATCTTTCTTTTGGAGTTTCTCTTTTAGTTCCTCAAGGTTCTTCACTCCGAAAAATCCCAAGATTGATTTTTTTACTTTTTCGAAAGAACGGGAGTTATCTATCCAGCCTCTTTTTTTCATTTCTCTTATTGGCAGGTATTGGTAAAGAATAGATCGGTCTTCGATCGCCTTGTTTTCTTCGGATTCCAGATTTTCGATCCTTGATCTATACATGTTGTATAAATTCAACCAGGTATTCGGAGTACCACCTATAGCTTTGCTTAATTTAACGGCCAATTCAAAGGTTATGGGCGTTTTATCTTGTATCAATAGGTTTGCGGTTTTTAAAGAAACGCCCATGACCTCAGCGAGATCCTGCTGAGTCCAGCCAAGGTATTCAATTTCATCTTTAATGTGTTTTCCAGGACCTATGATTTTTCCTGGTCTAATTTCACCCATGATTCTCACCTTTATTCATAGTGTTTTGAAATTTCGTCGATTCCAAATATTCCAATTGTATGTTTATTGTCTATCCACTCAATCTCAATTTCTAGCCGGTATTTTTTGTTAAGCCTTATCGAATATCTGCTATTATAACCAGCGAGTTTCTCGAATTTATAGCTTCTTCTACTGCGTATAGCTACTATCGTGTCTGCCGCTTTGATAAAGTCAACTACCTCAATGTATTTGTCTATTAGATATTTAGGTAGAGGATATTTTTTATTTTTCTTGGCTTCTTTATAGAGTTTTTCAAGGTGTTTATTCAGGAAAATTGTTTCCAATTGAGTGCCTCCTGAGTAATACACTTATATTTTACACTTATAAGGTAAAAATGTCAAACCTATTGTTACTTACTATGTATAATCATTAAAACAGATGATGCTCATTCATAATCCACATCTATACATTATTATACCATGCTTTTGCTTCGTCTAAGCCGCTGCGCGGCGACAAATGATGGTACGACAGTTGGTGGGGCGACTGTTGATGGTACGACAATTGATGGTACGACGCTTGCAAGGCTGACAACTGGTGGAACGACAAATGATGGTACGACAGTTGGTGGAGCGACTGTTGATGGTACGACAATTGATGGTACGACGCTTGCAAGGCTGACAACTGGAGGAACGACAAATGATAATGCGACAATTGATAATACGATGGTTGTGAGGGTATGTGCTGCAGGGCTGGTCTGGTATAATATGGGTGCTAAGTTACTTAACCCCTACTAAGTAACTTAGTACCCATTAAATATAAGGGAGGTTTTGCCAATGCTGTTCTCGATTGAGCCGAAACATTCTTTAAGAGATATATTCAACAGGAAAGAGGAGGTTAGCGCATTTCAGAAGTCTTTGCAGAGTGAAAGGTTAATTGTTCTTGACGGGTTGAGACGGATTGGAAAGACTTCACTCCTTAAAGCTGTGCTCGAGGAATTTGATGGTTATCATGTTTTTATAGATTGCAGAGCTTATTTCCGTAATAATCTAATTGATGTCGAAGCATTTGACAGGGCTCTGATCAAAGAGATCGAAAAGACCCTGAAATTAGGAAAATTGAAGAAGATTTTAAAATCAATATCAGGACTTTCCTTTGGGGGTTTTGAAATATCTATTGAAGGTAAAGGGCAGAAAACGAATTTAGCAGAGGCATTGAAAAGCATCGACGAAACGCTAAAAGGCAAGAGGTTCGTTCTTGCATTTGATGAAGCGCAGAATTTGCGGTTCTATAGAAAAGGCGGGAAGGATTTGCTTAACCTTTTTGCTTATATATACGATAACTTGAAGAATTTTGTCATTGTTCTTACAGGCTCTGAAATAGGTTTATTGCATGACTTTTTGGGAATAGATGATCCAGATGCACCCCTATTTGGGAGATATTTAAGCGAGATAAGGTTACAGAGGTTTTCTAAAGACAAATCTCTTGAATTTTTAAGAAAGGGGTTTGAAGAATTAGCAATTGATGTTTCTGAGAAGAGTTTAGAAAGGGTAGTTGATGAGCTCGATGGTATTGTGGGGTATTTATCTATATATGGATATATTTATTATAAGGAAGATCCTGTAAATGCACTGGAAAAAACAAAAGAGCTGGCAAAAAAGTTAGTAGAAAAAGAACTGAGTGCGCTTATTAATAGATCAACGAACTATGGTTATGTTCTCAAGGCCGTTTCACTACATATAAACAGATTCAATCAAATAAGAACTTATATTGAAAATAACTTCGGAACTATTTCAGACCCTACGTTGAGCAAGATTTTGAATACACTCGTTAAGCAGAGCTTTTTGGAGCAAAAATATGTTGATGGAGTAAAACGCTATTTATTCCCTGATCCAGTTATGGAATATGTTTGTAAAGAGATGAGGATGAAGTGAGATACATACAGATTCGAGGAACGACAATTGGTGATACGACTGTTGATGGAGCGACAGCTGGTGATACGACTGTTGGTAGAGCGACTGTTGATAATACGACAATTGATGGAGCGACTGATGATAGTACGACTGTTGGTGGGGCTACGGGTTCGTTGTGGGTTGTAGGTTGAGTGTGAAAGCTTTGAAAAACACAGGTCTGGGGTTTGACCGAGAGAGTACCTCGAGAACTGAGAGTCTGGAGTCCGGGCAAAATATCTCAACCCTATTAAACTTCGAGAAATTCTGATGGGGTCATGGCAAGTATCCCGGCTTTCTTTCCGCATTCCACAGCGAGTTTGTCACCGGTTATAAACAATGCAGATTCTTCGATAGCCAGGGAAAGGAAATGATTATCTGGTTTGTCTGAACTTATGTTTCGTATTTTCGCTGGGCTTTGTATTTCAACAGATGCAAGAAAAGCTCGAAAAAAGGGTGTATAACTTTTTTTGTGTAAACTCCGAACACCAGATTAGACATAGGATTTCACCCAATCGAATTCTATCACGAGGACAGCGAGGATTTTATTCCAATCCCTCAATCTCACTGTCCATTTTTTGGATATGTTGTTAATGGCTAAATATGCCAGTTTCATGAGTGCCGTGTCATTAGGAAATACACCCCTGTTCTTCGTTACCTTCTTCAATTGCCTGTTTACCGATTCTATGGGGTTTGTCGTATAAATCAAGGTCCTTATCTCCTGAGGATAGGCAAAATACGTCGTGAGAGATTCCCAGTTGTCTTTCCAGCTTTTTATGCTGAAGGGATATTTCTGTCCCCATTTTTCTTCGAAGGCCAGCAATGCATTCCAAGCCGCTTCCTTTGTATCTGCCTTGTACACCTTTTTCAAATCAGCAGCGAATGCCTTCCTGTCTTTCCAGCTCACGAATTTCATGGAATACCTTATCTGGTGTACTACACATCGCTGGATTTTTGCCTGTGGATACACTGCCCCTATCGCTTCCTCCATTCCCACCAATCCGTCTATGGAAAAGAACATCACTCCCTTTACCCCTCGGTTCTTCAGTTCGTTCAACACTCCCAACCAGTATTTTGAACTCTCGCTTTCTGCTATCCATATCCCCAGTACTTCCTTCATGCCTTCCAGATTTATCCCAAAGGCTATGTACAAGGCTTTGTTTTTTATCTGGTTGCTCTCTGTGACTTTGTAAAAGACCGCATCCATGTAGATGATGCTGTATACGTCTTCAAGGGGCCTGTTCCTCCATTCGGATATGATGGGGATTATCTTGTCTGTTATCCTGCTTATGCTTTCTGTAGAAAGTGTTGAACCGTATATCTCTTCCATATGTGCCTGTATGTCCTTGTAGGTCATCCCACGGGCATACATGGATAATATGCGGTCTTCTATGGAAGCTATACTCCGTTGGTGTTTCTTGACCGCCATCGGCTCGTATTCCCCTTTGCGATCACGGGGAATCGAAAGCTCTATTTTTCCATATGAACTGTTGACCGTCTTTTTCGTATAACCGTTACGGGAGTTATCCGTTTCTTTGTTCCTGTAATCGTGTTTGGAATATCCAAGCTCTTCTTCCAGTTCTGCTTCTAGCATTTCTTTAATGACATCGCCAAAGAGTTCTTTAACCAATTCTTCCGCTTCTTCTGCAGTCTTTAATTTCCTCTCCCTTACCAGCTTTCTCAATATCCCTTTGTCAATGTTTCCCATCTTTCTCCCTCCTTAGCTTTTTGTTATTCTCTCATATGGAGGGAGTTTACACAAAATTCCTAACAGGCCTCTGTTGGCAGAGCGACTGATGATGGTACGACAGAGGAAACAGAGAGCCGATTAGCCTACTGATACATCCATTTCTATCCTTCCATCCCTCAGCTCAATTATTCTGTCTGTTCTTTCCGCAATCTTTCTGTCATGGGTGATAATTACAAAGGTTGTATTGTATTCCTCGTGAATTTTTCTGAGTGTTCTGTAAACAGATTCTGTCGTATCACTATCGAGATTTCCTGTTGGTTCGTCAGCGAGAACAATTTTCGGATTATTCATTAACGCTCTTGCTATTGCAGTTCGCTGCTGTTGTCCACCGGACATTTTATTTGCGGGGTTATCTTTCACGTTGTATATCCCGACAAGATTTGTTAATTCTAATGCTCTATCAATTACTTCTTTGGGAGGTTTGGAATTTGAAATATAGTAAGGCATAAGGATATTTTCCAGAGCTGTAAATTCAGGAATTAGATAGTGAAACTGAAATACAAACCCGATGGTTTTATTCCTGATTTCAGCAAGCCTGTTCTTTTTCATTTTATTGGTTGATACCCCTTCAATTAATACCTCACCATTTGTTGGTTTATCCAGGGTACCCATGATGTTCATAAGAGTGCTTTTCCCGCTTCCAGATTGTCCAATTATAGAAATAAAAGATCCTTCCTGGATATCAAGATTTATGTTGAACAAAACCTGTGTCTTTATTTCTTTGCCGTAGAACTTGTCAATATTTTTAAGCTCGATAATATTAGCCATTTCTTATCACCTCTACCGGACTCAGCTTCGAAGATTTTCTTGCTGGTGAAACGGCCGCTACAACAGCCACAAGAACTGCAATAACGGCTGAAATTGCTATGAAAGCTGGATCAATCAACAGTTCCACCACAGGTTTTCCGTCAGGGTTGACTGCAAATTTAGTGAAAGAATAAGACAGTCCAAGACCAAATAATATTCCAAAAACTGCCCCAAATACGCCCAGTATAAGCCCCTGAAACAAGAAAATAAGGCTTGTTGTAGAGTCTTTGAGGCCCATTGCTTTAAGTATGCCAATTTGTTTTGAACGCTGAACAACCGAAATCGCCAGAATACTTGAAATACCTAATGCAACAGCAACAAGCACAAAAACCTGAATCATAAGGCTGGAAATGCTTTGCCCTTGCAGTCCAGACAGTAGTTGTTTGTTTTGATCCTTCCAGTTAGTTATATTCAAAGATTGGCCAATTTTTCTGGCTATATCCAAAGCAAATTCATCGGCTATAAACACATCGCTTATTTGCATTTCAATCCTGGATACTCCATTTCCAAGGCCAGAAAAGCTTTGCACCGATTTGATATTTCCAATTAGCCAGCTTTTGTTTAAGCTGGCAACATTTAGATCAAAAATCCCACTTACTTTGAATTCCCTGTTTTCGCCGGAGGAGTTTGCAAGCAATATAGTATTGCCTATTGAAATGCCATGCTCTTCAGAAAACTCCTTCCCGATAAGAACTTCATTCGCGTTTTCAGGTAACTGTCCTACAATTTTTGACGAAAACTCGTAAATATCTTCCGCACGGCTAAAATCAAAACCTCTAAGCAGAGAATTCACGCTGGAGCTCAAGATTACAAAAACTGGCATTTCAACCACTGGTGATATAGCAGTGATTTCCTGTGAGAGTTCCTCTGAATTCTCCAGCATGGAAATGATTTCATCCCAATTATCAATATAGTTAATGTTATCAGGTGGGTTAATTGTAATCTGTGACGAATTTCCTACCGTGCTATCAATAAGACTTTCCTGCAAACCCTGAATGAGCGAACCGATAAAAACCTGCACAGCCACTCCGATTGCAATTCCCAATATTATAAACAATGTTTGCTTTTTGCTCGATGCAAGAAATCTTAAAGCGATCTTCAATGCCAGCCTCATACTTTATCATTTCCTTTCAATTTTGAGATATCATGGATGTCCTCAATAAAATAATCGGCTCCAAGCTCTAAGAATTCTTTGCTACCTTTACTGAGCGCCTGCCCTCCTAAGATAATTTTTGCTTCAGGAAAAGCCTGCTTTATTTCTTTAATAAGCTTTTTGGTTTTGAAGAGGTGATAGAAATTTGTGACACTTATTGCTATGAAGTCAAACCTATATTCTTTAAGAGCTTCTATAAAGGCTTCCACGGGTGTATTGCTACCTACGAAAACCGTTTTAAAGCCGTTCAAAGTAAAGTAATCAGATACTATTCTTGCTCCCAACTCATGTTGCTCATCCGGTGGGCATACGACGGCTACAGAGGGCTCGTGGTTAGTTTCAATCTTTGATCTTTCTTTAAGCACAAATGGATAGCAGGCTTCAATTATTGATCTCACTATTGAACTCATTATATGCTCTTGCCATATGCATAACTTGTTGTTTTCGTGATCGCAGTCCCAGCTATTTAAAGCGGGAATTAGCAGCTTTTCATACAAGTCAACAACCCTAAACGCTCCATTGTTGAGTAAATCCACTGCAAAATTAAATGCCTTTTCTTTATCAAAGGTATGCAGAATTTCAACGAATTCTTCGTAAATACTCATACTTATCTCCTTCCTTAAATAGTTATCATCTTATCGAAATATATTATAGCCATCGTTTGACTTAATGTTATCATACTATGTCGATAAAAATTACTAATTATAAACACCTGCGTGGAGTCTGTAAACTGATGGAAAGGTGATTGGTGGAACGACAGCTGGTGAGGCGACAATTGGTAATGCGACTGCTGATGATACGACTGTTGGTGGAACGACAGCTGGTGAGGCGACAATTGGTAATGCGACTGCTGATGGTACGACTGTTGGTGGAACGACAGCTGATGGAACGACTGCTGGTAAGGCGAGGATCAAATACTAAGGATCGAATGCCGAGGTGCTAGGCTCCGCCCAGGCCATGCGTGACTTTGTCACGGCTCTGCATTCCTGCGGAATAACTCTTCGCCGGTGATGATGTTCGTTTCTCGTCTTTGTTCTTCTTTGCCCTACCACGCTTTTGTTGCTTTCTTAGCTATCTAAGAGATATGTACGTTTATCTCCTTTGCTTTTCCGTCTCTAATCATCCGGGAATAAGGCTCTTCAATGATATTTCCATTTAGCTCATACTCTTTTCCGTTGGTGTCGCGGATATAAATTTTCCATTTTGACGTATCAAGTTTTTCTTCTACAAAAGTGTTTATTTTATCTGGATTATGATAGGTTACGTTGTATCTTCCTAAAAATTTGAATGATACTTTTCCTTCTTCGTCAAATAACCATCCGGGCAATTTTGGACGGAATGTAAGAGTAAGTTTTCCATTTTCATATCTGAAGGGCTCTTTTCCCACGAACATTAATTTCCAGATGCTCAGAAATTCAGCAGTTGAGCCGCTCAGTCTGGCGACAAAGCCCGTTCCGATTATTGATCTGTCAGGATTTGCACTACTTGCGATAAATGAAGAATTTTCTAACGGGCTTCTACCGTAAACGTCCGGTTTCATAAAAGGAATCAGTACATTTTCAAAATCCTCGTAGAATTCTTCATAGAGTCCTCTCTTTAACAGTTCCAGCATGTATTTATATTCCATATGAAGCCAGATTGATTCATTTTCTAACCAGCCGGGGGTAAATGCCCTGGCCCTTCCAATTTCAATCGTTTCATTTTCAAGAGAAGCATTTACTTTGTACATTTTTAGCTCCTTGTCGAATAATCCGCTATTTTTCACTTTGATATAGACATTTTTAAGAAAATCTTTGTCATCATAAGCTTTAAATCCTCTGACTATTCCTTCAAGGAAAAGAGGCATTTTTCTTTGAGTAAATCGAAGAATTCTTACATTTTTTTCTCCACTATCTGAAGGATTTCCAAGCACTTCAAAGGCTTCGGGTTCATAGTAAAAGTAAGTGGGCATAATGCCATTGTTTTCTTCTATTGCTTTATTCAGGCGATGTATGAGTTTTTTGTTAAATCTATTAAGTATTCTGGATATGTCTATGGCTCCTGCGGGTACTGTCTTTCCATCAAATCCAAGCCTGATTTCGGAACGATATTTTTCTCTTATGTTTGAGATGGTTTCCCAGAATTGATGATCTCTGGTATCATCCGATGAGTTTTCATATGCTTCAATGGATTTTTCAAGTTCATTGATCAGCCACAGAACCTCTTTCGGAAGTGGTATTTTTTCACTTGAGAACTCTCTTAAAGCCTTTACCAGAAAGCCTAATAATCTTGAAAGCTCAAATGCTTCTGCCACTGAAGAGCCAAAAAGCCCGGGCAATCCGTTTAGCGCGTCGTACCAGCCAGGCTTTCCGGCTTCCATCTCGATTCCCATTCCATAAGGATCAAGTGTCGCAAATTTTATTGCCGCAAGGTTTATCAATTTGGTTATAAGATTTGTTCTAAATATTTCTCCCTTGCTATGGTCTTGTCGCATGATATTTTTTTGAATTTCTCTAGATTCGATTAGCTTTTCTTTTTCCGGGTCCTTGATAAGGGAGTTATATTGCCTGATTTTTTTATGCTTTTCATCTACGAGGACATATCTTCTGCTTCGAGGAAGAACCACCATTGCATTATCATAATATGTGTAGTCACAATCGTCAAAAAGCAATTCTTTTTTATTTTCTGGATATACCTCAAGGTAGCTTTCTATAAGATCGAGGTTATATGTCCAGTGATCAGTCCAGTAACCTTCGCCATGAACTGCATCAACTTCTTCTTCGGAAATTTCTATCAGCTTTCTTATGAATTCATCTTCTGGAACTTTCAGTTTTATGTTTTTCCTCTCAATCAAACTGGCTACTTTTCCGGGAGTGAAGTATCCCTTTATTAAAAATCCCTTCAGTTTTTCTGTGTCTTCAGAGTTCTCAATCATGTCGTCAAGGAGAGTTAGATTTTCTGGAGTAATGTAATACTTCACACCGTTAATAACAAGAGGGTTATACCCATCAGCTTGGATAAGATTGGTGAAGAATTTTATATTATACCTTTCAACCTCCGGATTGAAGAATACTTCTTCCCTTCTATTTTGATTGATATCCCTATAATTCCCATTCCCGCTTGAATAATACTCCGGAAGCAGCACAAAGTAGTTGTAGTCTCTTTCAAGGTCACCGTGTTTTCGGGAATAGATGTGATATACTTTTTTCCCCTTTGAAAACACGAGAGGATATCCACCCCTTAAAAGGTTATCTAGATAAGTTTGCTGGCAGTATTTGTCGAATAGTTTTGAAGATGTTCTGGTGTATACGTCGTTTACTATTTCTTCAATCAACGCGTTTCCTTCTCTGTATTTCGATGTGAAATAGCTTTCTTCCATGAATTTATTGGTGTATTCATGGATAATGGAGATATCAGGAGCATGGCCAATAACAGAGTAAATTGAAACTTCTTCACCTGGCATCAAATGGGTTATAACGGGCGAAAATGCGCCCGGGATTTTGTTGGAAGTAATTTGCTTTTTTTGCATTATTTTTTCAAGGCTTTCCTTTGAGAAGGCCTCCGGAAAGTTCATTGAGGTTCTCATACCAAAAACCAGATTCGGATCCACAATTGGCATCACTAGCTCGCTTTTGCCATTATGGCTTTTCAATGATAAGTAGAAATTTCCTTCTTCGAATTCAGAAACATTAACTGTGTCTTCTGCGGATGACCTTAATTTAAAAACAGGGACTTTGCTTTTCAAGTTATATACGTCCATCCATGCTCTCAACGTATTCCCTACGTGCTTTATTCCATAATCGTTCATTCCGAAGGGTAAGATTGAAGGAAGGCCGTCAAGAATCTCCAGATTCTTTACAAAACCTGAAATATTTCTGATGGTTGTTTTCCTGATTAAAGCCGCTATTTTTTCCATGGGCAGAGTATAATAAAGCACCCTGGTTTCAATACCGGTTTCAGTGGATTGCTCCCATATTTCAAGTTCCTTTGTTCCGATATGCATTCTTTGCGAAATGCCTTTTGCTGCTTTTGTTGTAAAAGGTTCATATATAGAATTGCGCTCTTTTATAAAGGTTCTAAAGCCCAGAATTTCCACGTTCATATATGCTCTAAAAGCAGGGAAGAATTCCATGATAGGGTTGTCTTTGTTGTTTATACCAAATGAGGCTATGCATTGTCCTCTGTTAACGTAGAATACCCACATAGGTATTCCTTTCTTGCCAGCAATCCCGGGTAAGAAGCTGGAAAATGGTTTTGAGTGATTATAGTCATCAATTACAAATCTATCTTTTTTGTCGAAGTAATACTTGTTGTTGCTGGCCATGTACATATCGCCTCCTTAAAGCCAATTCTGCTCTAATGCTTTTGATTCTTCAAAGCTTTTGATTAGCTGTTCTTATGTTTTTAACGGATTCTCTTTCGACTATTTTAGTGGGAAGTATTACATTCCTGGGTAATCTTTGATGCTTTTCTGTGATTCTCTCTATTAGCATTTGAGCAGCAACTTTACCCATTTCCACACGGGGTTGCAATATAGTTGTAAGCCTTGGACTTATATATTGGGCAAATGGCGCATCATCGAATCCTATCACTGAAACGTCATCGGGAACTCTTATTCCCTCTTCTTTTAGGGCATTGATTGCTCCTATTGCAGTCCAATCATTAACTGCAAATATAGCTGTGAAATTAAGTCCGTTTTTCTGGAGATGTTCCTTTACTCCTGTCCACCCATCCTCGGAGTTATAACCCCTTGTCTGTGAGAAGTATATCTCCAGGTTTTCTTCACCCGGAAGCCTATTAAGGAACCTTTTAATTCCCCGCTCTCTATCAATGGCTGCTGGTGAAACTTTGGGACCGGGGAGAACCAGGATTTTTCTGTGTCCATGATCATATAGATACTTTATTGCAAGGTAACCCCCGGTTACATTGTCGGCATTAACCACATCAAAATTGATTTCATCCACGACAAAGTCCATTACGACTATCGGAACCCCGCTTCTTTCAAATCTTTTTATCAGTTCTTCCCCTCCAAAGAGTTCGCCCAAAATGACACCATCAATTTTCCTTCTGAAGTATTGATCGAGCACATGTTCTTCAATGTTTACTTCCCACTTTGGTAACGCCAGCATTAAATCAAACCCCTTGCTGTACGCATATTCCTCAATAGCCATTACGATATCACTGTAATGATATCCTCTGATATCCGGTATCAACACCCCTATCGTGTTTTGAAAGGCGAGATCCTTTTCTCTGAACGAAAAAGCGGGTTTATATTTTAGCTCCTTTATGGCTTTAAAGACTTTGCTCCTGGTTTCAGGTGAGACATTGTCGCGGCCATTCAACACTCTTGAAACTGTAGCAATAGAAACCTTCGCAAGTTTTGCTACTTCGCGTATATTTGCCATAAAATCCCCTCACGATCTGTCCTGGTTTTACTTAATCATTCCACTGATAGACCCTTACATAATCTACATACATTCTTGCTGGAAACGGCGTGTCGAAATCAGGATAACCTGGCCAGTACCCTCCTACTGCAAGATTCAGTATGATAAAAAATTCTCCGTCAAAAACCCAAAGGTCATTCCTGTTTTCTATTGCTTCCCGCCTAACTCTGTGATAAATAATGTCGTCGATATACCAGATTATTTCTTCTTCGTCCCACATGATTCCGAACACATGAAACTCATCAACAAAGGAAGGAGAGTTCAATTGATCCAACCTATATTTACCACTTATTCCACTTGAACCGCTATAATTAGGGCCATGCAGAGTTCCATAAACGGTCCACTTGTCATGTCCCAGAAACTCCACTATATCTATTTCTCCACACATGGGCCAGCCTACATATCTGAAATTATCACCAAGCATCCAGAATGCTGGCCAGAGCCCCTTACCATAGGGAAATTTGATTCTTGCTTCTACTCTCCCGTATTGAAATGAAAATTTACCCTCTGTTTTAAGCCTTGTTGAAGTGTAGTTATACAGTCGGTTGCTTTCATATACATCTTCCCTGCGGGCTTCAATAACGAGCATTCCATTTTCAAAGCTAAGATTATTTCCTTCTGTATAATATTGCAGTTCAGCATTTCCCCATCCATTTTTGTTTCCAATATCAAATCTCCAATTGCTGGTATTTAATTCTTCGGCTTCAAATTCATCTGCCCATATTAAAGTCCATCTTGGATCGTCTATCATTTTTTGCGCCTCCGGTGATTGAGAGGATTTTGCAGATAGTAAAGACGAAGCTCCCAATAAAATGAACGAAATAACCAAAACCAGACTTATGGATAGAAACGACTTTGTCATCCTGGATCCTCCTTATACTTATAGGCTAATTTTGCCCACTAATCTTATGTCCCTTGAAGAAGAACCTATTCTAAATTCGTATTCACCTTCTTCCACAACCCAATTATATCCATCATATGAAGCCAGTTCAGGATATTGAATCTCTATGGAAATTCGTTGCTCTTCCCCCGGGGCAAGAAGATTGGTTTTCTCGAAAGCCTTGAGTTCCTGATACGGTTTGTCGATTTTTACTCGTGGGGCTTTTACATATACCTGAGCTACCTCTTTACCGGCAAAATTTCCAGTGTTTTTCACTTTGAATGATAAGACAATTTTTTCTCCATTTTTTTTCAGGTTGAGGTCGCTATATTCAAATTCCGTGTAAGAAAGCCCGAAACCGAATTCATAGACCGGCTGTACCCTGAATGTATCATAATATCTATACCCAACATATATCCCTTCATCGTAAACAACTCTTACAGGGTTTTCCGCTGGTTCGCCGGGAAAGGATTTTGATGGGATGTCATCATAATTTCTAGGGAAAGTTGTGGGTAACTTTCCGGATGGATTTACAACACCACGGATTACGTCAGCGAATATTCTTCCCGCCTCCTGACCGGGTTGCCAGAGAACCAATATGGCATCGCAATAGTCTTTCCAGCTTTCCATTTCTATTGGTCCGCCTATATTCAAAACTGCAACAGTTTTTTTGCCTTTGCTTCTGAAAACTTCTGAAACTGTCCGGAGCATTTCCTTCTCGTCATCCGTTAAGTAGTAATCACCTTTTTCAAGGCTTCTGTCTTTTCCTTCTCCTGAAATCCTTGATATAACTATAAAAGCGACATCGTTTCTCCGGGATATTTTTTCATAGTCATCACGATCGAAGAGATTTTCGGGCAATTTTGGCTTTATTTCTTCATTCCAACTACCATATGAAATCTTATAATCGCCTTCTCTGAATTCCTTCACTTTTGAACTATAAAATTCTACGATTTCTTTATCTATGTTCAGATTTCTTTCATTTATCCCGTCTATTAAATTTATCGTATACTCCGGGTGGGTTTCACCGCTTCCTGTCCCTCCGCGAACCGTTTCAATCTGACCTGTTCCAAATACAACAAATGGAGTATCCTTTGAAATGGGAAGTGCATAGTTGTTTTTGAGCAATACCACTCCCTCACAGCCTGCTTCATAAGAAACCTCGGCGTGTTTTTTCAGGTCAGGTGAGTTAGAATAGCTATAAGAGTTATATGAAGGGGTTTTTACGAGCACGCTTAGTATCTTTTTGATTCTTTCATCCAGAATTTTTTCAGATAGCTCTCCACTTTCAAGAGCCTTAAATATATCCTCCGTTTCATCAGTTCTATGTGGCAAAAATTGATAACTCTTACCGGGCATTATTAAGTCATTGCCGGCGAGAATCTGTTTGGCTCCATTACTTCCTGCAAACCAATCAGTCATAACAAAGCCTTCAAATCCCAGCTCTTCGCGAAGAATATTTGTTAATAGCCATTTATTTTCTGAGGTATAATAACCCTTTAGCTTGTTGTAAGAGCTCATTATCGTCCAGGGACGGGCTTTCTTTATTACAATTTCAAAAGGTTTCAAATAAATTTCTCGCAAGGCGCGTTCGGAAACAATTGTATCAATTGTCATCCTGTTTGTTTCCTGCTCATTCGCCACAAAGTGCTTAACACATGCCCCAACACCTTTTGCTTGAAGTCCCATAACAAAATTAGCTGCCATTTCACCTGAAAGGAGGGGGTCTTCGGAGTAATATTCAAAATTTCTTCCACACAAAGGATTGCGATGGATATTTACAGCAGGCGCTAATAGAATATCAACCCCGTATTCCTTGACCTCTTCACCCATCGCTTCACCGACTTTCCATAAGATTTCTCTATTCCAGGTTGAGGCAATCATTGTTTCTACAGGAAAAGCGGTAGTATAATAAGTTCTATCATCACCTTCTCGCTCCGGATATATTCTAAGACCGGCAGGCCCGTCTGCTAAAACGCTATTAGGCAATCCCAATCTCTTTATCTCCAATGTTTCTCCCGCACTGCCATATACCTTGCCTTTTGGATTGTCATTATGGTCAAGCATGCCTACACCTACGACAAAATGAACTTTCTCGTCAAGAGTCATACTGGAAACAATCTTTTCGATGTCAATTATTTCCTTCATAACAGGCGCACCTCTTTTCATGTTCATATATTTATTCTCCGGTAATGCCTGTGCGTTCAAGGCTTTCAACAAACTGCCTTTGCAATACCAGATATGTAATAAGCAAAGGTAAAATTGTTATTATTGTTGCAGCCATCCTGATCCCTTCATTGATTCTATTGGCCGCACTTCCATCTGCTGCAGGAAACATAAGCGCAAATTTTGCTGCGAAATCCCTTAGAGCTATAGGTAATGTCTTTATTTCGTTCCCCAAAAGCATCCCGGTCAATAAAGTTTCATTCCAATACCACACGAGAGAGAATATGAAAGTGGTGATAATTGCTGGTATGGATAGCGGGAGAAATATTCTATAAAATATCTGGAATGAATTGGCACCATCAAGTTCAGCGGCTTCGTCAAAAGCTTTCGGCAGCATATTGAAAAAATTGTAGTAGAGAAGTATGAATATGGAACTTCTTATGCCCTGACCGGTTAAAGCTGGCAGAAAACTGACAAGGGGATTCCCTATGATTCCCAACCTGCTGAAAAGCATGTATTTAGTAACTATGGTAACCTGCGTAGGAATCAGGAAAGTGGCGAGAATCAAAAAAAGCCACAATCTTTTTAGAGGGAACTTGAATCTTGAAAGACCGTACGCTATCAAGGCTGTTACCAGCGTCTGCAAGATAGATGGTATTGCTGATAAGTATACGCTGTTCAAAAGAGTTTTTGAAGCCTCTAAAACGTTCCATGACTTTTTGAAATTTTCCAAAGTCATTTTTGAGGGAATCCACGATACCGTAGGGTTGACAAGATCTTCAACTGTCATAAAAGATGTCGTGAACATATAGAGCAGAGGGTATAGATAAGCGTATCCAATACTTATCAGTATGAAGTAAAGAATGAATCTGGCTGCTATACGTTTCATATTTTTTCCTCCCTTGGCCTAAGGAGCAGAAATGCAACCCCGATTAGAATCATTACGGAGAAGAAGTAAATCCATGATAATGCCGCCGAATAGGAATATGGCTTGTCTATATCGAACATTCTCTGGGTTATGCTTATATTTACTGGATTGTTTGCAAAAGAAGCGAGGTCAACGATTGTATATATTGCCGCTACTAGCAGGAATGGTTTTATCAGGGGTAAAGTTATTTTCCAAAAAATGATCCAATTATTTGCCCCATCAATTTTTGCCGCTTCATAAATTCCTGCGTTTATTTTCTGTAATCCCGCCAATAAAAGAATTATCTGAACCCCTGAGAACCACAGAATCAAAACCAGGTGATTTAGCATGTAAATGAAAGGGTAGCTAATTGTATTAGGTAAAACACTGAAAAAGTTGTAAATGAAATATTTTCTTGGATCTACTATCTGAGCCGCATTGTTAATAACGAGCTCGGAAATAACAGGTCCGCTTATTATGACAACGGGTAAGAAGTACAATAACCTGAAGAAAGCCCTTGCCTTCAACTTATTATTAAGAAGTATGGCTGCTATCAAAGAGAATACCAATATCAGCGGGGTAGACAGAACGATATCTATTATAGTATCCCAGAACTGTATAGGAAAACTGGCATCGGTCCTGAAAGCATAGATATAGTGTTTGAGCCCGACAAAAGTTGAGTTTATTCCAAACACAGTGAAATCCAAATTGAAGAAACTAAGATAAAGCGAATAAAAGAATGGATAGGCCGTGAAAATTACGAACCCGATTATCCATGGTGATATATAAAGGTATCCGGCCAGTGCTTTGCGCGTTTTCTTGGATAATTTCATAAATCATCATCTCCAGAATTAATGCTCTTACGTTCAAAGTTCAGAAAAGATTGCGGTTGAACGATTAACTCTTCGTATAAATAGGGTTTATCGGTGTAGTTCACTATTATCGAGTTTCCGTTTTCGTAATCAACTTTCACCACACCGGATTCAAGAACCTTTCTATCAACTATCTTTGATCCAATTACTGGGCTCAAAGCTTCGCTCATTTCTTCGTATATCCTTTTTATTTCCATAAACCAGTCTTCAAATTTTGTTGAAGGGTAATCCCAAAGCGGAGTATCCTTGATAACATAATTGTCTACCCAGGTTACCAGAAAGGATGGGCTTGCGCCGTATTCTATGGCTTTGAGAATGCTTGTTTTAGAAAAGAAGCTGTTATTCATAAAGGGCACGTAATATTCTATGTTTCCACTTAAAAGGATTTGCAAAAAGGGGACGGTGTCTGTTTCGAACAGGTATTGACTGTTATTCATGGGAATATCCAGAATTCCCTTTGTATATTTCCAGGCGTAACTGTTTGGAGAGAAGAAATATAGGTCTAATGTCTTGCTAGCTTTATTGAGAGTTTCTTCAATCATAAAGAGAGTTTCTTCCCGGGTAATTTCTCTGTTGATTCTCATATCACCGTAGAGACTTCTTCCATATTCTTGTAATGCAAGGTTTTTAAAGCCTATTTCAGTGAGTTTTTCGGATTTCTCCAATATGTATTTGCTCGAAAGTGATGGATTCAAATAATAAAATCTGTAAAGCCACAGGTCTTTATTATCCCGCTCTTTATAAATTGAAGATTGAGAAAGGTTTATCCCGACTTCCCTGTTTACATTGATTTGCTTCTCCCCAACTTTAACAACATTATCTACAAGGCAAACTTCATAATTTTCTTGAAAACTATTTTCTAACAAGCTGATAAGCCCTTTTTTGCCCCCTACTTTGCTTTCAAAGGAGAGTTTCCCGACCTTGTTACCGTGAATTCCTCCTGCCTGCCATCCTTCGACAAAAATTTTCAAATTATCTATGTTTTCTTCTTTTAATTTCCTGGCGATTGTTTTAATTTGCTCAACATTTGTTATGCTTTTGGTGTTATAGCCTATGAGTTTCTTTTCAATGTCTGAAGCTATAACAGTCAAACCCAGTGGCAAGATTTTCTTTTTGTTTTCGGTCTCCGGTTTTCCAAAGAGCTCGTCAGCGAAATTCTCTTTATAATATCTGGCCATTCCAACATAATCCGCGTCATCCCCGGTTAGGAAAAAGATCTGGAGCTCTGCGTCAAAGTTGTTTTTCTTCTTCTGGACGACCTGAACACCTGTACCGCTCCGACTTGTCGGCTGAAGATATTTTTGCCTGTAAATAAACTTGATACCCGCCCGATTGTAATCGGTCAACACACCACTAGGATAAGCGACAACCGCCGCATACTCTTTTCCGGAGTTGATAACGCCAAAAAGCGCATTTTGCTTTACACCATGCACTATGCCAAAAACCGGGATCAAAACCTTAGGCTCTTCTCTAAGAAAGTCATTGGGCCTTTTTGCTCTCAAATCGTTTGGCACCGTTAAATTCTCAATGCTGTAGTCTTCGCCGTATACTCTCTTCTCAAACCAATTTGAATAATTAGAGGATTTAGAGTACCTTATCAACGCACCTGGGCCATCAGGAATAAAAATATAACCATCCAGCTCATCTTCCGGCACACTACCAAGGAAGGGCACAAAAACGATAGATCCAAGTGAGAATTTGTCCTTTTCTGAAATATCTTCAGAATTGAGTCTGAATATAAGGCTGTCCTTATCGATCTTAATGCTGAAATTCAACGATATATCTATATCTTCAAAAGTAACCTGGAAAGAAACCCCATCGGGCAATATCTGGAAATTTCTCTTTGCATTTTTATCAGCGCTTCCTTTTACCGCCATTATCCCTCTTTCGTTGAAGTACTCTATAAGCACAGCAGATTTTGCAATGGCATTCCAGCTTTTGTTCAAACTCAAATATGCTTCTTCTTTTTCGATAACATCTCCCCAGACATAACCGGTTCTTTTGTCTAGTACTCTTATAGAGGTTGTTTTGGGATCTATAAAGAGCGCAATGTATTCATTTTCTGCAATTTTCAAGTAATTTGCAATGCTGAATTTTGAGTTTACTTTCTCGTATTTCTCTGGTTTGGTGAATCTGTTAGATAAATAGTCGATACCTGTATTGTTAGCAAATGTACTTATAAAGGCTATTAAAACCCCGAGTATCAACAAGAGCTTCTTATTAGCGAGCACGATAGAGCACCTCCTGAATGATACTGTATACCGTATCTATTAATTGGTCCCAGAGCATGTAAACTATTGAGATAACAAGTATCATTACAAAGATCCAACCTAAGGTGAGGAGGAAGTTTTTTACTGTACCCTTGATATCGTAATCGTGAACCTCCTTTACCCCTGTGAAGAGCATTACAAAGCTCCACCCTATGTTGATAAAGGAAATGAAGTCAACCAAAAATTCCTCATTGTAAGTGAGGATATACGTTAGCATTATCACAAGAGGTTGAAAGAGTATATATGGAGCGAAGGAGTATGATGTAAAAATGTATACGTCTTTCAAGGTACCCATGCCATCGTTTATAGAGCTTAAAAGCCAGTTAGAAAAAACCCACAAGACAGTAATTCCAGAAGTTGTTAGCAGTACAAAAGCCACGCTTCTATCTGATACGTTCAAGTTGAAAATGAAACTTCTTCCAAAATAATCCAATAAAACCACGATAAAAAAGATTAAATACAGTATAGTCGCAGATAAAACAGATCCATGATCCCCACTCTTTAAGTAATAAAACGTATCAAGAGGATGTCTGAGCATGTTTTTCACATATAAAACATCTCTTACAAGCCTTGACTTTATTGAAATACGAAAGGCATTCGATTTTTTGCTTCTCATTCTGCTCAGTACGGTAAACAGGAAAAATACTATTACAAATACAAGAAGAAACAACCCCATATGTTTTTGAATAAAGGCATTTCTGAGCTCCCAGTAAGCATCAGAATATTCAGCTTTTGCGTAAGCCTCTTTGAAATGAACAGCTGCTTTTTCAAACTCACCTGATTGAAAGTAAGCCTTCCCGAGGCCGTAATGCGCTATTCGAAGGTAACCATCGTAGGTCATAACTTTTTGCCAGGTTTCTTTGCTCTCCAGGTACTTTCCGTTAATATACAGGTTCAATGCTTCATGAAGTATGTTCGTGTACTCTGTTGGATTGAAAACATGAACGAGTCCTCTTTCTTTATCTAAAACGTAGATTTTGCCTTCTTCATCACATGCTATTCCCGAGGCAACAGAAAACAAGCCAAATCTCTCTGTGGAAATCGCACGGCCTCCAAAGGAAAAAATAAGATTCCCTTCGGGATCGTATTCATAAATCAATCCCGTTTCAGTTAGAGCTAATATCCGCCCATCACCAGTGATTGTAATGTCGGTAAAATTCGGTTCGTCTACCATCTGATTGGACTTTGACTTTGAAAGAATGTTGTTTCCGAGTGTGTTGTGTTTCTTTATTGCATTCCCGTTTTCGTTCTGCGTTAAGGTATAGATCAAACCTCTATCATCTATTGCTATGTTCGTGAAGGGTTTGGGTATTCTGCTTAAAAATACCGATTTCTGTTCCTCAGTGTAAAACAGGTCTATAAACTTATCTAAAAAACCAATCCAGACTCTATTTGCTCCAAAATACCCTAAAAACTCCCCGTTTATATCGAGTTGAATAATTCCTTCTGATGACCCTTCGCTCACTATGTACAAATTTCCGCGTTTGTCTACAACTAATTTTCTGGGAATGAAGTTTCCATATTCACCGAACAAAATGTTCTTTGGCCTTCCAATACGAGAGATTTCTTTTCCTTTTTTGTCAAATACGACCACTTCGGAAGTGCCGGGGTCAGCGACATATATAAACCTGTCTGATACAAAAACACCTGTTGGCATCCAGAGACTGAAATCACCAATAGTTTCTATTTCTCTTGTTTCCAGATCAAACACGACTATACGCGCGTTACCTGAATCTGCAATGTACATTTTGCCGTCCTTTATAAAAATGTCTTCCGGATAGTACAAATCATAATCAGCAAAAAGAACTTCGCTGACAACATAAGCATCCTGTGTAACTTTCCACTTGCTGTTACCGGTGAGAGTGTATGTCAAATATGTGCTGTTCCACCCGAAAAGGGATAGTGAACAAACAAGTATTGCGATCACAGTTATAAAACGTATCATTCTGGATGAACCTCTCACTCTTTTATCGCCCTCTCTTTCAAATTCAGATGGCTTGCTGATTATTTCAAGCCACTATTAGCCATTGTGTTCATAACTCTTGATTGCATGATTATAAACAACACAAGATTTGGTATGAACATTATCAAACCAGCAGCTGCTGCAATTCCCTGGCCTGCGATTGTGTTACCAGCTACCTGGGTTAGATTTGATGCATAAAAAGCAAAGGTCCTTAAATTTTCATTGTTTATGTAATAAACAGATGCTTCGGAACTGTTCCATGCTATCTGGAAAGCAAGTATTCCAACGGTAGAGATAGCCGGCTTCAAAAGAGGAACCAATATTTTGAATATTATCTGCAAATCATTTGCCCCATCAACAAAAGCTGCCTCAAGCAATGAGTCCGGTATCTGATCTATAAATTGTTTGACCAGAAAAACTCCAACAGGCATAACAAGAAGAGAAAGGATGTTGATTATAAAAGTATCTATTAAACCAAGGGATTGAACAATTATATACCTTGGAATTATTACCGCTATCGGGACAAACATCAGAGCGAGGTTGTTTACTGTAAAGAGCAGATTTTTCGATTTGAACTTCTTCTTGGAAAGCACATAACCAGCGAACACAGAGATCAATATGGTTAGAATAACGGAAAAAAAGGCCGTCAGAATGCTATTCATGAAATATCTGCTTATGGGTATGTTTGAGCCTCTCGCTGCATTAAATAGCTGAAAGAAATTGAACAATGTAGGTCTTTTGACGAAAAAGCGAGGAGGATATAAGAACAGCTCGTCAAGAGGTTTAAAGGCTTGAGAAAAGATGAATAAAATTGGAAGTATCATGAACGCGGAAATCGGGATTAATATGAAGTAAAACTTCAATTGGCTTCTATGAAAATATTTGGGATTTGTTTTAGTTGAAAATCTCGCCATAATACCACCTCATTTTATCTTTCGCCAAATAATCGCCATGCTACACGCGAGAAGAACCAGATTATCAACAGCAATACCACGGAGAGAGCTGCTGCATAGCCCATTTCATATCTGTAAAAGCCATAATCTTCTATGTGATTAACCATAAGCTGGCCAGCATATTGGGGAGTGGGATTTGAACCCGATAAAGCAACTCCTATTCCTGCAGTTGTAAAGGTATTGACAATTGACATAACTGCACCGAACAACATTTGAGGTTTCATCGCCGGAATGGTTATGTATATCACTTCCTGAAGTCTTGTGCGTATGCCATCGATGTAAGCTGCTTCATAAAGGCTTTCGTCAACATTCAAAATGCCCGCCAGCATAGCCAGAAAACCAATGCCCATACTGCTCCACAACGAAACAACAATCATGATATCCATAAGATATTCTGGAGATTGCAGCCACTGTATGGCTTTGTCTATGAAGCCATATTTCAAAAGCAGCGCATTCAAATACCCTTGCTGATCACCATTAAACAGAACCCGCCACACAACAGTCATTGTAATCCCTGCAGTAAGCGATGGAGAATAAATTATGAGTGCAAATATAGTTCTGGGAATTGGCGTGAGCTGTGCTATCAGCCACGCAAGGGTAAATGAAAGCAAATATCCGCCAACACCAACAATTAGAGAGTATTTAATAGTATTCGGAAGAACCTTTTGCATAAAAATTTCATCTCGTGTCATGAGGGTAATATAGTTTTGGATCCCTATCCAGCTTGGCTTTTCAATGGCATTGAAATAAGTGAAAGATAAGTATATCGATATAACCACCGGAAGCACGATGAATATAGTGAACAGTATCAGGTATGGCGAAATCAGAAACCAGTGATTATACTTCCTTACTTTCTTAGTCATCTATTTCACCTCTTAATTTTCTGGCTTTCATCAGGTATTCATAAGCATCGTTACCCAGATTTTCGATCAAGAATTCTTCCATCGTGTCATACATAATGTAATCTTTTACCTTTATGCCATCTTGCAGATAGCCGAACTCAGTCAACTTCCTTTCGAGTTCCCTGTTGACTATAATCACCGATCTGTCAATTGAAGGGCGCAAAGGATATCCTTCAATGACCACTCTATTCCAGACATTGCTGACTTCCCTTTCGACCATATACCCGCCTGGATGCCTCTGAACTTCCCTTATCCACTTCCATTGTTCCAGAATGGCCCTCTTATGATATTCTTCAAAGAATTCAAGTTCCTTAAAAGCCTGGATATTTGCTGTGTTCCACATGTAAGCAGGCCCATATCGGGTAATCAAAGTTCTAGCGAACTTTAGCTGGGTTTCCTTTGAAAGCCACCATTTGAGAAATACCCATGCTTTGTCTTTGTTCTTGGCATTTTTGAAAATAATTGCCGTTCTATCGCTGGCCACCTGATATCTTTCCACTTTTCCATCGGCTGAAACAACGCCGGGAGAAGGCGCAATATCCCATAAACCGTATATTTCGTCAGCAGCATTTGAAAGCGCTACATATAAGCCGAAATCACCTACTCCAATAGGTATTCTTCCATATCTAAAGGCATTATAGAAATTTGCAACCTGCTCGGGAAGACCGTATATGGAAAAGAGCTCTGTCATAAGCTCAAAAGCCTTGATTGAATTATCTTCATTCAAGGCTGTCTTTATACCATCTTTTGAATAAAGCCTTGCATCGTTCTGAAAGAAAAAGGGAGCGGTTGTGTTGAAGTATTTAATTGTCTGTTCGCACATTGGAATATAAAAATTCAAGCCCCGCCTTTGCAGCTCAGGCAATATTTTCTTTACATCATCCCAGCTATCTGGAATGGGAACGTTGAGCTTTTCAAGAATATCTTTTCTGTAGAAAAGCACATAAAAATTCTGGGTTTCAGTAATGCCATAAACTTTGTCTTCCACAACCATCGGGAGTAAAGTCTCGATATTTATGTTTTCAGATGCAAAATCGAAGAAATCTTCAAAGTTAGAAAGAGGATATAAGGCACTTCTAATGGCTAATTCAAAAGGCAACCAGCTACTTATTCCCAATGCGGCGTCGGGGGTGCGTCCGGAAGAGCTCGCAAGAATTAACCTCTGTTCATTTTGCATAACAGAAAGCGTTACATCTATCCCGGTCTTAGGGGTGAAATCTGTATCGATAAGGTATTGAAGAGTTTCTACATATTGAACGGGTCTATTCACCCAAATTCTTAAATTTTGTTCTGCTGATTCTTCGTATATTGAATAAGCCTCGTTCTTGTTCAAAAGTGAAAGCCACAGTTTCTGAATTTCTTCATAAGCAGAAATGAAAAACATCGAAGTGGATTTGAACGAGTATTCCATCTCTCCCTGGAAAACATAGAGCTTATCAAGCCCCAGGGGCTGTTCTTTCAATCTCATGGAGAGTTCAGAAAGCCTTTGAACAGCTGAAGCAGAGCCTTCACTAAGTTCATCTAGATAAAAGGGCAACCTGTTTGAATTCTTCAAGATTTTGTCGATAAGGTCGGCGACTACAAGCATTTCAGAAATGGAAGCCAGCCCTTTTTTGCCAACCACATCAATGAGTTGCTGGTGTTGGGCTTTTAACTCACTGGAAATGGTCTCTAATTCTTCAATAACATTTGGCATGTATTTTTCTATATTCCAGGTTCTGTTTTCATCTAAATTTACCCCTATTAGCTTTCGAATGTCCAGAGCGATATTCTGAATCTTTCTTACACTATCCTGCAAGAAGGTTATGGTGTTTTCATAAATTCCTGTTGTTACTTCAAGGGAAATGTAGTTTATTCCTTTCTTCAGGTAGAAATAATATGGTGTACCCGATTCATCAGAGATAATTTTGTCTTTCCAAGCGTATTCCGTATATTCAAAGGGATATTCGCTTACCTCAGAGAAGGGGACTTTGCCGTTTACATAAATTCTTCTGAAGACCGGAACACCGCGGTTAAGGTTCTGCTGGTACCTCAACCCTACTTTATAAAATCCCGGCTTATCGACGTCGATAACCCAGGTAATCTTTTGTCCTGAATACTTGAAGGTATTCTGGTCAACGACGTTTATTTTTTTCTTCAATACTTCGTATGGTGTTATGACCGGTATCTGGAGATTGTTTATTGAAATAAAAAAATCTGATTTTCCCAGTAAATTTTCTGCTTCCTTTAAGATATTTTCAGATCCATTTCCCTGCTCAGTGCTAAATCCATTTTTTCTCAAATAATCTTCATACTCGGGGACATCTTGTAAAAGTGTTGAAGGTAACAGATAAATCTCTTCTATCTCAATCCTGCTTCTGAGGTTTTTTATCAGAAGGTTATTTTTTCCAGCTTTAAAGGAAAACAAGACAGGCTTTCCAGAAACCCTTTTAGCATCTTTGAAATAGCTGTAAATCGGGTCGGAATATATGTATTGTTCTGGTACAATTTCGTTTCCATACCTATCAAAGGCTATTGCAGTGTAATCGTAATATGTAAACGTATCGATAATGATCTGGTAGAAAACTTCTCCATTTACCGTTAATTCCAGAAATCCATTGGTGGTGGTTTTTTCAGGATAAGCAACACGGCAAATAATGAAGAAATCCCCACTACTTTCCAGTTCAAAGTCAACGGAAGTTTCTTCATCGCTTTCAATTGTTTTGTTTATCTTTAAAACTTTTTTGGAATCAACGATTACGCCATCAAAAGAACTCTGCAGACCTTCAAAATACAATTTGATTTCTTCAGGGCTCAGGAGTTCGGAATCCGATGTTTTCTTTAAAATACTTTGCTGGTACTTAGAGTATTCAATCTTACCAATGGCATATACCAGCAAGACCATGAGCAAAATAATTGCGGTAGCGATTATTGTCTTTAAAAGTAGCCTTTGCACTCTGTATGACCTCCAATGAAGTTGTTTTGAAGTAAAAGCGACCTGCAAACCATTATTCTTATTATGGCTTGCAGGTCTGCATTAAGGCTACTTACCTTCGATTTGTTTTCTTATTTTCTGGAAATTCTTTTCAGCTTTTGCGAGTTTTGCTTCAAATACACTCCATTTCTCCTTTAACAGGAGGTTAGCCTTTTCCTGGGTTTCAGCAGCAACCGCCTGCGGTTGTACCTGACCACTTCTTATCCTTTCATTAACAGGGAATATTATATCCCAGATGATTTCGAACCAACCGGGAACGGTTTTCCACATATCAATTCTGACAGTTTTATCGAGATTGTTGAGCATATATTTTATGCCTGCTGGTATTTTCATTTCTTCAAAATGTGACAGTACATCGGGATGCATTGTAGCAGGCACAAACCAATCGATAAGTCTTCCATTTTCTTCTGTATTATACAGATTGAGCCTGGCAATAACTCCTCTCGGATCATATGTAAGGAACCTTGCGAATAAGAAGGCTTCCTTTGGATATTTCGTTGTAGCCGTGACGAAGGTGTAATTGATGTGCACGGGTATCCTCATACCTATTTGAGGGTCATGTGGCAAGGGATAATAGTCAAAATCCCATGGTAAAGTCCTTACCCAGCTCCAATCGTATGTTGCTTCAAATCCAGCTAAAACCTTTGACTCTCTGAATGCATCGGCGTCCTGCCCGAATTTTTTCTGATAATCGTCAAGTTGTCCCTGGTTTCTGAGTTCTTCATTTATAAGGTCATCTGATACAAGACCGGGTATCGATTTGAGTTCTTTCTGTAATGTTATGGCCGGAATCCACCCGCCATCTACGAGGTCAAACTCCCTTTTTTCGGGATCAAAACTCCAGAATGTTGTTTTATCACTCAATACTGCGCTCATGAACGTATCAAATTCCCAGAGCTGGTTTATGCCTGAATACTCCCTGGTAGTGGCCCGGCGCAAATAGTTCTTGAATTCATTAACCGTCCAGTCATATCCAGGAGTAGGCAAATTAAGCTTTTTGAGTAAATCAAGATTCAAAACTATTGCTTCAAAGTGCAATCTTTCTCCCAGAGCGTATACTTTGTCGTTGTACTTAAAAGCGTTTTTCACGCTGTCTGGAACATAATCATAGTATGGGTCGTCTTTCAGGAATTCATTCAGTGGGTAAACCCAACCCTGTGACACCGGGTATGAAAGAGGTTCCCATGATTGAGCAACGACATCTGGAAGAGGTTGCCTTGCTGCAACTTTTGCGGTAAGGAAGCCATTTACATCTGGTTCGTTTGCGATGATAACAACTTCGATGTCTGGATAATACTTGTTGAATTCCTCAGCGAGCTTTTTGTAATTATCGACATCCCAGCTCCATACGGAAACGGTTATTTTCACAGCAAAAAGAGACGCCGCAAGAATAATCATCAGAATTAACGAAAGCCAAAATCTAACTTTTTTCATGAGAATACACCTCCAATTTCTGGTAAGGCCTTTTTGAAACATTTTCAGGGTAAGTTACAATTTGTTTCACAAAAAACCAAAAATGGTGGGCATTTAACTGCCCACCGGAATGCATGAATTTATTCAGATGTGATGGGTTCTACCGCCACATCGTCAAAATATACTGTTGTAGGAGCTCCTGCACCGAGTTCTATGCTGAAGTTCACTATCGGATCACCATCGTCTGGATGCGTGTATTCAAATTCAAAAACCTGCCATTCAGTCTCCAGATTCAATGTTTCGCTGAAAAACATACCGTAAGGCGCACCGGTTTGCACTAATTTTAGATTTATCGCTCTTGGTGTATCTGCTTTTGCCTTCAAGGTGATTTTGTATGTATTTCCCTGCTTCATATTAATCCATTGATCGAACTGAATATGCCATGAATCTGTTCCGGTGTCTGCAAGTACGAGATATGCAGCTCCATCTTTTACGCCATATTCAGAAACTTTAGCACCACTGATGTTGTAATCTCCAGCCTGCCAGATCCACCATTCAAAGGGCATGCTACCTTGATCGTTAACTATTCCAGCGCTGAAATCCCCATTGTTGATCAAATTTCCGGGCTCTTCTTCATCAAAGTAATAATCAATTGTCTCTCCTTCGTCAGCAACTTCTTCTTTTGGCGGCAGCAGTGACTTATCAACGGGTTTGACAACAATATCCTTGAAATAGACAGTTGCAGCAGGATCTTTCCCCAATTCAAAACCAAAGGTCACCACTTTATCAGAGGTTCTTGAGTGCAAGTAATAAAATTCAAAGGTTTGCCATTCTTCGTTTAACTGAACGGTTTCAGCAAAGTAATTCGTCCATGGCTCATGTGTTTGCAATATCTTGACATTAATGGATTTCTCAGTATTGGCCTTCGCTTTGAATGTAATGAGGTAAGCCTGTTCATTTTCAAGTTCTACCCATTGATTGAATTGAATATGCCAGGACTCAGGACCAGCGTTTGCTACATCAACAAATGCTGTACCATTCGAGACGCCATAATCGGCAACTGTCGCGCCGCTGATTCCGTATTTCCCGGCTTCCCATATAAACCATTCACCCGGATTGTTTTCCTGATCATTCACTATTTCAGAGCTAAAATCTCCGTTACTTATTACACTGCCGCTAAAGAATTTTTCCCTCTCCAGATCTTTCCATGCACCAAATAAAATCGCAATTGCTGATAGCACAATAACAGACCAGACGGCAATAGCCTTTCCTGTCATACGTCATCACCCCTTATATTGAATTTGATGGTAAAACCATCAAATATCATTCGCTATATAGAATATGTAACATGTTCCAAAAGATATAAGATAAACAGCGATTATTTTCCGGGTAAATAGCAAAACTGTATACGATCTGCGGTTTGAAAAAGAATAATCCCAAAGCTTTTGCTGAAAGGCTTTGCGGTGGTGATTTTGGTCGCTATGGATTCCATGTATACAAAATTATATACATGTAACTTGTTTCATGCAAAACCGACTGATGTCATTCTTGATAATATGTTGATGGATTATATATCTTTTGCTTAATAATAATTGGATAGATAAATTTCCAATTAATTGAACCCGGCAAATTTGGTTTATTACAAGAATTTCCCTGATTACTGCTTAAAAGGGATTAAGTGGGTTATTTTTTCTATAAGAATAAGTGGGGTCTTCTCTGTTCCTCTCTTCCTCCTGACTGCCTCCTTTATTTTATCCTACATCGATTCTCGGTTTCCTGATCTTGGCATTCAAACTTGCCTGTTGTATGATTAAAAACTCTAAGCATTTTCTAAGGTTAGTCTAAGGTTACTCTAAGGAAGGTCACCTATCATAGTGGTGAAGTTAAACATTCCACTATGGAGGTGAGGAACATGAAAAAAGGTATTATCGTAACAACATTGGTAGCGGTTCTCGTTCTTAGTGCAAGTCTCTTCGCTTTTGGTCCTCGCTGGGATGACCAGCAAGCACCGGCAGGAACACCGGCAGCAAGAGGTGGTTACGCTTACAGGACAGAGGGAAATTTTGAACCCCTGTATCAGAACAGAGATGACAGCGCATATTTTAGTGGCGAAGACACCACAATAGAAGGCACCATTGTCGAAGTCGAATACATGCCCGCAGAGATCAAGGTAGAAACAGCCGAAGGAATAGTAGAAGTGCACACAGGCCCCCTCTGGATGCTAAGCGATGTGGAACTAACAGAAGGACAAAACGTAGTAGTAGAGGGTAAATTGGTAACGGTTGATGACGAAAGCTTCGTAGTGCCCTCAAAGATAACGATAGACGGTACAGAGATAGTGCTTAGAGATGCTGATGGCTTCCCCACCTGGATGAAGGGTGGAATGATGAATCAAGCAGCTTATGGAAGAGGAAACAGAGCAAGAGGGAATTACCAGAACGCACCACAGCAGGGAAATTACAGAAATGCACCGGGCCCAAGAGGAAACCATGGTGGCAGAGGCAACCAGGGCGGCCGCGGACAGGCAGGCAACTGCTGGAGATAAATCTCACCCCTCAATAAACCCGGGAGCAATAGCTTCCGGGTTTTTTATGGGGATGGCATAAACTTTCTTACTCTCCTGAATATGGTCCGAAATGGAGATATGCTTTTCAAGTCCAGTAGTTCTATTGAAATTTAGTAGGCTCATTTTTTCGTGACACCTTATTTTCTATAAGATAACGAAACAAGAGTCTTTTTTCATTATCCGGTCAAATCAACATATAACCACTAAATAGAGAAATGTCGTTGGCGAATATATTTTCATTGGCCTCAGGGAAGAAGTCGATTCGCATCACTCTCTTATTCAATAACAATTGTTATTTCTGCATTTAATTCAGAAAAGTTCACAGAGTTGTAAAGTCCCGCACCGAGCCCTCCAAAATTATTAGGTGAATAAAAAGAGAAGGTACCATCAGTATAGGGATACGGGGTCCCATCATCATGATATTTTATGGGGAAATACACTGGAACTTGTGCCTGTACAGTGTTTGAATCGATTTTTGATATATAAGAGTAAGAATAGTTGCTCTCGTAATCTCTCCAATAATAATTACTAGTCAAGTAGAACTCTTTGCCATTCCATAAATCGAAACTGTACTTGGTATAGTAATGATCTTCGCTGGAAAGATCTTCAAAGAATGTCCCGAGATCAGTAGCGGTGAAAGTGAAGTAGTAATATGCCCTCGTCCAATCAACATATTTTGGTTCTTCGTAAGAGTATTTTGGTTCTTTAAAGAGAACGTTTGCTAAGCTTGCATCTGTTGGAAAAATGGATTTCTCTATCGGGATCATGCTTACAGATAGAGAAGTGGCTTCACCAGAAAGTAAGTATATGTTTTTCAGGAAATTCATGCAGGTGAGAGAGTCATTGCTATCAATCCCCATGAAATAAAAGCTGTATACCCTATCTCCGGGAAGTTTCATCTCCATTGTCAAATATTCTTCGGTTCCGAAAGCTTTGGAACTTTTTATAAGAGTACCTGAACCGGATTCTTTTGCCACTATCCCAAAAGACTCAGTATCAGAAGGAATAGCCATCTGTGAAAATCGGGTGCTGTATTTAGGGTTTTTTACAACAAATCTGACAATCGAGTGGTCTTTGTCCGGCTTCAGTTCGTCACCAGTCAAAGCGCATGAAGACAAAGCAATTAGAACAAGCATTAAAAGAGAAAAAAGAGCTAATCGCTTACATGAATTCACAAAAATCCCCCTTTCCCGATTTGGTTCGAGGATTTCTCCTTCATACATCTGCATTTACCCCAGCTATGGAGAAATTTTGAGCCAAGGATTTATAGCAGATATTCAACAATGCTCATTAAGTCAGTTATTCCCACTTAAAGATTTTCATTTAGCTCCATTAAAGTTTACTATATACAAATACGCAAAATCAATGGGCACAAATATTAATGTTTGAACTCTCGGTTTTCGTTTACTCTCGAAACTTGTAACTCTTAACCCGAATCTCTTCTCGCGGATTCTCTGCTTTTATTTAGTTTCCGCAAGCCTCGTATTATCATTCATCGCTCCACCAACCCTCGTACCATCAACAGTCGTATAACCAGCAGTCGCTCCATCAATAGTCGTATCACCAATTGTCGCCCCATCAGCTGTCGCATTATCATTTGTCGCTCTACCAACAGTCGTACCACCAACTGTCATTCATTGAATCACGTAACTAGGTATTTGCTTTTTCGACTCTTGGGACTCAGTTCTCGTTTACTTTCGTAACTCGCGACTCGTGACTCGTAACTCACGTAACTCGGTTTTTCTCCGCCGCAGGCGCGCAGCCATTCCGAGGGAATGTAAAGCCTTTACGAAGTAAAACATATCCTGAGCTTTACTTTAGCTCAGTATAGTCACTCCATAGCGATTTTCTCGCTTTTTCATTATCTACAAGTAATGCCATTCATGTTAAAATTTACAGGTGAAGGGAGGGATCCTGTTGCCTATTGATTTTCGGATGACAAAAAGAGGCTTGATTCTGCTTATAGAAGCCTATACAAGTATTGAAGCCCTTAAGCAGGAGATTATGTCAAAGTTCGCTGAAGCGAAAGATTTCTTTTCAGAGGGCGACGAGATTTCGCTTATGCTTACCCAGGAAACAAGCAAACCCGATGACATTGTCAATATCGTTTCCCTTTTGAACAACATGGGTGTCAGAGTTAAAGATATTCTTGTTGGTAGTCTGGAAAAGAAAAATGTGAAGATCGGGCAAAAATACAATCTTGTCAGGGAAAAAGTTACAGAAGTAAGGGGAGCAGCGGTCGTAAAGCGGAATCTTCGTTCTGGACAGATTGTTGTGCATAATTACGATGTTATTGTAATGGGAAATATCCACGCTGGTGCTGAAATTATTGCAGGCGGAAGCATAGTTGTATTTGGCTCAGCGCGGGGTATCTTGAGAGCGGGGTATTCTGTTGGGAATGAAGCTATAATAGCTGCCCTCGAGCTTTCACCTTCCTTGCTACAAATAGGCGGGACGATTTCTCAGGATTATGAAAGGCTGAATATCCCAGCAGTAGCTCATATAAGGACTGGAAGAATAGTTGTTGAGAGTGTTGATAATATGAAATTTGAAACAAAGGGGGGGACGATTTGAAGATTACAGAGCTACTCAGAGATCTTTCAAACTCTTTTGGCCCGGTTGGATATGAAGATGAAACCCGTCAACTTATACACGAAAGGATAAGCCCTTTTGTTGATGAGGTGAATATTGATAGCATGGGAAACTTGATTGCATTGAAGAAAGGCAACACAGGCAAAAGAGTCGCGATTTTTACCCATATGGACGAGATTTCGCTTGTAATCTCTAAAACGGATGAACGCGGTTTTGCCAGATTCGAAGGGCTTGGCGGCATTGATCCCAAGGTTTTGATTTCGCAAAAGGTGAGAATTAAGTGCCGGGATGGTGTTGAACGTCGTGGAGTCATAGGAATGCTTGCTCCGCACCTTCAGGATAAAAAATCGAAGGGAAAGGTTCCCGGTTTTGACGAGTTGTTCATAGATATCTCTATGAATTCCGATTATGAAGCTGTCCAGCCTGGGGATCTGGTAGTTGTAGATTTCAAGGCTCTCGAATTGAACGGGAAAGTAATTGGCAAGGCTCTGGACGACCGGGCTTGTTGCGCTGTATCTATTTTAACTGCAAAAGAACTTGAGAAGTTTACACTCCGACCCGATGTCTATTTTGTTTTTACATCAAGGGAAGAGATAGGGGTTTTTGGTGCCAAGGTCGCTGCTGAAGGCATCAGACCAGATCTGGGAATTGCTATGGATGTTACCCATGACAACTCGGAGTTTGACATAAGCATTGGAAAGGGTCCGGCAATTTCAGTTGGCGGTCCGAACATTGACAAAAAGTATTTTGATAAATTGGACAAGACTGCAAAGAAACACAACATCCCCGTGCAGTATGAATTTGCTGCTGGAAGAACAGGGACAGATGCTGATATGGTTCAGATTTCTGGAACAGGTATTCCGACGCTGCTCATGTCTTTACCCCAAATGTATATGCATACTCCAGTTGAAGTAATCGACACAAAAGATGTTGAGAATAGCGTAAGGCTTCTGGTAGAGTTCCTTTCAGAACTGGAAGAAGGTGAAAAGGATGAAGTTTGAGCTTCTAAAAAAGCTGTCCGAAATTCCCGGAATTTCCGGATTTGAAGAACCCGTCGCTGATTTTATTGAAGAAGAGATAAAGGGAAAAGTAGATAATTACTGGCGAGACAGTGTCGGAAACCTAATTGCTCTGAAAAAAGGAAAAGGCGAAAACACCAAAAAGCTGATGCTCTTAGCACATATGGACGAAGTTGGACTTATGATTTCGAAGATAAACAAAGATGGCACATTGGGTATAACCCGCGTTGGTGGGGTCGACCCGAGGGTGCTTATCGGTAAAAAAGTATTGGTTGGCAAAGACCTTCTTGAGGGCGTTATTGGATTTAAGGCTATTCATCTTCAAAGCGATGATTCCCTGTTTAAGGCTCCTGATTACAAAAATCTAAGTATTTATGCGGGTTTTAATTCCAAGGAGGAAGCATCCGGAAAGGTAAAAGTGGGAGATCCGGTTTATTTTAACACACAGTATGAAGAAGTGGGTCATTATGCGCTGGGAAAGGCTTTTGATGATAGAAGCGGATGTGTGGTCCTTTTAGAAGTTTTAAAAGCTCTCGAAGATATAAGTCTTGAACACGATGTCTACTTTTCCTGGGTAGTGCAGGAGGAAGTTGGGCTCAGGGGAAGCGGTGTTGCCGCAAGCCAGGTTGTGCCTGATGCGGCTATTGTTTTTGAAAACACAACCGCTGGTGACAATCCGGAAATACCTGAGAGCCGCTGGGCCACAAGGCTTGGAGAGGGACCAGCCCTGACCTTTGCGCATGGCGGTCTCGTACTGAACCGGAGGATTTTTGATGTTATCAAGGCAACCGCTGAAAGGCATGATATCCCGTATCAGTATAAAGCGAGGTTAGCTGGTGGAACGGACGCTGCCAGGCTCGCGAGAGTTCTTTCTGGCATTCCGTCCGGTGTTATTTCAACTCCTTCGCGTTATATTCATTCACCTGTTTCGATGATAGATACCAGAGACTTTTCAGCGGTTATAGAGCTTGCAAAGATTCTTGTGATTGAAGGGAAGGTGCTACCTGAATGAAAGAGCTTATAAAGAAATTTACCGAAGTTTCATCGCCAAGCGGCAGGGAAGACAGAATAAGAGAAACCATTATCACAGAAATAAAAGACCATGTCGATGGTTACAGAGTAGATGCCCTGGGAAATCTAATCGCATGGAAAAAAGGCACATCAGGAAAAAAGCTTCTTTTCGATGCACATATGGATGAAATTGGTGTGGTTGTAACGCATGTGGACGACAACGGCTTTCTCAGAGTGGAAATGATAGGTGGGGTATCCCCTTATGTCCTTCTTGGCACCAGAATAAAATTTGAAACGGGTGTTGTCGGTGTTGTCGGTGTTGAAGGGGAAACAGGCAAGGAATACGCTGAGAATATAAAGAGCCTTGCTTTTGATGTTATTTACGTTGACATTGGCGCTACTGACAAAAAGGATGCCTTGCAAAAAGCACCTATTGGCACTTTTGGAACATATGACGCCACTTTTCTGGACCACGGCAAGCGCCTTGTGTCAAAAGCTATGGATGACCGCATTGCCTGTGCCATACTGGTTCAACTGGCAAAAGAACTCAAAGAACCTAAGGATGATATTTATTTTGTTTTCAGCGTACAGGAAGAAGTGGGACTGGTGGGAGCGAGTGTCGCAGCTTTTGATATAAAACCGGATATGGCAATAGCCCTTGATGTAACAGCTGGTCCGGATACACCCAAAGCATTCAAAAGGATGGGCTTCAAGCTCGGTGCAGGGCCAACGATAAAAATAAAGGATAAGGCTAGTATCAGTTCTTCACAGGTTGTGAAGAAACTAACAGAAGTGGCCACAAAGAACGGAATTCCGTACCAATATGAAATTCTCATTTTTGGCGGTACGAATGCCAGAGGATACCAGTTGACGGGCTCAGGTATTGCTTCCGGAACAGTGTCGGTTCCTACAAGATATGTGCACACGCCCCATGAGATGGTTGATTACGATGATGTGCTGCACACTGTTACCCTTTTGAAGAAACTCGCTGAAGAAGGAGTAGTATGAAGACGCTTTCTTTTGAATTACGTAAAGAGCAGCGTTGCGAAATTATTTTCGGAAAAAATATCGATGTCGTTTCGCCGGAGTCCATTTTTGTGATGGACTCCGGTCTCAATAATCTCATGCCCAAAAAATCCGGTGATGTCCATGTTTTGCCCGGTGGTGAACACGTTAAATCAATCGATAGGGTTTTTGAGCTGTATCAACTCTTCAGAACAAAGGGACAATCCAGGGTTGTTGCCCTTGGAGGCGGAGCTATCATCGATCTGGCAGGTTATTCTGCTTTCAGCCACAGTCAGATAGAAGAGTTCTACGCCGTGCCTTCAACGAGTCTTTCACAAACCCTTCTGCCATTACATGGAAAATTTTACATTAACTTCGAATTCAAAAAGGATATGCTTGCAATCTATGGATTACCCGATAAGATTTATATCGATCCCGGATTAAGCTATTCGAGATTTTTAGAGCGGGGAAATTGTGAATTGATGCCTTTTTTATTCATTGCATATTCTTATGACGAACATGCGTTTCGCTATCTTGAACGCCTATTTGGAAGCAGCGAAAAACTTTCCATTGACGCCTGGTCGGATATTATATGGATTGTAATAAAACTTTATTCGGAGAGGGTAAATGACAGCCCGGGTGTAATCGGTATGAGATTCGCAAATATCCTGGAATCTGCTTTCAGGCTAAAACTGGATTTTCTCAATGCGCTTGCCTTTGGTGTCGTGTTTGAGATATGGCTTGGAAAAATTTTTGGGGTTGTTAAAGGCGAAGAGAACCTGCTGGGGCTTTTAAGAAAATTCTGGAGCAGGCAATGGCCTCTTCGGCTTGATTTTAGTTCGATTAACGAGTATCTCTCACAGATAAAGAAGCTGGAACTGGAGATTCCATGTTTTGGAAATGCTTTTCATGAAAAAATCAACGCAGAGGATTTCTTTAGTTTGCTAAAAGACCATGGTAAAGAATTGGAGAGTTTATTATGAAAGAAAAAGCGCTGAATGTTGTGATTAGGATTTTGATAATAATCATCCTTGGACTTTCAATATTTACCTTTTTATTGGGCGGTTATGCTTATATGTTGAAAAAAGAAGCTGAAAATTATCGTTTGATAATAGAGGAAATACGTTCGAATTTTTTGCCTGAAGATAATGAGATTGTGAGCGATTCTACGCCAATGGCAACTGAATTTTCAGAGATTACCGGGAGTTCATCAAGAGTTACCATAAAAAAACCCGATGAGGTAAAGCCAATCAAGAGTTTCTTCCTTGAGAGCTTTGATTATAACAGGCTTATTTTGAAGTCTTTTGATTATTTGATCAAAGGAACGGACTTTTCGTATGTCGCAGTAGATACGAATATCGCTTTTAAGCTCTGTGTTGAAGTTGGTGAATTGAATTATTTCATAACGAAGATAGAAGATGATCTATACGGTGTGGCTTCTCTGAAAGGTATACCGCTGGATGGATTGTACCCTTCAAGGGTTGTTTATGGTTTGCAACTGGTTTCGCACACTTTTGCCGATGGTATTGCACCGCAGGTAATAAACCTGAGAGCCAAAGGTTATCCGGCTTTCATCTATAGGTGGACAACAACAGACAACCGGACCTTTTATTCGGCAATTTTGGGGCTTTTTCCAGATCTTGATGCAGTTAGAGAATATTCCAATAATCTAAACGTTGCGGAAGTGGAGGAATTAACAGGATGGAGGATAGCCGATAGGTTTCCAAGAAGGATAGAATAGTATGAGAAAGCTCTCAACAAAAGAGGCTCAAATTCTCGGGGCAATCCTTTTTATATTTATCCTAGCTCTTATAGCTTTTCTCGGACCGGATAATATAGATGAAAGCGTTGCTTCAGAGAAAATCCCTGGAATGGAGACGAAAGAAATCTACCCGATAGATATTAACAAAGCCGATGCAAAAACGCTTGAGCTTTTGCCAAACATAGGTCCGTCAAAAGCAAAAAGCATAATCGCTTACCGTGAAAACAAAGGTGGTTTCAGCAGTGTTGATGAGCTTTTGAATGTAAGCGGAATTGGCCAGGCAACTCTGGATAAAATCAGGGAATTCATAACGGTAAGCAATAACTCAATAGCTGAAGAGAAAAGGGAAATACAAAGAAAGCTGGATCTCAATAAAGCTTCGGTGGAAGAGTTAATATCACTGCCTGGAATTGGAGAAATCAAAGCGAAAAGTATTATCGATTACAGGGAAACTCATGGTGGGTTTGGCAGTATCGAGGAATTGAAAGAAGTAAATGGCATAGGAGACAAGACTTTTTCTAAATTAAAGGAACTCATTTTTGTTGGTACAACCCGGTTAGAGAAAACACCAGCAAAGACCCTGATAAATGTAAACCGAGCAAGCGCTCAGGAGCTCGAAAAGCTGCCCGGAATTGGACCTACACTTGCTGAAAGAATTATCCGGTATAGAGAAGAACATGGTTCTTTCAGGGAATTATCCGAATTGGAAGCCGTAAAGGGAATAGGGGAAGCAACCCTGCGAAAAATAGGGGAGATGGTTGAATTTTGATCCTGTTGCACGTGTGTTGCGCGCCGGATGAAGTAATTGCTCTGGAACATTTTTCAGAGAGAGAAAAAGAAGAGGTAACGGCTTTTTTCTTTAATCCGAACATTTTTCCATATTTGGAGTATGTAAAAAGGTTAAATGCCTTTTATAAAGTCAGCAGAAGCTATTCGGTGTCTTTTGTTGAAGGTATATATGAAAGTAGTTTCGGCGCCAGAGTGCTTTCAAGATTTGCGGCAGAACCTGAAGGAGGCAGGCGCTGTTATTACTGTATAAAATATCGTCTGGCTGTTACGGCAAAGTATGCAAAAAACTCTGGATACGAAGCCTTTTCTACAACGCTTCTTTCCAGTCCGAAGAAAAATCCCGAGCTAATTCACCGTGCTGGCTACGAAGTGGAAAGGGCATCTGGTATAAAATATATACCCTTTGACTTTCGAAATGGTATTGATCACAAAAAAATCAGGGAAGTTCTAAAAGACGTTTATAAGCAGGATTACTGCGGTTGCGTATTTGGACTAAGAGAACAGGTCATCAAAAAGCTGGAAAGGGACAAAAAGGATCAAATGCAACTCAAAGAGTGTTTTCCTCAGTACGAGCACCTGTGGCGATTTAGAGGAAGAAAATTGGATTTGACTATGCTAAAGATAGATGGCAGAGAGGAATTAAAGAGATTTCTGGAAATCCTTAAACCTTCCTCTCTTGTGGTAGGAACAGAGCTCATGAAAGATTTTGGCCTGACTGGAAAGTGGCTCAAGTGTGGAAAATATAATTGCAAAATTGAAAGGAGATAAAAATGCAAGACAGCGAAATTCATAAGCTTGCCAGCAGAATCGAAGAATTAAGTACCGATTTGGGGGTCGTTTTGAGATTGATAGACGAAGAGGGAAAAAGTTTAGGGAGTGAATTGCCATGTACCATCCCTTCGCTTTCCGTAGCATTGGCAGTTAATTCCGGTACAAGAAGCACCACCTCAAATGAAGGAATTATTATCAGCGTGATCCCGATAATTGTAAGAGGGAAACGGTTTTTGCTGGCCGTTTTTGGTGAAGTGACATCGGATACAGGTTACAAGGCCCTTTCTAAAATTCCCGAATTGCTGGTTAGAGGTATTTAATATGGTAAAGCTTGAAATTCGAGCTCCTGAAATCTTTGACCTTGATGCAACCTTGGATTGCGGTCAAACCTTTCGGTGGACAAAAGAAGACGATTGCTGGACGGGAGTCGTTAGAGATACTGCACTGATCTTAAAGCAAGAGGGAAAGATTGTTAAAGTTATTGCCTCAGCTGACACTTTGCTGGGCGAAGATCTCGATGTAGGCTTAAAAGACTATCTTGGGTTTGAGGATCCTCTTGAAGAAATCTTAGCTGAACTGGAAAAGCTTTCAAAAAGCCTTCCCGAACCTGCCAGAAGCATTTCGTTGAAATCTATTGAAGAGGGCAGGGGTTTGAGAATTTTAAGACAGAATCCCTTTGAAATGACTGTGGAGTATATCATTTCAACACGCAATAACATTCCAACTATTAGGAGAATGGCCAATGCGCTTTCTGCACTTTTTCCGGAAAATCGCATAAGTCTTAACGGGAAGATGTTTTACGCTTTCCCTGATTTGGTTCAGCTAAAAAAGTTATCAATAAATCAGCTGAAGGAATTAAAACTCGCCTTTCGAGTTCCATGGCTTTACGAGCTATTTCAAAACACCAATTCTGAAGAATTCTTTGTGCAATTGGAGAATTTATCTCTTAACGAAAAACTGGAAGCACTTATGAAACGAAAAGGGATTGGTTATAAAGTTGCGAGTTGTGTTACACTCTTTGGCTATGCTGAACTCAATTCATTTCCCGTTGATGTGTGGATAAAAAGGGTTATGAAAGATCTTTTCAATATCGAAGGAAGCACAAAGAAAGTCATGGAGTATGGAATGGAAAAATTTTATCCCTATGCGGGGTATTATCAGGAGCTTTTGTTCAGGTATTATCGAAGAAAATTCGGGAGAGGGAAACGATGAAAATAAATATTATTGGAGGAGGCCTTGCAGGTTCCGAAGTAGCCCTCGGACTTGCGTCAAAGGGATATGAAGTTACCCTTTATGAAATGAGGCCAAAAATAAGCACAGGTGTTCATAAAACGGGAAATTTTGCTGAGCTGGTGTGCAGCAATTCCCTTAAATCGGAGGATCTTTCAAACGCTTCCGGTGTTTTGAAAGCTGAGGCGGCTATTCTCGGATCGAAATTACTTGAAATAGCGAAAAAGCACAGGGTTCCAGCCGGGAAAGCCCTTGCCGTCGACAGAGAAAAGTTCTCTGAAGAGGTCACAAAGCTTATTGAAGGTAATCCGAATATAACGGTTATACATAAGGAAGTTACAGAACTTGAGCTGAACTCTAAAGACACAATTTGGGTAATTGCTACAGGCCCCCTTTCATCTTCTAAGTTCGAAAATTGGCTTTCTACGATCTTTGGAGGAGACCTTTTTTTCTTTGATGCGGTGGCACCTATTGTAACTTCTGAATCGATAGATATGAATTTTGCCTTTGAAGCGGATAGATACGGTAAGGGGTCTGGAGATTATATAAACTGCCCTTTAAACCAAGATGAATATCTGGCTTTCTTGAAGGCTTTAACTGAAGCAGAAGTGACTCCCATCGAGAATTTCTCAGACAAGCTTCTTTTTGAGCGCTGCCAGCCGGTAGAAGAAATCGCAAGAACTGGTCGCGATGCCCTGAGATTTGGTCCAATGAAACCGGTGGGTCTAACCGACCCGAAAACCGGTAAACAACCTTACGCAGTAGTGCAGCTTCGAAAAGAAAACCTGAATGGTTCGTTGTATAATCTCGTTGGCTTTCAAACAAGATTGAAATGGAATGAACAAAGACGTGTATTCAGAATGATACCGGCTTTACACTCTGCCGAGTTCGTTCGTTATGGTGTAATGCACAGAAACACATATCTGAATTCGCCTGAACTTCTGAAACCCGATCTCAGAGCTAAGGCATATGATAACCTGTTCTTCTGTGGCCAGATAACAGGTCTTGAAGGATACGTGGAGGCGATAAGTAGCGGTCGTTTTGTTGCAATGAACATTGAAAGGCTTTTGAAGTCGGGCGACACGATAACTCTTCCTGCCGAAACCATGCTTGGAGCACTTATTGAACATATAACCATTTCCGGAAATACGCCTTTAAATCCTATGTATGCAAATTTTGGGCTTTTACCTGGGGTAAAGGCAAGAGGAAAGCGCGAAAAAAAGCTTATGAAGGCTGAACGAGCAATAGAAACGCTAAAATCATTTCTCAAAAGTGAGGGGATATTATGATACTTCGTTCAGAACCCGTATTTTCGCCAAGACCATGGGGAAACAGGAAGTTGAACGAAATATACGCTGTCGATTCGATAGAACCAATTGGTGAAGTGTGGTTGCTTTCTGATATTGCAGGGATGAGAACGCCACTGAAAAGAGATGTTGAAGTACATTATCCAGAAGAATACAACGAAGTGTTTTGCGGAAGCAAGGCACCGAGATTTCCACTTTTGGTGAAATATATTTCAACTACAGACTGGCTTTCGGTGCAGGTTCATCCAGATGACGAAACTGCCAGAATGCTAGAAGGAGAACCCTGGGGTAAATCAGAATGCTGGTATTTTACTTCTAACGGAAAAATAGCGGCTGGCTTTAAGGAGAAAAGGCTTCCAGAGGTGATCGGGCCGGATACACTGAATTATTTCGAACTTGAACCCGGGGACTTTGTCGGATTGCCTGCGGGTCTTGTTCATGCTCTGGGACCGAATTCAAGCTTAATTGAGGTGCAACAGGCCTCGGATATTACGTATCGGACATATGACTGGGGACGGGGACGCGAATTGCATGTGGAAAAGGCGAGGAAGGCTATAAAACCAGAACTGTCACCAAAAATTGTGAGAAATATGAATGAAAGAATAGAACAGGGCTTTTTTAGCATTACACCCGCAGAAAGTGTAGAGGGTACAGGGCTTGCAATTGTTATTGAAGAAAGGCCGGAACTCTTCGTCGTAATTGATGACAGTTTTTCCCGGCAAAAACCCTTTCTGTGGATAACCGTGGAAATGGGGAATCTATATGTATAAAATAATATTGATTACCTTCCTTTTACTGGCTTTTTGTGTGTTATTTGCCGTTGATGAAGACGAAGCTGTGAAGCTCCTCCTATCCCAGGATTATATCTTCGAAATTTCCTCCCTGGAAGGGGTGGGGGCTACTAATATAGCTTTGAAAGCAATAGGCTACGGCCTGGCCTATATTGAAACGCTGGAATGGAATTATAAGGACAGATTTTTCGACTATCACGATCAACTGAACATCGAAGAACTTCCGGAAGATTTCGCATATTCAACTGATATTGTGGAAACACTTGTGGCCACTTCAACCGTGAGCAGTATTAACCTTATAGACTTTGACAAAACTTCCAATCTTTCAAAGGCTGTTGCACTCAGAATATATTTTATCGACTGGATGCAAACGAAAGACCCGAATTCAGGAAAAGTAGCAACAAAATTTGCAATGGAACTGGCTGAACAATATCCTGAATCTTATTATCCTTACAAAGTTCTTTTTTACTATCACTCTCATTCCAGTTTTGGATCCAGAGAGGTTTTTGAGGAGTATCGGAAAAAGGTGCTCCCATTGAATCCGGATGATGCTATCCTTGCAAGCGTTGTAGAGGGAGAATACAATCTCGGCATGTATGAAGAACTGCTGGAAGATTATCAGAGAATGAACATACCCGATGATCTTTCGCACTTTTTTGCCGCTTATGCGAACTTAAAGCTCGGACAGGTCGGGACTGCAGAGATTATTTTGAAAAACACATCTTTATCAGCTTTGCCCAAGCAATACGCTTCCATCGCTTATGAAGAGCTGGGAAAAATTTCAGAGGATGAAGGTAATATTGATTCCGCGCTATTCTATTACCGGAAATCCATTGAGAGCAATTCCAGCAATCGCGCGGCGATGGTTAAACTTGGTCTGGCCTATTTGAAATCGGATGACAGGGACAAATATACACTTGCACGTTTTTATCTGGAAATGAGCGGTATGGAAGAATATAATGAAGAGGTAGCATCCACTTTGAATTATTTAAGAAGAAAACTGGTGCTGGGAATTCTCTTCAAACAGGTGTTGCCTTTAATAGCAGGGGTGGTATTTGCCCTGATTTTCGTTGAATATTTTTTCAAAAGGCGACGAAGAAAGCAGGAAGAGCGTATAGAAAAAGAGAGTTGAGGAGGTTAGAATGGATCTAATGGAGATTAGAGTTCTTGACAAAGGTTTTGTAAGGCTGGTGGAAGTCTTTGGAGATGACTTTTCAGCCGTTCAAGCGGCAAGGGTAAGTTACGGGAAAGGCCTTACCACCACTGAGAGAGATAGAAAGCTTATATATTATCTCATGGAACACGGCCATCATTCACCATTTGAGCACATAATAATGAAATTTCACATCAAGTTGCCAATATTTGTTATGCGGCAGCTTGTAAGGCACAGAATTGCATCCATAAACGAAAGAAGCGGACGCTATACGGAATTCAAAGAAGACTGGTATGTCCCTGATCATATAAGAACACCTGATTCTAAGAATAAGCAAGGTTCTGTTATTACCAGCAATGAAAAATTAACCGGTGAGGCAATTGATTTGATAGAGATGGCTATAGAGAAATCCTTTGAGGCTTACAACAGGCTTCTGGAAATGGGCGTTGCGAGAGAACTGGCAAGAATTGTCCTTCCCACATCGATGTACACTGAGTGTTACTGGACGATAAATATCAGAAGCCTTATGAATTTTCTCAATTTGAGAGCTGATTCTCATGCTCAATGGGAAATGCAACAATACGCTCTGGCTATTGCGGAGATTTTTGAAAGATGTTGCCCATTGACCTATGAGGCTTTTCTAAAATATGGCTATACCGGTGATCTCTTAAAGTTACAGGAGAGGTGATTTAATGAAGTTGAAGAGAATATGCGAACTGCTAAATTGCAAAATTCTCAGTGCAATGGAAAATTTCGATGAGCTTGAAATCAAATATGCAGGCGCTGCGGATTTAATGAGCGATGTATTGGCTTTTGGAAAGCCTGGAATGCTTCTGATCACCGGGCTAAATTCGCCGCAAGCGGTGAGGACTGCATCTGTAATCGGAGCTACCGCAGTGCTTATTGTTCGCAAAGAAACAATTCCAGAAAGCACAGTTGAACTTGCAAAAGAACTGGGAATTATACTCCTGCACTCAAATATGCCCATGTTCAAAGCCTGTGGTGAGTTATACAAATTGGGCTTGAAAGATCCCATTTCAAGTGAGGATGCGTAAATATGATAGAAGATAGGGTAGATGAACTTCTGCAAAAGCTGCAGAAATATTTTTCCCATATAACCGCATCTGAAATCATGAACAAAAATGTGATCACCCTTACACCAGGACGCACTTTATGGCAGGCTAAAGAGTTGATGAAAATACGAAAGATTTCAGGTATTCCGGTTGTAAACGAAGAAAAAAAGCTAATTGGTATTGTTAGTATCGAGGATATAATAGTGGCTCTGGAAAGGAACCGAATTAAAGAACCTATAGCCAGCCACATGACAAAAAGGGTGGTAAGCTTAACTCCAGATGAACCCCTTGACTCAATCATTTCAAAATTTGACCGTTATCATTTTGGTAGGTTTCCCGTTGTAGATAAAGATAACAGAATTCTGGGGGTAATTTCCAAGAAAGACATTATAAGAACTATTCTCGAACGGTTTCGCTTGATTTACGTCCACGATGAGCGCCGCTCACAGATCCTTCAGAAAGAGGCGGAATGGTTCGATAAATCCCTGATCACAGGTGACTATGTAAAAAAGAGCTATGCGGATTTCGTTTTTCAGATAAATTGTACCGATATAGATCTCGCAGGTGCTGGCGCCGCAAAATTGAAGGCTTTTCTTACAAAGAGGGGAATTGATGAAACCCTTGTAAGACGCGTAGCAATAGCTACATATGAAGCGGAAGTCAATGTGGTGATACACAGTGAAAGTGAAGGCTCAATTTATTGCTGGATAGAAGAGGACTGTATCAAGGTGAGGGTCGAAGACCACGGAAAAGGAATTGAAAACGTGGAGCAGGCGATGAAAGAAGGATATTCAACAGCAACGGATCATATCAGAGAACTCGGTTTTGGTGCAGGGATGGGATTGCCTAATATGCGGAGATATTCTGACAAAATGGTTGCCATGTCCGAAGTGGGAAAAGGCGTTGTTGTTGAGATGATTTTTTGCGAGAGGGGGTAAGGGAATGCTCTTGAAAGAATTAATCGACAGATGTGGTTTTAGAATAATTACTGCAAGTAACCTGAACGAGGAAATTAAAGATGGGTATATCGGCGATCTTTTATCGGATGTAATGGGGAATGCGCCTGCTGATTCTATCTGGCTGACCGTGCAGTCTCATGTCAATATTCTGGCCGTGGCGAGCATAACAGGAATAAAAGCTATCCTTCTCTGTAACGGCTTGTCTTATGAAGAGGAAACAATTGAAAAGGCAAAAGAAAATGACATTACACTCCTTGAAACGGAAAAGAGCTCTTTCCATGCCTCTTTGGCTCTGTTTGAAGCGGGTTTGAGATAACCCGGGGTGATCTGGTGCTAAGAGATTTTTATGTGGATTTTCATATACACAGTTGCCTTTCTCCCTGTGCTGAAATCACCATGACTCCTGCTGTCATAGGAAAACGGCTTCAAGAAATAGGCATTGATTGGATTTCTATTACTGACCATAATTCAGCAGGTAATGTCAGAACATTTTCAAAGGTACTAAAAAGTTTGGGGATAGAAGTCATTCCAGGAATAGAAGTTCATACTGTTGAAGATGTTCATATTCTCGGGTTTTTCGAAAGCATAGAGGCAGCTGAGGCTTATTCAAGCTGGCTGTATAAGTTTATTCCAGATGTAAAAGTTGATCCAGAAAAATTTGGATATCAGCTGTATGTAAATGAAGATGATGAATTTACGGCGATGGAAGAAAAGTGGCTTGGCCAGCCCACCAGCCTGAAATTAAATAAGGCGATTGATTCCATTCTGGAATTTGGTGGCATTTATGTTTATTCACATATTGAAAGGAAAATGGGGATTGTTTATCAGCTGGGGTTTGTTCCCGGCGCAAAAAATAACAGTGAAATTGTTGAGATCTCTCAAAAAAATACCTTTGACAAATTTAATGATTTACAGCATATGAGTGTTATTCATTCATCGGATGCCCACTCTCCTCAGGAGTTGAAGAAAGTGATGCGACTTAAAGCGAAAAGGCGGAATTTCAGTGAATTCAAAGAATGCCTCCTAAATCAGAAAAGGGTGGAACTCTTATGGGATTGAGGACAATATCAGACCATATTCTGGATATTTACCAGAATGCTGTAGATTCTGGTGCAAGCAAAATCGAACTTCATATTAACGAAGAGAGTGGAAAACGCTTCTTTTTTAAGATAACAGACAACGGAAAAGGGATTGATAAGGAGAAAATGTCGGAGATTCTTGACCCTTTTTACACCGAAAAAGAAAAGGCTAAAAAATTCGGACTGGGTTTGCCCTTTCTCAAACAGGCAGCAGAAGCAACGGGCGGAAATTTCAAACTTTCATCAATGTCGGGGCAGGGAACAGAAGTTTCTGCAACTTTTGTGCTTTCTCACATTGATTGCCAGCCTGTTGGTGATCTCGCCCAGACCCTTGTTACAGTTATACAAATGAGCGGAGATACTTACTGGACCATTCGCAGGGAGAAAGACCAGTCAGGTTACGAGTTCTCACGTTCGGATTTTATCAAAATTCTAGGGAACGATTTTGCCATCAATGCAGTCAAAATAAAGATGGTTCAGGAATTGATTTCCGGAGCGGAAAAGGCCCTTTTATGATTTCAAATCCATTTAGCATAATAGATTTTATGGGAGGTACAGGCGATGAAAACGACTTTTAGAAAGCCCCTCTTCGTGCTTTTATTTGTTCTTGCATTGGTATCGGTGTTTGCTGAACCCATAACGATAAAAAAGGTATCTGTCACCGGAAATGAAGTTTTATCGCGGGGAGAAATCCTGGATATGCTTTCTATCCCCTTAAAGGCACCGGTTGAACGCGAAACCCTTGAAGCGTCTATTTCCAGCTTGCTTGAAAGCGGTTACTTCAAAGATGCCAGTTATGATTTTGATGAAGCCAGTGGAACATTAAAGCTTGTTTTGAAAGAATATCCGGCAGTAACAATTAAATTCAGCTATGTGGGTCCAAAACTCATCGATACAGATACCCTTGAAGCATCTGCTTTAAGCTTCAGAAACGGTTATCCAATGAAGCCCTATAATTTGATTTATGAAATACCCAGAACAAAAGAAAAACTCACGGCAACCTTGCAGCAGGAAGGATATTTTGAGCCATTCTACGAAATCGACTGGGAAACCTCACAGGACAAAACCAAAATCATAAATGAAGAAATAGAAGAGCCAATAGAGGTGCGGTTTATCATAAGGACTTATTATCTCTGGGACGTAGAATTGAAGGGCACTTTTTCACAGACTTTCAGTGAGACATTGAAAGATGTGCTGACTTTGAAGACTTTCAAATCATACCATGATAAAGCAGCTATCATGAGGCTCTTTGACAAGAAGAAGGATTATGTACCGAAGCAGGAAGATATTGTGAATGCGGTCAGAGCCCTTTATAGCTCTTATCTTTTGAACAGGGAAGGCCCCTGGGATCAAAAGGCTGTTTACCAGCTTATGTTGCTTACTTTGAACAATGCCTTTCAGAGCGTTAAACCAGCCAGTGTGCCGGAAGGTGTCGAGCCTTCTAAAACAATCAGCTTTTATGTAAGGCCCGCTGAATATTTAGAAACGCCTTTCAATATAAATGGGATTTTCATCAAGGGGAATGAAAACCTGCCCGAATTGCGTATTCTGGAGGCTTCAAACCTAAAGGAAGGGCAGGAGCTTTCCAATGAAGAGCTCGCTCTTGCTGTTAATTCTATTTATAAGCTCTTTCAGGATAACGGCTATCCCTTTACCTCAATATCTACTTCAGTAGATGAGGAGCGGGGCTTCTTGACCTTTGAGATTCACGAGCCAAAGGTGAGAGAGATTAATGTGGAGTTCGATGGAGAGCAGAAAACTCGCGATTACCTCATTCAAGATAAAATAGTCATCGAAAAGGGAAAAACGTTAAATTTAGATGATTACAGAAATACCTATGCCCTTTTGAACAGCACCAACTATTTTGAAACGGTTACCATAAACCCGGTCCCCGTCAGCAAGGATGCGCTTGATATAACCGTAATGCTTAAAGAAAAGGACAGAAACGGCAAGTTCATGGGGGGCGGTGGCTGGCAAAATGGTATAAACCTCAATCTCGATGTTGGTATATTGAACCCCTTTGGCTATGGTCAGGATATTGCCACCAAACTCACGGTTAACATACCGTTGAAGAAAAACAAGCAGCAAGAGTACGATGAAAGTCTTGGAGCTACAACCACGACCACCAGTTCTCCAACTTATAATATAACGCTGAGTTATTCACTCCCAAAAGCTGGAGGGTCAAACTGGGATTTATCGACCTCAGCAGCTTTTAATTATTATGGTAAAACGGAAATAACGGAACAGGCGAATGCAAGTGATGCTACCACAACCACCATCTCCTCAAAATATGCAGAGGTCAGCTTCGCTTTCTCACCTAAATATAGAATTTCTCCCGCCTCCAGGATCGGTTTTTCCACTGGCTTTGAATTCATTTCAAAGGAATCAAGTGTCTCAACGGAAACAACCTCCAGTTCTACAAGCGCAACCGTGATCACAGGTTTTGACGGTCTGTACCTTTCTGTTAACTACAATTACTCAACCAGGGATGACCTGATAAGACCTAATTTAGGAACAGAGCTCGCAGCAAATGCTTATGTGAGGGGTTTGCTCGGAGACTATGAGCAGGAATTTCTCGGACTCAGAACGGAATACAAGAGATTTATCAAGCTTGGAGGTAAAGAAGAATTCACTCAGCCAGTGACGGGCCCTGTTATCGGTATACGTTTGGGTGCTGAACAGCTCTTGCCCTTCAACAATGATGAAGGTGTTTATGAAAAATACCTTCTTTCACCAGATTACTATATAAGGGTAAAGACTTCATCAATTCTTGGCCAGAAGTCTTATGGCATAACAGCCGGATCACTTCAGATAAGATTCCCGATTAGCAATGGATCCATTCCTGTTGATATAACCGCCTTTGCCGATGCAGTATTTTATCGTGACACTCCGAATCTGGCGGATTTTATAGGTGAAGATAGCGTAATTGATTTCGGTTTGAGCCTGGATATATCGATTCCCATGATAGGGGTAGTGAGGTTGGGATATGGATACAATTCGTATCTCCACGCAAAGGAAAGCGAACCATATTGGGGAACTTTCTTCTTTGGTTTTGGACCTGCATTTTAAAAAAAGCGGGGTATTAGCCCCGCTTTTTATTCCGTTGATTATTTCAGCATGCCGCTGAAAAAATTCACAGCCGCTCTTCCATTCGCATCGGCATTGTAACCGCCTTCCTGCACGATCAACAAAGGCAGATCCAGTCCGGACAGCTGTTTTCCTATCATGAAAAAATCACTATCTACAAGGGAAAAATACCCCATAGGGTCTTCAGTATGGGTATCAAAACCCAGTGAAACTATCAGGAGATCAGGATCAAAGGTCTCCACTTCCACGAGGGCTTTTTCAAGTGTTCTAAGATAATCAGAACCTGTTATATCACCGTCCAGAGGAAAATTGAAATTATACCCGAGTCCTTCGTCTTCGCCTATTTCCCAGCTGTGCCCGCTTATCCAGGGATAATACTTTTCAGGCGAACCGTGTATTGACACGTAAAGCACGGTTGAATCAGTGTAGAAGATCTCCTGAGTGCCATTTCCATGATGAAAATCCAGATCGAGTATTGCCACATAACCCTGTGTGTATTTTTGATAATAGCGAGCAGCGATAGCGGCGTTGTTGAAATAGCAGTAGCCACCTGCCAGAGAACGTGTCGCATGATGGCCCGGAGGTCTGCATAAAGCATAAGCAACATTCTCACCATCTAAAATGGAGTCAGCAGCTGATAGGGTTGTTGCAACAGCGGTTAGTGAGATGTTGTAACTGTTTCTCGTGATGGGTGTCCCTGTGTCAAAGACTTTGTCGTATCCAAAGACTTCGGGGAAATATTCCTTTCCAGCTTCAATCTCTCCTGATTTCCTTTTTAACCAATCAACGTATTCAGGTTCATGGACGAGATATATGTAAGAATCAAAATGATATTTGCTCTCCTGGATTGCATAACCAAAAAGGCTTTCCATCCGCTCACGGATAGCTTCTATTCTCAGTGGCTTTTCAGGATTTTCAACCCACTCACCGTTGTCAATCTCTTTTTGGGGTGAATGTAAGAGATGTCGCCTATCATAAAAAATTTTCATCTATGCTTTCCACCTTGTTTCATCGGGTCTTCTTCAATTTTTAGGACCCTTCTGGCATGGCGACCGCCTTCAAAATCCGTATCAAGAAATTTTTTCACCACCCATCGAGCCAATTCCACTCCCATAAGCCTACCTGCAAGCACGAGGACATTGGCATCGTTATGTTTTCTCGATAATTCGGCCATTTCGGGAATTAGACACAATGCTGCCCTAACGCCTTTATATCTGTTAGCCGCAATTGACATTCCAATGCCGGTGCCGCAGATCAGTATTCCACGATCCTGAGTTCCGGTTTTGATCTCTTCAGCTAATTTTTTTGCAAAATCGGGATAATCCACAGAATTTTCCGAGTCAGTTCCTAAATCCTTCACATCATGCCCGAGTTCCTTTAAATAAGGAATCAAATCCTGTTTGAGGAAATATCCCGCATGATCTGATGCAATGGCTATCTTCATTGTTTTCACTCCTGTATGTTATCTATACCACCTAAGCAAACCGACAAGTTTTCCTTGAATCCTGACTCTATTCGCCTCTACTACAATGGGAAGCATATCGGGATTAGATGGAATAAGTCTGACTTTCGGGCCGTTGTTCTCGTATTTTTTCAGTGTAGCATTTTCTCCATCAATAAGTGCTACCACTATATCGCCGTTATTTGCCCAATCCTGCCTTCTTATGACCACGTGGTCTCCATTCATTATGTGGGAGTCTATCATGCTGTTTCCTGTTACTTTCAGTATGTAATACTCAAATCCCCGACGTATCATCCACATCGGTACAGGGATGGAATCTTCTCTGTTTTCTATCGCTTGAATTGCTTCTCCAGCAGCTATCGTCCCCACTACCGGGAGCATCACGACGTCGTTTTCATCTGTGGTCAGCTTCCCATCAGCTTGCTTGATCACCCTGATGCCTCTTGAAACACCTGTGCGTTCAATATAACCTTTCTTTTCAAGGGCTTCAAGGTGTTTTGCAACTCCCCGCGGTGAAGCAATGCCAAAATCATTGCATATGTCCCTTATGCTGGGTGGATATCCATTTAGTTTGATGAAATTCTCAATGTACTCCAATATCTCCCTTTGACGTTCTGTGAGTGTCACTCTCTCACCCCCTAACTCAGTCAGCTATAACAGCCATGCTGGCAACACTGTCATCTTCTTTCAATTCAACTATTTTCACACCTTTGGTTATTCTCCGGGTTGGTCTTATTTGCGATACAGGGATTCTTATTGACATTCCTGCCTTTGTGATGACAATTAGTTCGTCTTCGTCTGTTACCACAAGTGCGTCGATTACCGTTCCAATTCTGTCGATGCCATATAAATTTTTCAATCCCATTCCACCGCGGTTTTGCGGGCGATATTCACTGAGTGGCGTTCTCTTTCCCACACCCCATTCTGTTGCTGTGAAAAGATAGCGCTGATCATTGGCTGTCACTACGTTGCTTGACACCACCGTATCATTTCCCCGCAGCTTTATCCCTATAACGCCAGCTGCGCTTCTTCCCATGGGCCTTATTTGAGATACCGGGAACCTGATCACCATACCCATTGATGTTGATATGAGTACAGTATCGTCTTCATTTTCGCTTATCATGGCACTCACAACTTCATCGCCTTCGTTCAGGGTAATTGCCTTTATACCGGAAATCCTGGAATTCGCAAAAGCAGCAAAGGGCGTTCTCTTGATTTTCCCTTTTCTTGTAGTGATGATCAAGGCTTTTTCTTCGATATTTTCTTTGCGCGCTGAGAGAACAGCCTGAACCGTTTCATCGGGATCGATTTTGACGTAATTAGCAAGAAGCTTTCCCCTTGAATCGCGCGAGGAATAATCGAGCTGATGATTGTTAATAAGGTAAGCTTTTCCCTTTGAAGTGATAATCACAGTTTTGCTAAGGCGAGTCGTAGTGAGTATGTTGGTCACGAAATCCTCATTTTTGGTTTTTATTCCACGAACCCCTTTGCCTCCACGGCCTTGCATTCGATAGCTTTCCAGAGGTGTGGATTTTATATATCCTTTGTGGGTTACAGCGACCACAATATCATCGTCTGGTATTACATCTTCCACATTGAAATCACCTGATATGTCATTGGTGATCTTTGTTTTCCTTTCATCGCCATATTTTGCGTTGATTTCCTCAAGCTCTTCTTTAATTATTCCATAAATATTCTTTGGGTCGGAAAGGATTTTTCTGTAAGCTTCAATTCGTGAGACGAGTTCGCTGTATTCCTTTATCAGCTTGTCGATTTCCAGAGAGGTTAATTTTCCGAGACGCATATCGAGAATAGCCTGAGCTTGAGTCTCGCTTACATCAAGAGTTTCTATGAGATTTTTAATGGCTTGCTGGGTATCTGGTGAATTTCTTATGATGTCAACAACTGTGTCGATAGACCTCGTAGCCTTTGTAAGACCTTCAACTATATGTGCGCGTTTTGAATCCTGTTCAAGATCGTATTCCGTACGCCTTGTGATAACCTCAAACCTGTGGTTTACAAAAGATTTTAACAATTCTTTCAGGGTCATCACTTTCGGGCGTTTTTTCTCGTCTATAACAAGCATCTGGGCGGTATAGGACACCTGCAGGGATGTATGCTTGTAAAGAAGATTTAGAACCACATTAGGATCTGCACCTCGCTTCAGTTCAACAACAACCCTTAACCCTCTTTTATCTGACTCATCGCGTATGTTCCTTATCTGAATGTCCCTGTGACTCTGAGCAGCGGCTGCCATCTGCTCTATCAAATCAGCTTTTGAAACTGAATAGGGGATTTCCGTTATCACAATGCACAGGTTTCCTCTGACTTCCTGGATTTCGGCAACGCCCCGTATAACAAAACGGCCTTTTCCCTCGGTGTATATCTTGCGCATGCCGTCTTTGTCCATGATTATTCCACCTGTTGGGAAATCAGGACCCTTTACGTAGTTTAGAAGCTCTTCGTTGGCAATCTCGGGGTCATCAATAAGAGCATCAATAGCGGCAACCAATTCCCTTAAATTGTGAGGAGGGATATTGGTCATCATCCCGACCGCTATTCCGGAAGCACCGTTCATGAGCAAGTTTGGTATGCGAGATGGCAGAACCACAGGTTCTTCGAGTGAGCCATCAAAATTCGGCATCATGTCAACGGTGTTCTTATCAATATCCTGAAGCATTTCTTCGGCTATGTTTTTCAATCTGGCTTCCGTGTAACGCATTGCTGCAGGGGGATCTCTATCTATAGAGCCAAAGTTTCCCTGACCGTCAATAAGCGGATAGCGCATTGAAAAAGGCTGAGCCATACGAACAAGGGTGTCGTAAATAGCCATATCGCCGTGAGGGTGAAATTTACCCATTACTTCACCGACAATTCTTGCACTCTTTTTAAAGGACTGATTGTGCCTGAGTCCAAGCGCTAGCATCCCATAAAGGATTCTTCGCTGAACAGGCTTTAAACCGTCTCTTACATCGGGGATAGCCCTACCCACTATAACACTCATGGAATAGAGCATGTAGGCATCTATCATCTCATCATTGATTGGTTTTGGTATTATGTTTTCTGGCATTCGAAACCTCCTCTCAAATCTCGACTCAGGATATCTTAGCTCCGGGTTCTATGTCGCGTTGAACTGTTAATACGGTCAATTTTTTTCCATCCTTTGCTGCAAGCAGCATGCCTTTCGATTCTTCACCCATCAGCTTGACAGGTTTCAAGTTTGTGACAACAACTACTTTAAGCCCAATGAGTTCTTCAGGCTCGTAATGCTGAGCTATGCCAGCCACTATCTGCCTTCTTCCGAGGTCTCCAAGATCCATTTGAAGCTTTAGCAGCTTCTTGGACTTATTTATCTTTTCAGCTTCCAGGATCTTACCTACTCTCAACTCTACCCGAGCGAAATCACCAATTTCTATAAGATTGTCAGATTCTTCGGCCTGTGCTTTTTCATTAGTGACACCTTCAAAAGCTTTTGAAACCCAGCGATGTTCTTTCGGGTCGATTCTTGGAAACAAAGGTAAGCCGTGTACTAATTCTGAGCCTATCTCAATCCTCCCCCATTCAAGGGATTCGAAATCTTTCGCTACATCTGTTCCTAGGCGTTTAAGGATTTCATTCGATGTATCAGGCGTAATGGGTGCTATCATTAGCGAAACTAGTCTTAATACCTCCGCAAGATTGTAGAGAACGGTGTTCAAGCGGCTTTTCTTTTCTGGAAGTTTCCCCAGTTTCCACGGTTCTGTAAGGTCTATGTATTTATTTGCGTGTTTTACGAGTTCCCATATAGCTTCGAGAGCCTGTGTGAATTTCAGCTTATCCATATGCTCTCTGTAAACTGTAATGGTTTTCTTTGCAAGGGCAATGAGGTTTTCATCCACGGAATCCGTTTCACCGGGTTCAGGAATGGTGTCTTCGTTGAATTTTTTGATCATTGCCTGTGTTCTGTGGAGTAGATTTCCCAGGTCATTCGCCAGATCGGCATTGATGCGAGTAATGAGATTTTCTTCTGAAAAATCTCCATCACGTCCGAATTGAATATCTTTCAGCAGGTAATATCGAACAGCGTCATTTCCGTATGTCTTGACGAATTCCCTTGGATCTATTGCGTTACCAAGAGATTTTGAAATCTTTTGACCATTTACCGTTAACCAGCCATGGGCAAATATCTGTTTTGGAAGGGGAAGTCCTGCTGACATGAGCATCGCTGGCCATATCAGCGAATGAAAACGGTTGATTTCCTTTCCTATCAGGTGTACATCTGCTGGCCAGTATTTTTCAAACTTTTCCATATCATGGGGATAACCAATAGCGCTTATGTAGTTAATTAAAGCGTCAACCCAAACGTATATCACATGTTCAGGGTCATCGGGCATGGGAACTCCCCATTTGAATGAGGTTCTTGTTATGCTGAGATCTCTTAAGCCATCCTCAAGAATTTTCAGCATTTCATTGCGCCTGAAATCTGGCTGAACAAATTCGGGATTTTCCTTGAAAAGCTTCAAAAGAGCATCATTGTATTTCGAAAGCCTGAAAAAATAATTTTCCTCTTTGACTTTCTTTACTTCTCTTCCACAGGAGGGACAGATTCTTTCACTTCCAACATCTTCTTCGGTCCAGAAAGTTTCGCAGGGGACGCAGTACCAGCCTTCATATTGGCCTTTATAAATATCGCCATTTCCCTTCATTTTATCGATAAAGTACTGAACCGTTTTCATGTGAGTTTCATCAGTTGTGCGAACAAAATAGTTATTAGTTATTTTTAGCTCTTCCCATAGTTTCTTGAATTTTCCAGCAAGTTCATCACAAAATTGCTGGGGTGACATACCTCTTGCTTCAGCTGCTTGAAGAACTTTTTGCCCGTGTTCATCAGTACCGGTCAGAAAAAAGACATCATAACCGTCGAGCCTTTTATACCTCGCGACAACGTCAGCCACAATTGTCGTATATGCTGAGCCAATATGAGGTTCAGAGTTTATGTAATAAATCGGCGTGGTAACGTAAAACGTACCTTTCATCGGCACACCTCCAGTAATTAATTATAACATTTTATATGTATACAATCGTATAATCTTTTGAGTTTTCACTCGATGCTGGAGTTTATAGCATCATAAATTTGCAGGAAATTCTCCATGCGATTTTTCAATTTATCAGATGTCATTGTTTCTATTTTATCAGCGATTAGCACTTTTATATCTTTGTAAGCCATTAAGACTTTTTCCATAAAACTTCTATACAGGGTTACATTTTCAATAAGATTTTCCCGTGCATATTCGAGACAGATTTCAAGGGTATCATCAGGTATTCCATACCTTCCGCCTTCCCACATTGCCTTGCTAATAAAGGCATGTTTTCTTGCGATATCGATGAGCATTTTGGTTGCTTCTTCGGGTTGATCCTGAGTGGTAACAACCGCCTCCATGTACTGTGCATAAATGTTTTCCCAGTCTGGATACCTGCTCCATGTTCCTGGCAACAATGTCACAGCGAGATCATAATAGTAAAGGGACATTCTCGAAGTGTAATCCTTGAGTTTTTCAACAAGGGAACGCAGTTCGCTGATGTTTATGTTATTTACCTCTTGCGGCATTGCAATAAGGTATGCTTTAAGATTTTTATAGAGCTGTTCATATAAACTCCCCACAATTTTTGGTGTCTGTCTTTCGCTGAAAAAGATCATGGAAGCTTCATAATAATCAATAGCGTCCAGAGTCATCTGTATTTGCACTAAAAGATCAAGATTTATCTGTAAAGATATTTCTTCGGAAATGGCACTTCCGTAATTCTCAAAAAATGCCTTGAAGGGGATTGTTCTTATTTCTTTTTCCGGCAAGGGTATTATGTTTGTATTACCTTTGAACTCATTCACGATCATATCTGCATATGGATCTTCGCCAACCATAGTCTTTATCTTATCTTCCAGAGAATAGCCTTCCAGGGAAAGTCTTTCAGGTTTCACACCAAAGCCACCCAGATACCACAGGGGTTTTCCGAAGACAGGATAGATGCTGAAAGAATTCCTGAAATTGTTCACAGCGCTGGTGTAATACTCGCGGGTTTTGCTTTTCAGCAGTTTCACCTGTTCCAGATACTCAAGAAGCTGGTTTCTTATATATTCAATTTCCTTTTTTCGCTCTTCTTCTGCTTTCATGCTTAACTGAAGAGAAGAGAGGTTTGGATATTTTCTTCTCAGTTCGTTCCCTCTTACGCTGAAATACTCGGCGAGATTTTTCAGGTATGCATAATTACCTGTAAAATGCTCCAGATCGTATTGGGCTTTGTTTATAGTGTCAATATCGACTTTGGAATATTCTTTCAAGTAAGCATAGTAATATTGCTGATCTCTCTGCCCCATTCTGAAAAATCCTTCTCCCATATAGGCAGTTGCTTTCAAAGGCGTTATTACAGCGAAGAAAGCAATTATGATTATTCCGGGAAGAATTTTGCCAATTCTCATTTCCTTCTGTTTGTCGTTGAAATAGTTACCGACAGCAAGAGAAAGCAAAAATACGCCTCCCATGAGATTAGGCTGCATGTGTAATGGGAACTCAAACATACTGTGCAGGGCCAGGGAGAATATCCCGGCACCAATCGCTCCATAAAGCAAAAGATCAGCTCTATCTCTTATTCTGAAAAGCCTTTTGAAATAAGTGCCTACCAAAAAGATCATGAGCAGCAATATCATTACAAATCCCAGCAGTCCGGTTTCACTAAGAGATTGAAGATAGTCATTATGTGTCCTTTTGAAGTTATTCCATACTGCGGAATATTCTGGATGGTCCGCTATCACATATGGAGTGTAGAGCAAATGATAAAGCTGGAAAGTGCCGATACCGCTGCCGATGAACAGCCTTAATTTATTTTCGGGTTCTGTCCACTGGTATACAGAATTCAGCCATGCGGAAAATCTTTCTTTCCATGACCCTGACGAAGTAAGGGCGTATTCAAGCCTTTTCGTTACACTGAGTTTTCCCCCTCCTGTTAAGGCAGAAGGTGTCAAATAAAGGTAACTCATAACGGCAATAATAACTATTGCCAACAGCACAAAAAGCAGAACTATTTTTTTCTCGCTTTTGTCCTGAGAATTCTGCTCAAGGCGCCTTCTCAAGAAAAGGTATAGGCTAACAAAGAGTACATTTCCCACAAAAATCCCTGTTATCACGGTTCGGGTTTCCGCTATAAATATCGCCGAAATCATGGGAATCATGAAAACAAGCATGGAGCTTTTCAAAAGGATTTGCTTCCATAACGCTTTCCCGAAGAGTTTTTGAAGAGGCCTGGCACTTGCTATGAAATAAAAGACCATAGGGAGCGCCATGCCCATGTAATCAGAAACAAAATTTGGATTTCCTATTGTAGACCTTGCTGAAGCCCTTGTAAAGGGTTCTCCAATTTTTCCAAGAAAGAGGTCATAACCAGCATAATAATTCAGCATAGCATCAATTGCCACAACTGTTGCTCCGATTATGAAAAAGAGCATACTCAACTCTATTTTCGTTCTTGTATTCATCTTGTTGGACAGATAAATACCGGTTAACGGGACAAAAAGGGTAAAGAGGGCGACATCCATAGAATAGCGCAAATACTGGGGATTATCGATCCAAACAGAAAGCAACGATGCAACTGCTGCAGCACCAAATCCCAATGCGGATAGATGGACATAATTGTAATTAAACCTGATTTCTTTTTTTCTCAATACATTCAATAGCAGAATGATAAAAAAGCCCACTGCATATATCAGGTGTTTTCCCGTTGAGGGTTCATGGGTGAAGCCTTTGACCAAAAAAAGTGGCACAACAAGTAACAGGAGAAGGTATATTACCAGTTCGGCATCGATAATTCTTGGCTTACTCTCTTTCACTATAATCCACCTCTATCCCAACAGATTATCCAGCAAAGTCATAACGACAAATCCGATAACAAGAGCATATGTTGAAAGCAATTCAAAACCTCCGCTATGAGTTTCGGGAATTATTTCGTCGCTTATTACATAGAGCATTGCTCCTCCTGCGAAGGCCATGGCATAGGGCAACAAAGGTCGGGCAATAGCTATGAGCAAAGCTCCTATCAACCCTCCAATAATTTCAATGGCTCCTGTCAAAAAGGTTATCCAGAACGTTCTGCCTCTTTTATAACCTGCTCCGGTAAGGCTCGCCGCGACTGCTGTACCTTCGGGAATATTCTGAACACCTATTGCCACTGCTATGACAATTGCTTCCTTTGTGAAGGCACCTACACCGACTGCCATCCCCTCCGGGAAATTGTGAATGGCAATGGCTATGACGAACAACCATATTTTTGCCATTTTTGAATGGGATAACGGCCCTTCATACCCTTTTATCAAATGTTCATGGGGTGTGAATTTGTCCATTATATGCACAAATACAGCACCCAGCGTAAATCCCACAATAAATTGCAGCGGGCCTCCGAGATTTATAGAAGGTACCACCAGGCTGAAAGCGGTGGCAGCAAGCATCACTCCAGCGGCGAATCCAAGCAGTACATCAAGGGTTTTTCTGCTGACTTCCCTGCGCCATAAAAGAAAAGGTATGCCACCCAGTGCGGTGGCCATTCCTGCTATAGAGCTGTATAGAATTCCCTTCAGAGCAGGATTCATACTTGCTGCTCCTCCTTATGCCCTCTCTTTTTCTTTTTGCCTTTTTCTCCATAGTAATAATAGTAGTAATGATAATAGCCGGAGGTATGCTGATTAACGCCGTTTACCAGCACCCCGAGCAATGGAGCTCCAACGGTTCGTAGATTGTTAATGGTAATCCTCAATCCATCTTTAAGTGCAATTCCAGGTTTTACCACCAGAACTATTCCATCTAATTTGCTTGCAATTAAGGAAACGTCTGATGTTACAAGAGCAGGCGGAGTGTCCACTACTATTCTGTCGTATCGCTCTTTGAGTTGGTCGAGAATCGCTTCAAGAGTCTTTGATGAAAGAAGCAAAGTGGGGTTCGTCGCTCTGCTGCCTACCGGTATCACATCGAGGTTCTCATCGTAATTTTTTACTATAACCTGATTCAGATCAACTTCACCCTTTATGAGATCTGTTATTCCTTTCCCATCGGTTTTTTTACTGTCGAGTTTAAGAATCTTTTCCACTCTGGGCCGTCTCAAGTCAAGATCGATCAATATAGTTTTATAACCACTTGACGCCAGGTAAAAAGCGGTATTTGCAGCCACAAAGGATTTTCCCTCGCTGGGGCTCACGGAGGTCATTGCGATAGCTTTCTTTTCATCGCCTATAAGAAATGATATGTTGCTTGCAGCGAGCTTTATTGCTTCAGATTGAGGTGCTGTTGGATGTGAGCGCACATACAATTCGTCTTCATTTTCTGTAAGATCTTCGATTTCAGGTATTCTACCTATTACATTGAGTCCACTATACCTTTCTATCTCTTCCTCAGATTTCAGGGTTTTGTCCGTGTATTCGACGAGGAATACAGTAAGCATGCCCAGGAAAATGCCAAGAACGCCACCAATTGCAAGCGAGAGCTTTTTATTTGGTTTCACCGGAATTCTTGGTGGTTTTGCGTAATCCACCACAGCTGCGTTTCCAACCACAGCGGCTTCGCTGATTTTTGCTTCTTCGAGTTTTTCCAGCATAAGGGTGTATAGATTTTCTTTCACAGTTACCTGCCTTTGAAGTTCTAAAAGCCTTTGCTCCAGTTCGGGAAGCTGTGCGAGTTGCTTTTCGTAGCCTTGCTTTATTTTTTCAACAGCCTGCAATCGAGATTCAAGTACCTGAATGCTAGACGTACTGCCGATATAATTGATAAGAGCCTCCTCATAAGCCGGGTTCAATGTCTGGCTTTCACCGGTGCGAATGAAATTCTCGGTTTCCTTCTTGATGAGTTCGTCGGTTTTGGCTATCTCCGTTAATTTCGCCTGTACTTTGGGGTCTGTGGTAGGATACTGCTGTTTTAAGGCTGCCAGTTCTATTTCGAGGTCAGCTCTTTTGCTCTTTAATTGTGCAATTACAGGGTTTGTAAAGCTTTCAGAGGTTTTGATCCATTTGCTCACCCTTGCTTCCGCTTCAGAACTCTCGAATTCTTTGAGTAACTGTAAGTAGGCATCCTTTTCAGCTTGTTTTTCGTTCAATTGAAGGCTGAGATCGTTGTACTGCTGGTCGTATTTCGACAGTATTTGCAAGAGAGACCTTGCGTGCTCTTCAAGTACATAAATTTTGTAAGTCTCCTTGAATTCTTTCAAAGCATCTGTTGCCTTTCTCAAATCCGCTTCGATAATGGGAATCTGGGATTCGATAAATTCCCTCTTTGTTCTCACGTCGCGTTTGGAAAGGTCAGCGAGTTTTTCGTTGTATACTTCCGCAAGCTTGTTTGCGATATCCGTGGCGAGTTCAGGGTTTGCATGCTGAACGGAAATTTTCACAATCCTCGTGTCCTTTACAGGGGACACGGTGACGATATCTGAAAGGGTTTTCGCAAGGGAATCTATGATATCTTCTTCAGTATAACCTTCCTGAAGCATTTTGCTTTTTACCTCGGGTTCAATCATTCTGTCAACAAGGCCGAGATCGGCTATGACTTTTTCGAAATTGCTCCTGCTTTTTATCAATTCCACCTCGGTGGAAATATCCTTTGAAGAATAGCTGCCCGTTACCTGATCCATGAATATGTCGCTCATCGATGACTTTGAAGTAGGCTCGACTTTGACTGTTACGCTTGCTTCAAAAATCGGTGTCGCAAAAAACAGATACAACCCTGTCAGGGCGACAGCGGCAATTATCACGCCCACAAATAGAAGGCGATGTTTTCTGAACATTCTAAATATGTCTTCAAGAGTAAGTTCAGTGTATTCGGATCTTTCGAAGTCAGTGGGGTTATCCATTTCATGCACCTCCAAAAACTGGTTCGTCAACCTTTAAGCTCTCAATAAATTTGCTTCTGAAATCAATTATATCCCTGCCATCCTTCAAACTGTGCTTATCACTTGAAATAAAATCCAGGAAACCGTTTTTAAGCAGGTATTGTGCTCTTTTTTCTTTACGGATTAAGCTGTTCCAGTTGACCTGGAAAAACACGCCCATATCCTTTAACTTAAGCAGTTTTGTTTGGACGAATTTATTTCCAAAAAAGCTTCTTTTGGAAAAGTCATCTTTGAATAAATAGACATAGCGCTCAACGTGTGCAAGCACGATATAAAAATCTTTTTTCTGAAGCTCAAGCAATTCTTCGAAGAGATAAGCCGGTTCAAAATCCGGTAACTCTATCAAAAGATATTTTGAATCTCCAAGAGGAAGCAAGGGCTTCGAAGAGAGCTTTTCAAGCAGAAAAATCTCCGCACCAAGTTCAACATCTACGCCCATTTCATTAAAATGCTCGCGGGTTTTCTCAAAGGTGTCCTTTATCCTGTTTATGTCCGTTGGCACCTTTGGAGAGTAAAGATGGGGTGTGAGAACCAATTTTTCTACACCCCTGTTTTTCATTTCGCCGACAATTTGAAGGCTCTCTTCAAGAGTCTTGCATCCATCATCAACCCCGGGCAAAAGGTGGCAGTGAAAATCGATGTTCACTCTAACCACTCCTGCTCAATACGCTGTGGGATTCAAAAGGTGCAATCCAGCTCCCGTAATGTTCAAAACGCTGGAAATGAAATTTAGCACTTCTTTGATATCTATATATCTCGATTGAGGAACATAAATAACATCGCCTGGATCGAGTTTCAATGCGCCTTTGGAGACTTTGTTACCGGCGAGGTCTACGTACTCTATTTCAGGCTCATCTCCTGAGTAATTTATCAGAAGTACATTTTTATAAGCATCGGGAGTAAAACCTCCGCACAGGGCTATAGCATCGAGCAAAGTAATATCCGTTGTATAGCTCACTACACCGGGATTTTCAACTTCGCCAAGAACGAGTATTTTCAGGTAATTTTGCGGTACATAGACCGTTGACCCTGCTTCCAGTTCAAAGGATAGAGCTTTTGCGAGATTATCCCCGTTAAGAGGAAGAATATTCTTTTTTAAGTCGGGACCGATAACCTCAACGTATTCCACTGAATTGTTCACAAAGCCACCAGCCTGTGCAATTGCTTCACCCAGATTTACAGATTTTTCAAATTGCCCAAGATCGATAAGCCCGGGATTTTTTACTTCTCCTACAACGCTTATAAATCTCCTTCCAGTTCCGGCGACAATTATAATAACTTCATTTTTAAAGGGTTCGATGGATCTTTTTGCTTCATCTACACTCAACACTTCAAAGGAATCTGTCTGTATGATTTGCACTTCCTCTGCATTGGCTTTAATGCCACCTGCTCTGGTAAGGAGCTCTACAAGAGATGGATAATGCTTGCTTGTGTAAATGAAAGAACCCGGGTTTCTAACTTCTCCTATTACAGTAAAGACGAGTTCCTTAACGGGCTTTACATAAATCAGTGCTTCTCCTTGTATGGGGACTTTATCTGCTGTAAAATCGCCGAGTTCTTCGAGTTCCCCATTGTTGTATAGCAAGATGCTCTCAACTGCGTTTATATCGTTTATACCACCGGCTCTTGCAATCGCTGCCGCTATGGTTGGGGTGTCTTTTCTGCCGAAGATGTAGGTTCCGGGATTTCTAACCTGCCCCAAAATGGTTATTTTTGTTGTGGCTTCATTTACAATAATGGTGCTTCCAGATAGAATTTCAGGATTATCAAGTTTGTTTTCCAATTCTGAAAGCTTTGCAGTTTTGATGCGGCCGTCATTCTGGAGTATTTTGATTTCATCAGAAGCGCTGGACAATACTCCTCCAGCCTTGGCTATCACCGATGCAAGGGTGATCTTTTCATACTTATCGAAATCAATTCTTCCGGGTTTATAAACCTGACCCAAAACGTAGACATACCTCTCTGTATCCTCCGGAACATAAATAACCGTACCGTCCTCAACGGGAAGATCGACATTCTCTATCAGATCCAGCCAGCGATAGCTTCCTTCCCCTTTTCCCAGGCGAACGGTATCAGAGGCGTTTTTCTTTATACCACCGGCTTTTGCGATAGCATTGAGCAATGTAGGAGTTTCGTCAGGGCCAAATTCAACGATACTGGGGCTGTTTACGCCTCCAAGAACATTAACTTTAACAGGTTTGAAAAAGGGCACGTAAACGAGAGTACGCGATTCCAGCATTATATCGCGAGATTTGCCTTCCAGTATATCTTTGAGGTTGGCTGTAACGCTTTTTCCGCTGGGATATGTGATGTAAACTTCGCTTTCATGAGCTGTTTCAAGGAGACCTCCGGCTTTTGAAATAAGTGAAGTCAGATTAAGCGATTCGGAAGGTTCAAAGATCTTTACTCCGGGATTATATACAGCTCCAAGCACATAAAGCTCCCTCAATGCATCAGGGAACATCACAATTGTTCCGCCAGCAAGAGAAAGATCCCTGCTTTCAAGTTCCACCAGATCGAAAATCATTTTCCTGCCATCAGGGTACTGTAAAACAACCTGACCGTTCATTTTAGGGCCAAGATAGTTCTTTTTGGCAAGAAGAGTTTTGAGAGTCATTTTTTCGTTCTTTTCGAATTCAACTCTTCCGCCTGTATTCGGCGAAATCAGATAAACATATCTGTCACTGGCTTCCTGAACAAAAAGCATTGTGTAATCACTCAATACAGGGTCTGCTGATTTTCCTCTGAGAATAGAATCAAGCTCAACTTCCTTGATTTCTTTATCGTCAGAAATGCTTATATATCCACTGAATCCGATACTGGTGCCACCAGCCAGTGTTAAAGCTTTCGTCAGTGTGGGAACTTCACCGGGTTCAAAAGTGATTTTTCCAGGGCTGTTTACGGCGCCGAGCACGTAAATGCTGACGCCGGGTTCGGGATAAACAATAACACTCCCTGGTTCAAGTGCCACATCATTGTTCCTCAAGGAATTCAAAATTATCTGTTGCTGGCTTCCGTCTGGCTTTTGTATTACGATTTCTTTTTCCAGGCGGTAATCAAGCAAACCAGCCTTGACAAGAGCTGTTTTTAGCGTTAATTTTTCAGAAGAAGCGAAATTAATTCGCCCTCCCTTTTCAGCGCTGACAATGTATACGTAACGCTCAAGGTTTTTCACAACATGAACAAGAGTTCCAGGTAGGAGTCCTTCAGAGGAAATCACGGCATCTCCCAATGAAAGCACTTTCTTACCTTTGCTGCTTATAACCTGTACTTCGGAAGCATCAGGAGTTATTCCGCCAGCTTTCGCTATGAGCGCTCCCAGCGTAAAACGCTCTTCTGAACTAAATTCTTTGATACCAGGAACTTTGACCTCGCCGGTAATATATGCGTATTTATCAAGCATTTTTGGCACGAACACAGTCATTCCCGGTTTCAAAGGGTAATCTTTGCCCTGAGAAAGCAAAGAGTCAAAATCAACGGTGACTGGCTTATCGGAAGAGGGATCAATTAGTAAAATGTTATTCCTATCAGCAGTTTCCAGTAAGCCACCCATAGCGGCAATAGCGCTTGAAAGTTTAAAATCACTGGCTGTGTTGGGAGCAAAAGCACCAGGGTTTTTAACCTCTCCGAGCACCTTTATTTCCCTTCCTGTATATCTGTCAACCACAATGCTTCCATATTCAAGAGGGATGTCTTTATCCAGTAAATAGGACATACTGACCTCTTTTATATTTCCATCAGGGGAGTATAAAGTTAAAGATGTGCTGGATTCAAGATCCAGCATGTTCAATTTTGAAAGAAGGTTTCTAAGAGTTGGATTCTCAGCTTCCGTGAAATCTATCCTTCCGCCGTTTTTGCCTGATATGAAGTATACAAACCTTTCAGGTTGCTTGTCAACATACAGGACAGTGTTATTATTTAATACAGTAGATGTCAATAGTACAGGATCAAGAGTAAATGTTGAAATATTTCCATCTTCAATAAGCTGGATTTCGCCAGCAGTTGTTAACAGACCTCCGGCTTTGCTCAAGATGTTTGCAATTGATGGTATGGTATCTGGTCCTATGAGAACCAGGCCGGGTTTCTGAACTTCACCAAAGACATATATCTTTGTGAAAAGACCTTCGAGATTTAACACTACCCCCGGCTCAAGAATTATATCCTCTTTTTCAAGAATAGAAGTATCTATTGTTGATTCTCCTGTTCTGGAAATTACCTTCACGCTTCTGTTAGCGATAACAGGGAGGAGGTTCAATCTGGCGAGTACGCTCTTCAATGTAAGGGGTTCATCGGCTGTTAATTCCAATTTGCCTCCTTCAAAGCCCTCACCAACCAGGTAAACGTATTTTTCGGGTTCTTTGTTTACAATTATCACCGATCCGGCAGCGACAACATCCTCAGAAACCAACGCGTTTTCCAGTGAATAAACTTTCTTCCCGTTGGAAATTACTTCAATGGTTCCTGCACTTTCTGTTTTAATGCCCGCTTTTATCAGGACATTTCTGAGGGTTGATTCCTCGTAACGCTCTAAATACTGGACACCGGGCTTGCTTACTTCACCGGCAACATACGCAAAATTTAGCGCCTGTGTAAGCGTGATCAAAGCTCCTGAAGAAAGCTCTATGTCTTTTGTTGCAAGTTCCTTCATTGGAACTTTTGTTTTGGTACCATCAGGGGCGATCACTTCGATTATCTCGTCGCTATCCGGGAGATATTTGCCGGTTTTGAGCAGTACATTTCTGAGTGTTATCTTCTCATCTGTGCTGAAATCAATCCTTCCACTGAAATCCTGGGCAAGGAGATAAACGTATTTTTCCATTTCCTTTGGAATTACAATTGTGGAACCGGGAATCAACGATGGATCCTCAACTGTTCCTTCCAGAAGGCTTTTTATGTCATAGCTTGAGGAATCCTTTCCAGATATCACCAGAGCACTTTTGCCCGCTGTAGAAGCGAACCCTCCCGCGTCACTTACCGCTCTCAAGAGAGTTATTCCTTTTCGATAGGGTACCACTCCGGGATTTCTAACTTCACCAATGACCTTCACTGCTTTTTGTGAAACGCTGTTAACAATTACACTTGAACCTTCTTTGAGCAAGGGATCAGAGCTCTTACCGGCAAAGATGTCATTCAGATTGTAGATTTTTCTCTGGGTCGAGTTACCAAGTCGTGTAATAACAGCGATTTCTTCCGGATCTCCTGTTTCCTTGACGCCGCCCGCTTCTGCTATAACTCTCGTTAATGTTATCCCATCCATGTACTTGAATATACCGGGGTTGTTTACTTCGCCGATTACCTTTATCCAGCTGTTATATCCATTTAAAACAAAGAGAGAATCCCCCGGTTCGAGAAATACATTGGTGAGTTTTGTATCTTCGGGATAACCTTCTATATCGACGATTATGCGCTTACCGTCGCTCTTGACAATCTGGAATTGCCTTTCATCTGCAGTCTCTTCAAGCCCGCCCGCAGCTGCAATCAGTTGCGCGATAGAAGCACGCTGTGTGCTTAATATCACACTTCCGGGGTTTCGAACCTCGCCGAGAATGTAATAAATAAAGGGAGCATATTCCTGCACTGAAACGGTTACTTTTGGATCTGTAACCAGATTGGAATAGCTTTTCTTTAATTCGGCTGATACTTCATCAAGGGTCTTCCCGAGCACTTTAAGCGAGCCAATGGGTGGTATGGTTATCCATCCATCAGGGCCCACAGAAACATCCACGGTCAGTTCTTCGTGACTGTATACATAGATTCTTATTGTGTCTCCGGTTCTCAATTGATAGGCTGCTAACGCTATTACAGCCAGCACTAAAAAGGTAACGATCAATACTGACCTTTTCAACTCTAATCCCCCCAAAATCGCTTAATTTTCTGAAAGAACTCCCGCACAACGAGGGCATGTACCCGGGTATTTCGGATTTGCGCCCGTTTCTTTTGAATACTTCCAGCAACGTTCGCACTTTTCACCTTCGGCTTTGACCACTTTAACCTTACTCACATCTCCATCAAAACCATCATCTGCTCTGCCGAAATCAACCTGAGATACGATGAAAATATCTGCTAGTTCATCTGCCTTAAAGGTGTTGATAACTTCTTTCAATTTTGGGTCTTTTAAGTCAATTATGACTTTAGCATCCAGGGAATTCCCTATTTCTTTGTTGGTTCTGGCTATTTCCAGGGCCTTTAGGACATCTTCCCTGAGGCTTATTACACAATCCCATCTCTTTTCCAGTTCAGGCTTTATGTATTCTTCTTTAAATTCTGGCCATTTTTCGGCCTGAATTGTTGAATAAGCTCTAACTGAGTCCGGTAAAAAGCCGTACACTTCTTCCATTGTAAAGGTAAGAATAGGAGCCAAAACCTTTGCCAGTGAGATAAGGATTTCAAAGAGAACGGTTTGGGCTGAGCGTCTTTTCAGCGATTTTTTGCCTTCAACATATAATCGGTCTTTTATTATATCAAGATAAAAAGCGCTCATATCAGTTACTATGAATTTCATAACTGCCATATGAACCTTGTAAAATTCGTAATTTTCGTAGTGAAGTGTCACACTTTTTATTAGCTGGTGCAGCTTCATCAAAGCCCAACGATCAAGCTCAAGCATCTCTTCATATGGAATGGCATCTTCGGGGTGAAAATCCGATAGATTTCCAAGGAGATATCTAAGAGTATTTCTGATTTTTCTGTAATTTTCAATTTGCTGTTTGATGATGTTCATGGATATCCGAATATCTTCCTGATAGTTCGAACTCGCCACCCACAGACGAAGTATCTCAGCACCATATTTTTCGTTGATTTCCTGTGGGTCGATGACATTTCCGAGAGATTTGGACATCTTACGCCCATTCTCATCGTTGATAAAACCATGAGTGATAACGGTTTTGAAAGGGGCAATTTCTTCAGCGGCTACTGAAAGAAGCAATGAAGATTGGAACCATCCGCGGTGCTGGTCGCTTCCTTCAATATAGACATCTGACGGGAAACGCAGCTCTTCTCTGTTTTTAACAACAGCTTCAAAAGAGGCTCCCGAGTCTATCCATACATCAAGTATATCTTCCAGCTTTTTCAAATTTTTGGAACCGCATTTGGGGCAATTGTAACCTTCGGGTAGAAGCCTTTCAACATCATAATGGAACCAGACATCTGTGCCTTTCTCTTCAACAATAGAGGCAAAATGATCGATAAGATTGCTTTTCAAAATAACCTCGCCGCAATCAGCGCATTTAAAAGCGGGTATGGGAATACCCCAGGAACGCTGTCTGGAAATACACCAGTCGGGTCTGTCCTGAACCATGGCGGTTATCCGGTTTTCTCCCCATGCGGGATGCCAATCGGTCTTCTTGATTTCATTAAGAGCCTTTTCTCTGAGGTTATTGGCGTCAATGTCAACAAACCATTGTTCGGTAGCTCTGAATATAATGGGTTTTTTACATCGCCAGCAATGAGGGTAAGAATGCTTTATCCTTCCTTCTGCAAGAAGATGGCCTGAGTTTTTCAGGTCTTCAACAATAACTGGATTGGCTTTAAACACATGAAGACCCTGGTATTTTCCGGCTTGAGCAGTGAATGTTCCGTCATCGTTTACGGGCGACAGTACGGGGAGGTTATATCTAAGGCCAGTCTGGTAGTCATCTTCACCGTGTCCCGGTGCTGTATGAACGCAACCTGTTCCGGCATCCAATTCTACATAATCAGCAAGTACAATCAGCGATTCTCTGTGCATAAATGGATGCAGGGCTTTCCTTCCTTCATACTCGTTACCTTTTCGGGTTGCAGTTATATGATAGTCATCGATTCCGAATTCTTTCATGGTGTTTTCGACGAGTTCTTTTGCTATCAAATACCTTTCTCCGTTGACCTCAACTTCGCAATAATCAAAATCGGGGTTAAGGGCTATGGCAACATTTGCCGGCAAAGTCCAGGGAGTGGTTGTCCAGATAATATAAAATAACCCAGGATCAACTGTATCCCTGAACTTAACATAGACTGAATAGGATTCATGGTCATGATATTCAACCTCAGCTTCTGCGAGAGCCGTTTCACAATGAGTACACCAATATATGGGTTTTAACTTCCTGTAAATCTGGTTCTGCTTTACCAGCTTTGATAAAATTTTGAGCACACTGGCTTCATACTTCGGGTCGAAGGTTAAATAAGGATTGTACCAGTCGCCTCTAACCCCAAGCCTTTTGAATTGATCGCGTTGTATCTTGTAGTATTTCGTAGCGTATTTGCGGCACAATTTCCTTATCTCTGGTTTTGGAAGCTCTTTTGATTTTGGTCCCAATTCTGAAGTGACCTTCTGTTCAATGGGCAGACCATGAGTATCCCAACCAGGAATATAAGGAGCGTCAAACCCCCTTAATGTCTTGTACTTTATGATAAAGTCTTTGAGGATTTTGTTAAGGGCGGTGCCTACGTGTATATTTCCATTGGCATAGGGTGGTCCGTCGTGCAACACAAAGAGCGGGGCACCTTTTCTTTGCTCCCTTATATATTCATACAATCCTATCTTATCCCACTCCTTAAGCTGCATCGGTTCCTTATTCACCAGATTTGCCTTCATCTTGAAACCAGTCTGTGGAAGATTCAGAGTATCTTTATAATCCATCAAAACACCTCCAGCATCTTTTAACTTCTATTCATCACTTTAGTAGTTCCTTCACAGTTTCTTTTAGTTCATTTAGATCAGAAGACTTGACAATATATGCGTCAGCTGCCCACGACGATAGATCCTGTTTATAATGCGAATAAGCTGTGAGCAGTATGATCTTCAGTTCAGGGTATTCTTTTCTTAACAGACCCGCCAGTTCCAATCCGTTCATATCGGGCATTTCAATGTCGATAGTTGCAAGGTCTATCACGTTCTCCTTGAGTATTTCGATGGCATTTTTCCCAGAAGCGGTACTTATGGTTTCAAAGCCTTCATCTGAAAATTCTTCCTCGAGAAGAAGTCTCATGTTTTCTTCATCTTCAACGATGAGAATGCGCTTGGACAATTCATTCACCTCCAGAGGGGAGTATTACCCTGAATATGGTTCCTTTGTCGAAATTACTTTCAGCTTCTATATGTCCTTTGTGTTCCTCAACAATACTTTTGCATATAAAAAGACCTAGTCCTGTACCATAGGACTTAGTTGTAAAAAATGGTTCAAAAACTCTTTTTAATATTGCCGATGGAATAACCTTGCCTTTGTTTATAACTTCAATCAGAATATTATTATCTTCTTTTCTTATTACAATACGAACAGCCTCAGATTTTTTAGAGGCTTCTATGGCATTTTGAACTAAGTTTATTATAACCTGTTTAATGCGGTTTTTGTTGCCGAAAAAACTCGCTTTTTTATCCCCTTCAAGAGTAAGATCAATCCCTTTTTCAAGGGCGTATGTCCTGTATTCGTCCACCACTTCCTTACAGAGAGAATATGCAAAAATCGTTTTGAATTTGGATTCTGGACTGCTTCTGGAATATTCAAGGACTTCAGAGACTATTTTTTCAAGCCTTTTCATCTCTTCCAGAATGATGTCGGAGTACTTTTTTACTTTCTCCTCTGTCGGGTCTTTTTTAAGTCTGTTGACAAAGCCCGAAATTACGCTAATTGGATTGCGGATTTCATGCGCTATTTTAGCTGATACCTCTCCCAGGGTTGATAGCTTTTCCTTTATTTTGAGTTCCTCTTCCAGTCTATATCTTTCTGTTACGTCGTTTATGGACAGGATTACTCCGGTGATCTTCGCCTGTTCAAAAAGGGGAAGGATACGAATATCCAGTATTACATCCCCCAGAAAGGGGAGTCGCCTTCCCGTAAGGAAAAGGGTCTCGCCGCTCATGGCGACTTCCTCAATTAGAGGAAAAAATGGGAAAAAGATTTCCTGCAAGGATTTTATATTGTGATTAACAAGTGCATCTTTCGGAATTTTCAGAAGATGTTCGGCGCTTCTGTTCACTTCGGTAATATTCAATTCTCTATCCAAAACAACTATTGCTGTTTCCAGTGACTGGAGTATGTTTTCCAGAAAGGTTTTATAATAGTTCGAAAGCTCCTTTTCATCTTCCAGAGATTTGGTAATCTGCAAGAGGTCATTGTAATTTTTGGCGAGTTCAAGGCTCAAACCAGCACTGTCCGCAAGGAGTTCCAGGATTTCAAAAGTTGTTGAGAAACTCTTATCCTGAGAAGAATCTTTCTCGACCACAAGGACTCCTTCCACACCCTGTTGACCGGATACAGGTACAATGACAAATTCCTTTCCGCCAATTAGTGATTTCAGCTGATAGAGTTCCTCTCTTCTTATATCCAAAACCCCGGGCGTAACGTGGATAGTTTTTTTTCGCAAAACAACTCTTTCGAGAAGCTTGTTCCCGGAATATGAAATCCCTTTCACGTCATCCAGCCTCTTCAAGCAATCCAGCTCTTTTGAAGATACCTCCATTAAAAACTGATGCAGGTCATTATATCCCGTAGTAAATCCCCTAAAGTTTTTTGCACATTCGTCCGAAAGAGAATAAAGAGGCTTTAAAAAAAGACTATCTTTGTCGCGTTCAAGAAATAAGGCACGGCTAAAATTCAACCCTTCTTCGATAACGATACCTAAAAGCAAAGTTTTGATGATCCTTGTCCGTGAAAAAGTCGCGCGCATTGCTTGACTGATTTTATGCAAGGCATTGAGCCTCCTTAGCTGTAACCTTTGAAGCTCAATGTATTCCTGATTTTCTCTTTGAAGTTCTTTCAATCTTTCAAGTTCGCCTTCAAGCCTTTCTTTGAGACGAATTCTACTCAACGAAACTGCCAAACGATGCGAAAGATCATGAAGAAGCTCTAAATCGTTCTCATCAAGATGTTTGTGTATCCTGAATTCAAGGGGGTTTTCTTTTCTATCAGCGGCAATAAAGATTCCTTCAAGACCTTCGCTGGAGTACAGAGGTGTGGCAATGAAAGATTTCGCTTCACTTTCGCCGAAAAGTGCTGTTGCCAGTTCGGGCTCATGTGAAGAAAGAAAAAGCTCTTTTTCAAGAAGTTTTTCGGCAATTTGTCTGTCGAAATGCTCAACACAAAAATACCCATCTTTATTTACTGCTTTTAGAAGTTTAAAGGAAGACCCTCGATTCCTATATATGGCAAGAAGATTTACCCTTAAAAGTTCAATAGCTGTGCTCAGCCCCTTTTCAAAGAGTTCTTCTTCTTCCTGGCTTCTCTCACAGATATCCGTCAGCCCTTTTGAGATTTCCAGCTGCCTGGCCGCTTCATAACCTTCGGATAACCTTATGAGCAGCTCTATCAGGAAAGAAAGCCTCTTCGTATCAGGAAGAGTTCCAACCTTAAATTCGGCTTTAAAGGCCAGAGCGCCAAGAAAAGTTTTGCCTCTGATAAGCGGAAGTAGCGCCAATCTGGTCTTTCTGAGAAAAACACCCTGCCTTACAGGAAATTCGGATATTTTTAGCCTTGAATTCTGAAAATTCGCAGTATCTTTCAGGTGTATCTGCCGATCAGGAATTCCCTTTGAAGATTTGTATTCTCTTAAACGTTTTCGATATTTCTCAAAGAGAAAGAGCGAACAATGAGTCTTCACTTCTTCACATATTTTTTTAAACTCAACATCGAGTTCCTTTGATAATTCATTTATTAAATCCAGGATATTATTCATCATCTGAGAATCCCCCCATATAATCACTGAGCGTGTCGATTATTCTTGGCACATGGGTGCCTTTCCAGTAGATACGCCCACACCCCATGCAGCGAAGGAATTCCTCCTGTGTGAAAAAGACATAATCAGGAACATCGTTTTTAACACTTTCGGGGGATGCTCTTTCAAGTTCGGCATTACAGTGGGAACATCTGCTGAAAGGCTTCACCATCACGGAAACCAGTTTGAACCTTTGAAATACCGCTCTCAACTGGGATTTCCAATAATTGGATTTCAACAAAAAACTTCTGCAGCCTTTTTTTATTGCAATTGAATGGAATTCCCTATCGCGAGTCAGCAAAATTCTCTCTTCTGAGAGGAGTATTTCAAGAAGCCTTTTCTCATCAGCGTCGTTGAAATACAGTGTATCAAAGCCCAGTAATCGAAGCTTTTTTGAAAGCTTTCCAAGCATCCTATCAGCCAGAAATTTCACACAACCACCTTCATGAAGTAGAGGTACACACCGGCGTATTTTCGGGTATCGATTATTTTGAGCTTTGAATCCAACGTGTGCCTTTCAATCACCTTTTCGCTTCTCTCAGGTGCTTCAACGACAACCACTCCACCTTTTATTACAGAATCATATTTGATAAGGCTTTTCAGCAGCTCTTCCAGATATCCCTTTTCAAAGGGAGGGTCTGCGAAAACTATATCGTAGCTTATGCCTTTAGCCTGAAAGTGAGGGATTGCTCTCCTGAAATCTCTGCAATATACCTCAGTGTCACCTGGTGTGATCTTCAGAAGTTCAAGATTTTTCTTTATAGTTCCACAGGCTAATCTAGAACTATCAACAAAGATGGCTTTTTGTGCCCCCCTGCTCAAAGCTTCAATTCCCATAATCCCGCTACCCGCGAACAGATCGAGAAAAACCTTGCCCGCAACATCTATAATATCGAAAAGGGCTTTTCGCGTCATTTGTGGAGTGTATCTCGTGACCACCCTTGGTGTGGTCTCTATTTTTCTTCCTTTGTATATTCCTCCTGTTATGCTAAGCATCAGCCCACCTCTATCAGGGAGATCTTTTCGCCGAATCGCTCACGGATTTCTTCTTTTATGAGGGGATGATCCTTCAATTCAGGGTCGGCATTAATCAACTCAAAGGCATCCTCACGCGCATGAAATAGAAGTTTGCTGTCGCGAATTATATCTGCAACCTTGAAATCAGGAAGCCCATGCTGCCTTGTGCCCATAAATTCACCAGGCCCTCTTAACCTGAGGTCAATTTCAGCCACTTTGAAACCGTCGTTGGTTGATGCGAATTTTCTAAGTCTATCAGCGGCTTCGCTGGATACACCGCGGTTCAAAACAAGTATACAATAGGATTTTAGTGCACTTCGTCCAACTCTGCCACGCAATTGATGAAGTTGAGCGAGTCCAAATCTTTCAGGATGTTCGATGACCATAACGGTAGCTGTCGGGATATCGATACCGACTTCTATTACCGATGTTGATACGAGTATCATGGTTTCTTTTTTCTTGAAACGCTGCATTATTTCTGTCTTTTCCTGATCACTCATCTTTCCATGAAGCAATTCAACGCCCAAATCAGGAAATACTTCTTTGCTGAGGAATTCCGCTGCTTCTGTTGCAGCCTTCAAATCCATCACTTCAGATTCCTCAATCAGTGGATATATGAAAAAACATTGATGACCGAGGGCAACTTCTTCACGCACAAAGGCATATAGTTCTGAAAGCCTGTTTTCGGTAATTATCATTGTTCTAACGGGGGTTCTTCCTGGGGGCATTTCGCGGATAGTGGATACATCTAAATCTCCATAAGCTGTAAGAGCAAGGGTTCGTGGAATTGGTGTTGCGGTCATCACGAGCGTATCAACCAATGCTCCTTTGGTCATGAGCGCCTCTCTTTGTTTTACGCCGAATCTATGTTGCTCGTCAACGATCACAAGGCCCAGATTCTTGAAATTGACATTTTCTTGAATCAACGCATGAGTCCCTAAAATCACATCGATTTCCCCAAGTGCGAGTTGCCTTTTAACCTGTTCTTGCTCGCTTTTTTTCATAGATCCCACTAAGAGGCCAACTTTTACACCAACATGTGCCAGTTCTCTTTTCAATTTCTCATATTGCTGGATCGCGAGAACCGATGTTGGAACCATCATCGCACTTTGATAACCTGCTTCAAAATTATCTATGATTGCGAGTTCCGCAACAAAAGTTTTTCCTGATCCCACATCACCCTGCAGCATTCTGTTCATGGGAGATGAAGCTTTTAGATCATTCCTTATTTCTTCAAAGGCTTTTAACTGATCATTCGTTGGCTTAAAGGACTGGCTTTCGATGAAGCGTTTTGAGAGGTCGCCAACAATTTTCTTGCTTATTCCAAGATCCTTATTCTTCAATTTCGCTTTGTTGTATAGAAGGGCAACCTCAAAGAGAAACAGCTCTTCGTAAGAAAGACGTTCACGTGCTTTGTTAGATTCATAAAGGCTCTTTGGAAAATGCACTGCCAGCATTGCATGTTTTCTGGAAAGCAGACTTCGCTTCTCGAGTATTGATTGAGGGATGAACTCCCGGAAGGTTGCCAGGACGGAAATGTTTTTGCGAATAATGCGCCTCATTATTCTCTGGGTTAATCCGCTGGTTAAGCTATAAACGGGAAGTATTTCTCTTTTCGGCTCTCCGGTAATTTCCTCTATTTCAGGTGTATTGATTTCATATGGACCGAAGCTGTTTTTCTTTGGAATGCCCGTGATCAGATATTTTGATCCCTTTTTCAAATACCTTGTGATATATTCCTGATTGAACCATTTCAGCAGTATCTGTCCAAAGCCATCTGAAACAACAGCAGTAACGATAACATAGTCTTTAACACGCTTTATGGAATAATTCAAAAGCTCTGCCATTATTGTAACTTTTTCATCCGGACGTAATGAAGATAAGGGAATAATCTTTCTTCTATCTTCGTAATCTCTCGGCAGCCACCAGAGAAGCTCTTTTATCTTTTCAATTCCAAATTTATGCAGAAGCTTTGCACGGTTTTCCCCGACACCTTTTGCGAATTTCACGCTGGACTCTGGATTTATCGTGTTTTGCTTCAAAGCCTCGATTTCTTCATTCGGGGTAAGCAGGAAAACATTCCGCATTTTGTCGATCATCTTAAAACCATTTTCAGCTCGTTTCCGTTGCCTTTGATGTGGCAATTTTTGGAATACAGAGTAATAGCGGAGGAATTGAACGAGATAATTTCTCAAATCCGGGAAGCACTTGAATTCTTCAGTGTCGATGTAGCGAGCGAACCTGTTCAGCTCATCAAAAAGAGCTGAAGAAGTAATTCTGTTTTCAAGAAAGCCTTTAAGTTGTTCCTCGCAAATGTCAAGGAACTCTTCAAAAAGCATCTCAACCTCCAAAATATAATCATATCAAGCATATCAAGTTATTCACTGTATACTTCCCTGATTCCGTTTTTGACAATCTCCACATACCATTTTGAACCATCCTTATATGTCCTGATAAAATAACCATTCAAATTAATGGTCACGGCTTCTTTATACTCCTTTGAAAAATCCAGCAGCTTCAATGCAGAATCAACTGTGATTAGCTTTTTTGCGCTTTCAAGCCTTAAACGCACAATTGCGCTCGACTCTTTTACCAGGCTTAAGGAATAAGCGCTCATCAAGGCGAGGAAGATCAACATAAGTAATGAAATTCCAAATACTGTCGAATTACCCTTCTTCCTTAGGCACATAACCAATATAGGGAAGGTTACGGTAGAATTCATCGTAATCCAGCCCGTAACCAATCACGAATTTATCATCGATCTTTTGGCCCACGAAATCAATATCGACGCCATGCTCGTGAATGGTCTTTTCAAGCAAGGAAACCAGTTTTACGTCTGCGGGTTGCTGCTTCCAGATGTAGTTAATGATATATCTGAGCGTGTTTCCGGTGTCAACGATATCTTCGACAAGCAGCACATATTTACCCGTTAATGATTCGTCCACCCAGGTCTTGACACGCACTTTTCCGGTTGTTGTCATTCCAGAGTAGCTCGAAACGTGTACGAAATTATACCTTATTTTCAGATCCAGCTCTTTAAGCAAATCGCTGTAAAAGTGAACAGAGCCCTTTAAAATACACACTGCCGTTATCTCGTCGGTCAGGGGAGCATAATACGCTGATATTTCCTTTGCAAGCCTTTTGACTGTTTTTTCTATTTCCTCCTTTGAGAAGAGAACCTTCAATTTGGAAGGCTCTATATCCATGTTTTCACCTCCGATTTAATGTATTATAACACCCTTTTACCGGTCCTTTAAGGGCAAAATCAGCTTTCAATCGACCACGTGAAATTTTTAATTCAGTCTTCACTCCAATTCGGGATAAGGCATGTTATTATACAGGGACGAATTTCGGAGGAGGAAAGATGAATATAAACGTAAATGTACTGAGATATTTTGTTGATCCCTCATCAATGGATCTCCCTATTAATCCTGTAACCCTTTTTGGAAAAGATAAAGATGTTTTTCTGGAAGTCGGCTTTGGAAATGGTGAGTTCCTTGTCGAAATGGCAGAGCGGAACCCCGAAAAGGCTTTTATTGGTCTTGAACTGTCTTTAATCTCGCTGGTGAAAGTGCAAAAGCAGCTTGATAAAAAACAGCTCGAAAATGTCAGGGTTATCCTGGTCGACGCTCGCTTTGGAACAAGAGAACTGTTTTGCGAGGACAGCTTTTCGGGCTTTTACATGAACTTTCCGTGTCCATGGCCCAAGAAAAGCCATGCCCGCAAAAGGCTGAATGACAGGAATTTTCTAAGTTCAATTGCAACTATACTGAGAAAGGATGCCTTTTTTCAGCTGTATACAGATGATGAGAACTTCGCAACAGATTTCATGAGAAGCGCAGAAGCGACGGGCTGTTTCAAAGCAATTGAACTCACAAAAAATCCAAATACAGGAGTCAACACACGCTATGAGCAAAAATGGAAGAGGGAAAACCGTGACATATTCAGGGTTCGCGGAAAGAAAATCTCAACTCCAGGCATAGAAAGGCTTTGTGGAGGTGATGAAATGCCTCATCGTTTGGTCGAGGGAGAAATAAGCGAAGAAGCTTTGAAAGAGGCGATAAACAAGCACTTCAAGAAGAACAACGTAGTGTATATCTACAAAGATATATATCAGGATATGTTTAATAAAAGATACCTTGTGGAAACCATTGCTGTGGATGGCGATTTTGAACAGAAATTTTATATCGAAATAAAGAAAAAGCCTGGCAAAAGGGCCTGGATTGTCAGGCTGAACGGGCATGGTCTTCCATTCAGAACCAGGGCAGTAAAAGAAGCCGTTTTCAATCTGGCTGAGATACTCGAAAAGGGGGATTAAAATGAAGATTGCCATTGTTGGAGCTGGAAGCTGGGGAACAGCAATGTCTAAAGTGCTTGCCAACAGTGGTCATGAAGTTCTTCTCTGGGTTCGCGAAAACGATTTATTGGATCAATTGAAGGAGTCAAAGAGAAGTTATTACATAGATATAATTCTTCCTGAGGGTATTCTTTTTACCGGTGACATCCAAGAAGCCATTAGCTTTTCAAATCTAATCTTTAATGCCGTCCCGGTGCAATTCATACGAAGGATTTTTGAAGGGCTGGACCTTCGTGGCAAAACTGTTGTGAACCTCTCTAAGGGGATAGAGTTGTCTTCATTAAAAAGACCTTCAGAACTCTTTAAGGAGTTTGGCGCTTTTCGTTGCGTAACACTTTCAGGTCCAAGTTATGCCGATGAAGTTGCAAGGGAAGTTCCAACAACGGTTGTATCAGCTGCTGAAAGGATTGAAGATGCCAGATTTGTGAGGGATATTTTTAAAACAGGATATTTCAGAGTTTACAGCAATAACGATCAGGTGGGCGTAGAAGTCTCGGGAGCCCTAAAGAATGTCATTGCGATAGCAGCAGGAATTATTGATGGCATGGGAGGATGGTACAACACCAAGGCTTCCCTGATAACCAGGGCGATAGTGGAGTTCATAAGGCTGGGGAACTGTCTCGGGGCGAAGCCGGAAACTTTTGGCGGACTCGCTGGCATTGGAGATCTAATAGTCACCTGCACCGGTAAGTACAGCAGGAACAGAGCTGTTGGCGAAGAACTGGCAAAAGGAAAGGATATAAATGAAATCCTCAGCAAGAGAAAAACCGTAGCAGAAGGTGTACCCACAAGCAAAGCTGTCCACGAACTGGCGAAAGTTTTTAACATTGAACTTCCCATATCGAGTGAGGTATATAAGGTAATCTTTGAAGGCAAAAGTCCCTGGCAAGCTGTCGAAGAGCTCATGTCAAGAAGCCAGAAAGATGAAATCAACTGGCTGCAAAATCGGTAGAAACAGTGTTGTTTATTTTAGCTACCAATCCCTTGATGTATTTGTTGTCTTTCAGGATGCTTTTGCTTATCTGTTTCACCGAATGAATAACGGTGGAATGTTTCTTGCCGACAATCTCTGCTATTTCCTGCACGCTTTTGCCATATTCTTGCTTTAGCATGTAAATGAAAAGCTGCCGCGCTTTTACAACATTCTTCGTCCTTGAAGTTCCCTTTATTTCTTCCCGGGAAACGCCCAGAACTTTTTCAATGGCTTTGAGCAACCTATCAACATCGGTAAGGGGTTTTACCCCGGTAATATCTGTCTGGAAAGAGCTTATAATTTGCCTGGTAAAGGACAAATCAATTTTTTCTTTATACATACTGCTCTGAACAATCAGTTTTATTATCGCACCCCGCAACCGCCTTAAATTGCCATCGATCCTGTGAGCGAGCTCCATTGCGACATCATCGGCTAAATTGATTGATTCCCTTCTTGCAAGGCGCTTTGCGATTTCGTATCTGGTTTCAAGGGAAGGTGGCAGGATTTCCATGACCATGCCCATTTGAAAGCGCGAAACTAGACGGTCTGGGAAACCGTTGAGCTCGTCAGGTGTTCTGTCAGAACAAATTACGATCTGCTTCCCGGCGTCGTGGAGTTCGTTAAAAGTGTGAAACAGCTCACGTTGGGTTCCTTCTTTGCCAATGAGAAATTGAACATCGTCTATAAGAAGCACGTCAGCTTTCTTCCGATATTGATATCTGAAATCCCTGATTGACCCACTTTTTATGGCATCTATCATGTCATTCATAAACTGTTCGCTGGTTATGTACAAGACCTTTTTTTCTGGAAACAGTTCCAGCACCCTGTGCGCTATTGCTTGCAACAAATGTGTTTTACCGAGCCCGACACCACCGAAGATAAAAAAGGGATTGAATTTGCCAGGTTTTCTGCATATTTCCTGAGATATCTCAAACAAAGCCCTGTTCTCTGTGCCAACGACAAAGTTTTCAAAGGTATATTCGGGATTCAGCTCGGATAAGATAAGGGGTTTCTTTTTTACAAGGGGGCCTTTATATTCATCTGATTCGAAAACCTCTTTTGAAGGGGATTCGTAAACGATTTCAAAATCAAGATCCTTACCAAGGGCTTCATGAATAGCACGATGGATAACCTTTCCATATCTCGACTGAAGCCAGTCTTTTACGAAAAGGTTCCCCACCTGAAATATAACCTTGTCCCCCGTAATTTCCTTGATCTCTAAAGTCGTAAACCAGTTGTCCCAGGTTTTCCTTGAGAGCTTTTTTTCGAGTATTCTAATAATCCTATGCGACACAGTAACCTCCGAAGAATAGTAACCCTGAAGCACCGCAACAGGAAAAGTAAAGAGCAAAGAAGTTGAAGCTAAAATAATAATACCAGATTTTACATTCAATAAAAATGGGGAATTTTTGTGTTCCACTATAAAAAGGGGTAGTCATAACGACCACCCCCGAATATTTAGGTAAAATTTCGGAAACTATTCTACTTTAATTGCTTGAACAGGACAGGAATCAGCTGCGTCCTGGGCGCATGTGGCCTCTGTTTCAGAGACAATTACTTCGGCTTTTCCTTCATCATTCATCTTGAACACTTCTGCACAGATTCCTTCACAAACTCCACAACCGATGCAAGCATCTTTGTCAACGTAAACCTTCATCACTACACCTCCATTTGCGGTTTATAAGGAACTCATTTCTTTTGCGACCTCAATTAGCTTCCTGGCCATCAGTATTCCGACACGCGTCTGGCCTTCGTGAGTGCTAGCACCAATATGAGGGGTAGCTATCACATTGTCCAGACCCAGCAATTTCCTTCTCAGTTCATCAATCGGTGGTTCAACTTCAAAAACATCGAGGGCAGCTCCTGAGACTTTTCCGCTTATCAGAGCATTGTATAGAGCCTGCTCATCCACAATGCCACCCCTGGCAGCATTGATAATTATAACACCATCTTTCATGTTTGCAAATTCGCTTTCACCGATAATATGTTTAGTGTCTTCGGTTAAGGGTAGATGCAAAGTAATCACATCAGCTTCTTTTAATAGATTATTTAGCTCTTTTGTCAAATGTACGGGAAGGTCAGTTTCTTCGACAAAAGGATCATAGGCAATGATTTTCATGCCAAAACCTGCTGCCCGCTTTGCCACTTCTCTTCCAATTGCGCCGAAACCAATAATGCCAAGGGTTTTTCCGAAAATTTCGTGCCCTTTCAACACCTTCTTTTCCCACTTGCCTTCTTTAAGCCCTTGAGTGCCACGGGGAATATGGCGCACCAGTGAAAGCAGAAGACCTAAGGCTAATTCGGCCACAGATATGGCGTTGGCACCAGGAGTGTTGTAGACTTTTATTCCCAGTTCCTTTGCTGTTTTTGTATCTATATTGTCCAGGCCGGTTCCGGCTCGCCCTACAACCTTCAGCTTCTTACCCGCATTCAGCACGTCAGAGGTTACCTTTGTCGCACTTCTTACAACGAGAAATTCTATGTCATCCATGTTCTTTATGAGCTCTTCTTTATCAAAATGCTCTGCGGTAATTTCAAAAAACCCGGAAGATTTCAGCAATTCCATGGCTTCCTTTGAAAGGGGGTCATTGGCATGAAGCCTAAACATCAAACCCCCTCCCTTTCAAAGACCTCTTCAACTGCTTTCAAGCCTGTACCGTACTCAAAATCAAAACCTAATTTCCTGAGAGCCATCTCAAGAGCTGAAATGGCAATTATCGTGTCGAATTTTGACATGTAGCCCAGGTGAGCAATTCGGAAGATTTTTCCTTTCATGCTTCCCTGGCCACCAGCAATAGTAACGCCATACTCATCACGCATCAACGAAACGAGTTTTGCTCCATCAATGCTTTCTGGAACTTTTACAGCGGTCAAGACATTTCCAGGGCGTTTTGAGAAAAGCTCAAGGCCAAGAGCTTGAACTCCAGCCCTGGTAGCGTCAGCAAGAATTCTGTGACGTTCCCATACGTTTTCCATGCCTTCTTCTTTGAGCATCTCCACTGCTTTTTTCAATTGATAAATAAGATTAACAGCGGGTGTGTAAGGAGCAGGGTTCTTTTTGTATGCGAAAGCATTGAAGTAATAACTCGGTGTTTTGTTTGTCTTTGCTTTTTCCCAGGCGCTTTCGCTGAAGGTAATAAAACCCAATCCCGGAGGAAGCATAAATCCCTTCTGAGAACCCGCTACAACTACATCTAGGTTCCATTCATCGGTTTTTAAAGGTTGGGCAATTAGACCGCTTATGGCATCAACGACAATCAATTTGCCGTGGGCTTTGGATACTCTGGCGAAGCCTTCAATGTCCATGACTGTTCCTGTTGACGTTTCGCTAAGCGTTGTGAAGACAACCGTGCTATCCGGGTGTTCTTTTAGTGTTTCGTCAAGTTTTTCCGGAGCAACGTAATTACCATATTCAACCTCAATTGGAACTACATTTGCTCCATAAGTTTCACAGATCTGCTTCCAGCGTTCTCCGAATTTACCACTTACGATTACGATTACCTTTTCACCAGGAGACACCAGATTTACCACTGCCATTTCCATGGCTCCGGTGCCGGAAGAAGCCAGCAGGAAGAGATCTCCAGCTGTCTGGAATACATATTTAGTACCTTCAATAGCCTCTTCCATTATCTTTTTGAACTGTGGTGTTCTGTGATGGATGGTTTCCTGTGCACCTTCCAGAAGAAGGTCCGTTGGAACCGGTGTTGGTCCAGGAGCGAGAAGATAGTTTTTCTTTACCATTTTTACCATAGATGCACCCCCTTAAAGCTAAGTTTGTATTGAGTAATATCTTATAACCACAAACATCGTTGCTATTATCCCGGATACCATCAACAAAGGGAATGTGTATTTCATATAGTTTGAAAAGGTCAGCTTCCCTCTTTTTAATTTTTGACTCATGCCTGTTACTACCATATTTGCAGCTGCACCTACTATCGTTCCATTACCGCCATAGCATGCTCCAAGGACCAGTGCCCACCATAACGTATCAGAAAGAGCGACATTTCCACTGAATACTAGCGCAGGATTTCCGATAATGCCCTTTATTATAGGAACCATTATCATCACCATCGGGACGGCACTGACAAAACTTGAAAGGAGTAACGGGAACCAGAGAACGAATATCAACAACAACAAAGGACTGTGCAACGAATTCACAAGAAAATTCACAACGACATTCATCAGACCAACAGCCTCAAGGCCGTAAACCAGTGTAAACATCCCCAGGAAGAAAAAGATGGTTCCCCATTCGATCTTGTGAAAGAGCTTTTCCATCATTTCACCGTTGACTTTCATAACAAAAAGTGTAACCGCTGCTGCCAGAAGAGAGACTAAAGCTGGATCGATCCCTAACGATGGTGGCAAAGTAAAGCCAACCAATGCAAGAGCGAATATTGTCAACGATATGCGTAACATCTTCCAGTCTCTGATTTGTGATGAAGGGTTTGTGTTGGCAAACCTCTTCAAAGTATCTTGCTCTTCATCATTGAGTTTAAAGTATTTGCCCTCTTTCCACAAGAGGAGAATAAGGACGGTAACCAGCGTTATTATAACTACGGGGGAAACATTGCTCAAAAAATCATTAAAGCTCTTCCCAGCTGCGAAACCCACTATCATATTAGGGGGATCGCCTATCAGAGTGGCTGTGCCTCCAAGATTTGCCGAAAGTATTATCATGATGAGAAAAGGGAAAGGATTTTTTTCCAAAGCATCAGTAACTGCAAGAACAACCGGAACAAAGACCATAACCGTACTCACGTTGTTTAGAAAAGCAGATGCAACGCCGACAATCAAAGAAGTAAGAATATACAAAAGCTTGAAATTTCCCCGGCTCATTTTAACTACCGTAACGGCCATAAATTGGAAAAAGCCGGATTCCTCTATAAAGGGGAGCATAATCATCATTCCCACTAAAAGCCCCAGGGTCTTGAAATCAACAAAACTGCTCAAATTTTCGAGATTCAAGTTTTTTACACCTTCAGGAAGTGCATCAGGAAAAGCGTTATTCAGTATTGCAGTCAAAAAAAGCAGAATTGCGCCACCTGCAAAGGCACTGGCGGCTTTGTCCATCTTGCCAGATACAAGAAAATAATAGACAACGGCCATAAGAACCAGTACCACACTACCGTACAAAAAAACCATGATAAGACCCCCTGCAATAGTTTTCACGTTTGCAAAATGTTGCATGCAATGCATTTCAGCAAACGGGAGCTTCTATACATCCTGTTTTTCTGAACAATTTTATCAAAGCACACTTTAGAAGGTTAACGCTTATATTTTTCATTATGGCATCAAATTGCTTTACCATTTGATGAAAAAGAATACCAATATTTTATCAGGGGGTATGTGTATGAAAAAATTCGCATTTTCAAAAATAGGTCAGAAACTCACTTCATCAATCATCAGAGAATTGCTTAAGGATGTCAACGTCCCCGGAATGATCTCCTTTGGGGGAGGTGTTCCCGATCCCAAAACTTTTCCAAGATACAAACTTTCAGAAGTAGCCAAGGATGTATTAGAAAATGAATTCGCTTTTTCTTTACAATATGGTCCTACTGAAGGAGACGATGTTCTAAAAGAAGCATATATAAATTTTTTAAAGAGAAACGATAACATCGAAGGCCTCACAAAGGATAACTTGCTCATAACGGTTGGTTCACAAAGCGCTCTTTACTTGCTTTCAACTATTTTGCTCGATTCTGAGAGCAAATATTTTGTTTCAAAACCCGTCTACCTTGGTGCTGCAAGTGCTTTCTCCATGAATTCTATGAATCATATAGATCTGCCTCTATCTGAAGATGGCATTGATACCGATTTACTGGAAGAGAAGCTTCTGGAACTCGATAAAAAAGGGGAAATAAGCAAAGTCAGATTCATATATGTAATTCCCAACTTCCACAATCCGGCAGGGGTCACATTGAATCTCGAACGCCGAAAGAAGATAATCGAACTGGCGGAAAAGTATGACCTGTTAATAATTGAAGATGATCCCTATGGCGACTTGCGTTATGAAGGCGAAGGTTTTCCATCCCTATTTAAGATGGCTGGAAAAAACAGGGTTTTGTTGCTGAGAACCTTCAGCAAGGTTCTCTCACCCGGAATGAGATTGGGATTTGTCATCGGGCATGAAATTTTGATAAGGAAACTGGTTATGGCAAAACAGGCTGTAGACCTTTGCTCACCAAGCCTTACACAGCGCATTGCTGGAAGATTTCTTGAAAAGTACGACCTTAAAGAACTTTTGAAACCAACAATAGAGATTTATAGAAAGAAAAAAGATCTCATGCTTGAAGAACTGGAAAGAAATTTCGCAGATATGGAAGGTGTCCACTGGACAAGACCACAGGGTGGATTGTTTATCTGGTTGACATTACCCGAAGGTTACGACACCATGGAAATGATGGCATCTGGAAAGAAAAACGGAGTACTGTTCATTCCGGGTTCAGCTTTCTCAATAGGCGGCGGTTGTGACAACTCCATGCGTCTTTCTTTCTGCCTTCCTTCAGAGGAAAATATCATTGAAGGAGTAAAGAGGCTTAAAAAGACTGTCGTAGAGTATGGAAAAGAAAAAGGACTGCTCTAAGGGGGGAGAAGGATGAGAATACTGGTCATAAATCCCGGGTCAACATCAACCAAGCTCGGGATATATGAAAATAATACGCTGATAAGAAAAGAATACGTAAAGCACTCTCCCGAAGAAGAAGAAAACATGAGTATTCTGCAAAAGGTAGAATCCAGATCTAAGACCATCAATCAATTTCTGGAAAAAAATGGTTACAGGACAGAGGATTTCGACGCCATAGCATGTAGAGGGGGAATATTACCTCCCCTTGAAAGTGGCACCTATCAAGTGGATGAAGATATGGTTCAATATCTGCTTCAAAAGTCAATGTTTGACCATCCTTCAAATTATGCCGCTCCAATAGGTATGGCGCTTTCAAAAGAGAAAATTCCTGTATTTATAACCGATCCTGTTTCTGTGGATGAACTTTGCCCTGAAGCCAGATTAAGCGGAATACCACAGCTCAAACGCCTTAGTCTTTTTCATGCGTTGAACATGAAAGCTGTAGCAAGAGAAGTAGCTAAAGAAATGGGATCCGACATAAAAGATCTTACCTTTGTCATAGCTCACCTTGGCGGTGGTATCTCAGTTGGTTTGCAAGCAAAAGGGAAGATGATAGATGTGAACAATAGCAAGGATGAAGGCCCTTTTGGACCAAACAGAACAGGCGACCTCCCTGTGGGTGATGTGGTTGAAAAAGCTTTTAGCGGAGAATTCACAGAGAAAGAATTGATAAAACGTTATTCCAGCAAAGGTGGCCTTATCTCTTATCTGGGAACAGATAATTTACGTGAAGTACTTGATAAATCAAAGTATGACAATTATGCAAAGCAAGTGCTGGATGCGATGATATATCAAATCGCAAAGGAAATAGGGGGTCTTTGTGCTATCGCCGGCGGAGATATCGATGCAATAATTCTTACAGGAGGAATGGCTTATAATTCTGACTTTGTCGAGAGAATAAAGTCTTACATCTCTAATTTTGGCCTTGTGGTGGTAAAGCCCGGGGACAATGAATTACTATCTTTGGCTCAGGGAGCTGAAAGAGTTCTTAATGGTGAAGAAGAAGCAAAGCACCTTTCTCTGGAGGGGATATTATGATAAGAAAGCTTTCTTCCCTTCTAAATCTGGCACAGGGGAGCAAAAAGAAGGTCTCTGTTGCTGTTGCCGAAGACAAGGTGGTCTTAAAAGCGGTTAAGGCAGCCATTGATAATGAGCTTGCGGAATTTCAGCTTTTCGGCAATGCTTCAAGTATAGAAAGAATGTGTTCTGAAATTGGTTTGACCAGAGGATATGAAATAATACCTGCCAATAGCTCCGCTGAAGCTGTTGCGGCAGCAGTCGAGGCTATTGCAACCGGTCGAGCTGATTTGCTCATGAAGGGGAAAGTAAAAACGGGAGATTTGTTGAGTGTCTATCTTAAAGAAGAATACGGTCTCAGAACAGGCCGAACGATGAACCTTGTGAGTGTCTTTGAAATTCCCGACTTTGATAGATTGCTTGTTGTTACTGATGCGGGCATGGTAATAGCTCCCGATCTCCGGCAAAAAGCAGATTCCATTGTAAATGCCACTAAAGTAGCAATTGCATTGGGGATAAAAACTCCCAAAGTAGCTGTGTTAGGTGCCATAGAAGTGGTTAACGAAAAGATGCCGGTGACAATGGAAGCTGCTGTCCTTTCAAAAATGGCGCAGCGCCATCAAATTCCAGATGTCATAATAGATGGCCCGTTAGCTCTTGACAATGCCGTATCAATTGAAGCGGCAGAACATAAGGGAATTGAAAGCCCGGTAGCAGGCAAAGCAGATATCCTTGTGATGCCTGATATAGAAGCGGGAAATATTTTCTACAAAGCCATGGTTTTTCTCGGCAAAGCGCTTGTGGCAAGCACCATAATGGGTGGGAAAGTTCCTATTATATTAACTTCAAGGGCTGATTCAGATAAAACCAAACTGCTGTCTATCGCCCTGAACGTAATTATCTCAAAGGGGGGCTCAAAGTGAGGATACTCGTAATCAACCCCGGTTCAACTTCGACAAAACTCGCTATTTTTGAAGATGAAAGAATTGTGGAAACGAAAACTATAAGGCATTCTGCGGAGGAACTCTCGGGATATCACAACCTTTATTCGCAGAAGGACTTCAGAAAAGAGTTGATTCTCGAGTTTCTCAATGAAAAGGGATACTCTCTGAAAGAATTTGATGCCATTGTTGGCAGAGGAGGGCTTTTAAAGCCACTGCAAGGCGGGACATATCATGTAAATGAAAAAATGGTTGAGGATCTCAAAGAGGCAAGATACGGCGAACATGCTTCTAACCTTGGAGCGATACTGGCAAAAGAACTTGCCGGGACCGCAAGTGGAATCCCTGCTTTTATAGCAGACCCTGTTGTAGTCGATGAGATGAAAGAAGTGGCTAAATTTACCGGACATCCAGATTTTAAACGGAAATCGATTTTCCACGCGCTGAATCAAAAAGCTGTTGCCCGCTCTGTTGCCCAAAAATACGGTAAAAAGTACGAGGAAATGAATTTTGTCGTTGCGCATATGGGTGGAGGCATTTCAATAGGTGCCCATGAAAAAGGCAGGGTTGTTGATGTGAACAATGCACTTAATGGTGATGGTCCCTATACACCCGAGAGATCCGGAACCCTTCCTTTGACTCAACTCATAAAGCTCTGTTTCAGTGGAAAGTACACTAAGAGCGAAATCAAAAAGCTGATAAAAGGCAAAGGGGGCTTAGTAGCTTATACGGGCACTAACGATTGCACTATGATACAGCAAAAACTAAGGGAAGGAAACAAAGAACTGGAATTATACTATCGGGGTATGTGTTATCAGATAATTAAATGGATAGGCAAAATGGCGGCAGCTCTCAAGGGCGAAGTGGATTTGATTATTCTAACCGGTGGTTTGGCATATGATAACAGTTTTTTAGTGCCCTGGATAAGCGAAAAGGTATCCTTTATTGCCCCGGTTGAAGTTGTCCCCGGTGGTGATGAAGAGCTTGCCCTGGCTCTTGCAGCAAGCAGGGTGTTAAAAGGGGAAGAAGTAGCTAAGACTTATTGAGGTGAAAAGATGTTTGACAGTAGAATATCTATTTTTATGGGTATGTTTGGGAGCGGAAAAACTGAGATTTCATTAAATGTGGCTCTGGAGTTGAAGGAAAAATACGAACACGTTGCCCTTGCTGATATAGATGTTATCAGCCCCTATTTCAGATCGAGAGATTATTTCAAAGAGCTGGAGCGCATGGGAATAAAACTCATTGCGCCACATAGCTCATTGATGCATGCAGATCTACCAATAATAACAGCAGCTGTTTATGGTTATATTTCCAACGAGAAATATTCTCTCATCATCGATGTCGGTGGCAATGACGATGGTGCAATTGTGCTTAGTTCATTAAAAGTCGCTTTAAAAGGAAAGGATGTACGGACATATTTTGTGCTCAATCCTTACAGGCCTTTTACAGACACCGTTGAGAAAACGATTGATCATATACACAGGTTATCCAGAGTATCCAGAAGAAAAATTGATTACCTTATTAACAACTCAAATCTCGGCAACGAGACCACACTGGAAAACATTCAATATGGCGAGGCCTTTGTAAGCGAAGTATCCAGGCAAACCAATATACCTGTTTTAGCAACAGTGGTTATGAATGGTTTGCATTTCAATTCTGAAAAATTTTCGGTTTTTAGAATAAAAAAATTTCTCAAAACACCTTGGGAGGGTTGAATATGCCGAAAAATTTCGTTGAAATTGACGAAGAACGTTGTAAGGGTTGTGGACTGTGCATAAGTGTCTGCCCAAAAAAAGTGCTGGACTTTGCTGACCATTTTAACAGCAAAGGTTACCATCCCGCAACTCAGGTAGACAAAGAAAACTGTATTGGTTGCGGTTTCTGCTATATGATGTGTCCAGATACTGCAATAACTGTCTACCGTGAGAATGTCGAAGTAAAAGGATGAAGGGGGAAGAAGTATGGCTGAAAAAGTAATGGTTAAAGGAAACGAGGCTATGGGTGAAGCTGCCATAAGAGCCGGTTGTAGACTCTATTTCGGATACCCCATTACGCCGCAATCAGAACTCACAGAATATATGGCAAGAAGGCTTCCGGAAGTTGAAGGAACTTTTCTGCAATCCGAAAGTGAAGTTGCCGCTGTAAATATGATATATGGTGCAGCGAGCACCGGAACAAGAGTCATGACTTCAACTTCCAGCCCCGGGTTCAGTCTTATGCAGGAGGGAATTTCTTATATAGCAGGCGCAGAATTACCCAGCGTGTTTATCAATGTTGTGCGTGGTGGTCCAGGACTGGGTGACATTCAACCTGCGCAAAGTGATTACTTTCAGGGAACAAAAGGCGGAGGTCATGGCGATTACCGTTTAATCGTTCTTGCTCCAAAATCTGTTCAGGAAGCTGTTGATCTGGTCCAGCTTGCCTTTGACCTTGCTGATAAATACAGAAATCCTGTGCTTGTTCTCGCTGACGGTATGCTTGGACAAATGATGGAGCCTGTAGAGTTTCCTGAATTCAGAGATTTAAAAACCCTTCCAGACCACAGTTCCTGGGCAATGCAGGGTTGTGAAGGCAGAGAACCGCATAAGATAACATCTTTTGATATTGATCCGGTGAATCTGGAGAAAATGAATCTGGGATATCAAAAAAAATATCGTGAGATAGAAGCAAAAGAAGTTAGATATGACACAGAAATGATAGAAGATGCCGAGTATTTACTTGTCGGATACGGTACGATGGCGCGAATTTTGGGTACTGTTGTAAAATTGGCAAGAAAAGAAGGCTTGAAAGTCGGCCTTTTCAGGCCAATAACATTGTGGCCTTTCCCGTACAGGGAGCTGGAATCTTTTGCAAAAGGCAAAAAGGTACTGCTCACTGTTGAGATGTCTATGGGTCAGATGATTGAAGATGTAAAACTGGCAGTGAATGGTAAGATAGATGTTAATTTCTATGGGCGAACTGGCGGTGTCGTCCCCACTCCTGAAGAAGTGCTGCGGGAGTTAAAAAAGATTATTGAGAGGAGTGAGTGAGATGGCGGCGAAGGCGATATTTAAAAAACCCCAATCTCTTTCCAAAAAAGAATTCACATACTGCCCGGGATGCCATCACGGAATTGTTCACAGATTGATAGCTGAGGTTATTGACGAATTCGGTATACAGGGCAAAACATTGATGGTAGCACCTGTTGGATGCTCTGTATTTGCTTATACTTTCTTTGATGTTGATGGGACGGTTGCCGCTCATGGAAGAGCTCCAGCAGTAGCCACCGGGATGAAACGCGCAATGCCCGATAGAGTTGTTTTCACATATCAGGGGGATGGCGATTTGGCCGCAATAGGTACAGCTGAAATAATACACGCCGCCAACAGGGGTGAGAAAATCACAACGATTTTTATCAACAATGCCATATACGGCATGACAGGCGGGCAGATGGCTCCCACCACCCTTTTGGGCATGAAGACAACGACTTCTCCTTATGGCAGGGAGATAGAGAGAGAAGGTTACCCTATACACGTTAGCGAAGTTTTGAAAGAGCTTTCAGGAGTCGCCTATCTTGAAAGGGTAGCGGTTAGTTCGCCTGCTGAGGTCAGGAAGGCGAAGCAGGCTATTAAGAAGGCTTTTACTGCTCAGCTTAAAGGATTGGGCTTTTCACTGGTTGAAGTTCTTTCTACCTGCCCTACTAATTGGGGTCTCAGCCCGGTTGAGTCAATTAACTGGCTAAATGAAAACATGAAAAAAGAATATCCGCTAGGTGTCTTTGTTGACAAGGTAGGTGAGCTTAAATGAGCGAAAATATCTTAATAGCTGCTGGGTTCGGCGGACAGGGTATTATGCTTCTTGGTCAGATACTTGCCACTGCTGCTATGTACGACAATAAACACAGCACCTGGCTTCCTTCCTACGGCCCGGAAATGCGCGGTGGTACAGCCAATTGCACTGTGGTGATTAACGATGAGCCTATCGGATCACCGGTTACCGATACCCCAGGTGAACTAATAATAATGAATATTCCCTCGTTGTTGAAATTTGAACCCTCTCTCAAAGAAAATGGGCTGTTAATACTGAACACATCTGTTGTCGACAGAGAACCCAAAAGACAGGATATAGACCTTGTGAAGATCGATGCCAATAAAGTTGCTGAAGAAATCGGAAGCACAAAGATTTCCAACATGGTCATGCTTGGAGCATATATAGAGAAAACAGGTGCGGTAACAGTAGAAAGTGTCGAAAAAGCTCTCAGAAAAAAACTGACAGGAAAAAAAGCTGCACTCATTGAGCTAAACCTTAAAGCAATCGAATCGGGCATAAAACTGGCCAGGAAATAAAGGGCGCATTAAAAAACTCTAATTCAAAAAGGGAGAGCGAGCTCTCCCTTTTTTATTTCTCCATCGCTGTTTCTATTTCTTTTTGGAAATTTAGCAACGTTTCAGGTTCTTCATAGAAAGTCCAGATGTTGTCAGCGGTTCTCAATACAAGGAAATAATCCATGTGCTTTGGCTTTCCAATGCTTCTGATGTTTTTTATTGGAATGAACAGGTCTCTCGTTCTCGGTAGGTAAGGAGTGACTTCCGAAATGACCTGTTGTACGGCTACCTCTTTGAGTTCTTTCAAAGGTATTGACATGAGCGTCTCGCCTTCAAAGGGCATCCTCAAGCTGAAATACAGTTTATCACCGCTTACAAGCGCGTGAGTTGTGCTCATCTGGATTTTCTCCAATTTAGCAATCCTTCCATAGGTGAACATGAGCGTTTTGACTTTTTGCCTGTTTTTTCTGCCTTTCAACTTTATCTTTCTTATGAGCTTTTCTCTGGGCATTTCATCCATAAGACCAAGGAAAGCGGTAATTGTCGAGGTAATCGTTCCAAAAATATGTCCTAACTTTCCTGCGTTCATAAATAAAGCCACAGCCTCGAAGGACAATGGAAAAACTGTAATAAGAATCAGAACCCAGTATTCAAAGCGCTTTCTCGTGATTACAAGCAATATCATTAATCCCTCGGTGACAAAGAAATACGGAAGCGGGTTCAACGATATTCTCGATAGAGCAATCAAAAATAGCGAAATAAAGGCAAACATATAATCACCACTTTCATTTTCCCACGCAGAAATTCTTGAATATGGTGTCAAGCAAATCTTCCTGAAGGTGCTTTCCAGTGAGCTCATCAAGAATTTTTACTGTCTGATGAAGAAATGAGGACACTATGTCCATGGTAATTCCACCCGTAAGGGAATTCACTGTTTCGTTGAGAAATTCAAGAGCCTTATAGCTAAGGGCTTTCTGTCTTTCGGTAATGAACAACTCACCTTCATAAGGATTCAGCATGTCAGCGACTTTTTCAAGCATCTTCTCTTCAACGCTTCTGAGAAATTCGCTTGAGTTTGCACTAATGCACAGTTCAACAGATTCAGGGCACTTCTTCGCCAGATCGAGCTTGTTGCCCAGAAGCACATAGCGTTTGAGTTTGGGTTTAATCGATTCGAATAGCTCAAGATCCTGTCCCGGATCGGTTAGATCAACCATGAAAACAACCAGATCAGCCTGCTCGATTTCTCGTATGCTCCTGTCTATCCCCAGTTTCTCAACAAGATTGTCGGATTTTCGGATTCCAGCTGTATCTATTATTTTAAAATATGTGCCATCGATGCTGAGAGCTTCCTCAATGGTATCTCGAGTTGTACCGGGAATATCTGTGACAATTGCCCTATCCTTTCTGAGCAGCGCATTCAAAAGCGTAGATTTGCCGACGTTCGGCCTACCAGCTATCACCGTTCTTATTCCCTCTGTAAGCGAAATTCCATTTTCGCCGTGCGCGACCAGCTCATCAAGGCGTTTCTTCGCTTCCAGAAGCAGGTTGTGAACCATTTCTGTTGAAGCTTCAACTTCACCTGGATAATTCAGTTCCACTTCGATTTCTGCCATCGCCCTAATTAAGAGCTGCCTGATGTCATCAATTGTATTCCCCAGTTTCCCTTGATAGATGAATGCCGCAGCTTCATGGGCTTTTCTGGTCTTTGCCTCCACAAGCACTTCAATTGATTCTGCTTTCAGCAAATCCATTTTTCCGTTCATTACGGCTCGTTTCGTGAATTCTCCGGGCAATGCCTCTCTAAAACCCGCTTTGAACAAGGATTCCATGATGAGTTTTAGAACTATGGGGCTTCCGTGTGTGATCAATTCGACCATGTCTTCGCCCGTATAAGACATAGGGGCTTTGTAAAACACTGCTGTGAGTTCATCGATGAGCTCACCGTCAACAGTGAAATTGGTAAGATTAAGCCGCCAGGGCTTTATCCTGTCCAGTTTTAGAAAAGGCGTAACTTTTTCCCATACCCCTGCACCGGAACATCTTATCACAGCAAGGGCTGAAAAGCCTTTTGGCGTGGCAACAGCACAAATCGGATCAAAAATCATCTTTCCCATCTCCTGAAAGCAGCTTGTTTAGCGTTTCCATAACGAGCCTTGATCTGACTCCATACACAAAAGCAGAGGACTCCCTTTCATTGAATATAATCTTGAAGTTGCTAGAATTTAGATTTTCGAAACCTCTCGTATCGGCAAACTCCAACCTTAGATATTCAGAGTCATTGTCATATTGAACGAGCCTTATACCCATTCTATGAGCGATAAGCCTTATTCTGGCAACTTTAAAGAGCGACTGCACTTCTTTTGGAGCGGCTCCAAACCTGTCTATTAGTTCAGAGTAAAGCTCTTTCAGCTCTGAAACTCTTCTCGCAGTGGCAATTCTGCGGTATATTTTCAAACGTTCTATGGAATCTTCCACATACGACTCGGGAATTATCATATCATAATATATCCCTTTTATTTCCGTGTCAATGGTATCCTTCACTTCCTGTTTTTCGAAGGATTTGCCGAGGATCTCTTTTGCCGCTTTTTCCAGCATTTCGTGATAAAGGTAGAGACCTACGGAAGAAATGTTTCCTGACTGTTCGCTTCCCAACAAGGCACCGATACCCCTTATCTCCATGTCTCTCATGGCAAGCCGTAATCCGCTTCCCGGCCCGGAGAACTCTTTCAATGCTTTTAGCCTTTCTCTGGATTGTGGGGAAAGATTCTTAACATCATATAAAAAGTACGCGAATGCCCTCCTGTCGCTCCTGCCTACACGCCCACGAAGCTGATAAAGCTGTGCAAGGCCATATCTCTGTGAGTCATCCACAATCAGGGTATTTGCTCTGGGGATATCCACTCCACTTTCTATTATTGTTGTGCAAAGGAGCATATCGAGATTTCCATCGTAGAAGTCACCTATTACTTTTTCAAATTGCTTCTTGCCCATTTGCCCATGAGCCATGCCTATAGAGACTTCTGGGAGCAATCTTTTCAAGATTTCGTGAAGATCAGCCAGTTCACGAACTCTATTGTGAACATAGATCACCTGGCCACCTCGATTGATTTCTCTTAAAACAGCTGTCCTTATCAATTTATCATTCCTCGGTCCAACATAAGTTTCTGCACCTATCCTGCCGGCAGGAGGCGTTGCAATAACAGATAGCTCCCTCAATCCTGACAAAGCCATATAAAGCGTTCTGGGAATTGGAGTTGCGCTCATGGAAAGAACGTTGACCTTTAACCTCAATTTTTTAAAGTGCTCTTTTTGCATAACCCCGAAAAGCTGTTCTTCGTCTATTATCACCAGACCAAGGTCGTAAAAACGAACGGAGTCAGAAAGAAGGCTGTGGGTGCCAATGACAACATCTATCAACCCTTTTTTCAGTAACATGAGAAGATTCTCTCGCTCTTTCCCCGTTGTGTAGCGGTCAAGCAGTTTAACGGAAACACCCAAGGGCGATAACCTGGAGCTGAAGCTCTCGAAATGCTGTCTGGCAAGCACAGTTGTAGGAACAAGGACAGCGACCTGTTTTCCCGAAACAACTGCTCTGAAGGCAGCACGAATGGCGACTTCTGTCTTTCCAAAACCGGCATCGCCGCTTACAAGTCGATCCATTGGCTTAATTTGAGCCAGATCATTCAAGACTTCCTCAATGGCTCTAAGCTGGTCTTCCGTTTCAACATGAGGAAAGCTATCCTTGAGCTTCTCTTCAAGTTCAGAGTCTCCCTTTAAGGTAATTCCCAACGTGTTTTCTCTTGCAGCGTATAAAGCAGCAAGCTCTTTGATTCTCTTTCTTACTTCCTTTTCAACTGATCTTTTTTGTTTTGACCACCGCTGGCCTTTGAGCGAATTGAGTTGAACTCCTTCTTCCTGCCCAATGTATTTATGAACCCTATCAACTCGCTCAATGGGCACGTAAAGCTTCGTTCCCTCTCTATACTCGAGAGTCAAATACTCTCGTGTCCCCAGAGATGACGAAATGGTTTTTACCCCCAGATAGCGTCCTATTCCGTAATCTTTATGGACCACAAAGTCTCCTATCTCCAGTTCGGTCCAGTCTATAAGAGGAGTAACCGGGATGAATTCACGCTTTTTCTTTTTCCTCTCCGGTAAAACCCTACCACTTTCTTCTTCCACAGAGGAGTCCCAATCTAAAAAAATAGGCTCATGGCTGTCAAGAATAATGTAATCGCTCAATTTGAAGAAGTATTCAGGTTTTATTCCCGAAAATCTCCTGTATAGAAACTTCTCTACCGGCCTATCATCGAGTATTTCCAATACTTCTCTTTCAAGCCGTGAAAACTCATCGACGCCTTTGTCGGGCTCTATGAATATATAAGATACTTCTTCAGGCAAATAATCCGCAAGAATGCTTTGAGATTTATAAAACAGGCCCGATACTGTATCAAGGTTGCAATTCCCATCAAGCTTGAAGCTGGCCTTTGCGGCTGTCTGGGTTTCCGCGTAAGTTATCCTGGTCTGTGCAAGTTCAAGATATTCGTCTAACCCCATAGCTTCTGTGCCCGGTATAAATTCAAAGTTTTCAAGGCGCGAGATGCTGCGTTGTGATATTGGGTCGAAGTTCCGTATGGACTCAATCACGCTATCAAAAACTTCTATTCTGACAGGAAAATCATCACCGGGAACAAAGATATCTATTATTCCCCCTTTGATAGAAAATTGGGCAGGCTCCGTTACGGTGAAGACCCTCTCATAACCAAAAGCTTGCAGTAAAGATGCACTCAGTTTGAATTCACTACCCGGTGCAAGGTAAAGGAGTTTGCCTTTTAAGATGTCCGGAGGTATTGTTTTTCTGAGAAAAGAATGCATAGTCGTGGCTATGATGGAAACTTGCTTCTTTATGAGCTTTCTTAAAAGTTTTAATCTGGCACTTCTTACGCCAAAGGAAGTGTTAATCTCCTCAAAGGGAAAAACATCGTGAGATGGAAAGGGGTCAATAGAAATTTCTTCTGGAAGCTTTTCCAGCAAACGATTGAGCATTTTTTCAGTGGGGAAGATTATAACTGTTGTTCTTTTAAATTCCCTTATGTTAAGTCCTAACCAATTAAGGGGATCTTTTGTGTATATCAGTTTTTTTGACATGATTTTCTCCTCGCCTATACCTTCGAATTTTATCATTCTTTTTAGAAAAAAGAATCTCATTTCTCTAAAAATGTAGCCGGTCAACCTTAAGAACAGGTGATATAATATAGCTGCCGGGGGAGCCTTATCGGCTGAGAGTGCGTGCGGCGCAGACCCTTTGAACCTGATCCGGATAATACCGGCGAAGGAAGGCTGTGGTTGCGCCGTCCCTAGGACGGTTTTTTTTTGGAGGTGTTTAATATGAAAAGGCTTTTAGTTCTGTTGTTTTTGGCTATTTCGGTTTTTCTGTTAGGAGAAGAACTGGTTGTTTATACTTATGACAGCCTTTTACCCTTTGCGAGGGAAGCTTTTCCGCTTTTCGAGGAGAAAACAGGAGTGAACGTCCTGGTTAAAACCTTTGGAGACGCAGGAGCGCTTTTAGCAAAATTGATTTCAGAAAAGGGAAAAACCGATGTGGATATTGTGATCGGAATTGACAACCTTCTTGCAGAAAGGGCTTTCGAGGAAGACTTATTCATAAGTTACCTTCCAGACAATGCTCGATTGATACGGGATTTAAACCTTATTTTTGATCCTTTGTGGAGACTTACTCCATATGATTATGGAGCCATAGCCCTCATTTATGACAGGAATGAACTTGGGGAGTTATCCCTCTCTTCTATGGATGATCTAACCAAGAAGGAATTTGAAAAGAGCATCATTATAGAAGATCCGAGGACTTCAAGCACAGGTCTGGCGTTCCTGATGTGGACATATGCGCTGTATGGTGACGAATTCCTCGATTTCTGGCAGAAATTCAAGAAATCCGTGTTGACTATTACTCTCGGATGGGACGATGCCTTTGAGAAATTTGAAGCGGGAGAAGCGCCTATGATGGTTAGCTATGCCACTGATGGTGCATATTCCTATGAGTATTACGGTGAGGTGTCTTATGGTACGTTGATTCCGGGAAATATAGGGTATGTGCAGATTGAGGGTGCGGGCATTGTTAAGTGGAGTGAAAAAAAGGAATTGGCAAAGGAGTTCATCGAGTTCCTCATTTCTCCGGAAGCTCAGGCGCACATTCCCCTAAATCAATGGATGTTTCCGGTAGTTGAGACCCAAATGCCAGAATCCTTTGAATACGCACTAATACCAAAGGAAGTTGTCACTGTTAAAAGTGTGGATGTGGAAAAGATAATCAATTTATGGGAAAGAGCAATATATTGATGCGCCATTCTTTTCTGGCTCTTTGGGTAGCTTTTTTGTTTCTGTTCCTTTTTATCGTTCTGCCTTTGACGATAACATTTGGCATTGGAGATATAGAGAAATTTCTTGATGTCTTAAAGACTCCCTCGGTCTTGAGCATTTTGAAATTCACATTGATTCAGGCTGTCCTGAGTACTTTTTTGGCATTCGCGGCAGGTTTGCCTGCCGCGTATTACTATTCAAGGCATAACAATAGCCTGAGTTCCCTTTTATATTACACCACCTATATCCCATTCTTTTTACCAGGAATTTCAATGGTTGTAGGCTTTTTGGTTCTGTTAGGCAGATACGGGATTTTAAACAATTTTCTAAGTTTAGTAGGCATTGGGCGGAAACAATTTCTGTACAGTTTTAGCGCGATTTTGCTCGGGCATACCTTTTACAATTCGCCCATTACAGTAAGAATTGTGGGAAATGCTCTTAAAAACCTTCCTGCTGAAATCATAGAAGCCGGAAAAGTCGATGGGGCTTCAAAAATCAAACTTTTTTGGTCTCTGGAAATGCCTTTGATAGTGCCTGCGGTATTGAGTTCGTTGATCCTTACCTTTTCCTATTGCTTCACGTCCTTTGCGGTTGTGCTAATATTAGGCGGCTCGCAATACGCAACCCTGGAAGTCGCCATCTATATGTACCTTAAATTGCTGGCCAGGCCAGAAGTGGCAATGGGGCTTGCCCTTATTCAATTTCTCTTCATATTTGCATTTGGTTTTTTCGGGACTTTCTTTGAATCCAGGATCTCTTTGCCAATAGGAAATAGAATTATCTACAAAGGAGGATTATTCTCATCTGTAGCTTTGCTTTATCTACTCTTTGAATGGCTACCGGTTTTTAGTGGTGTGTTTGGCTCTTTCTATGATTTCAGAAGATCGCGTTTTTTCTTCGATAAGATTGTCAACCTATTCAGCGCTGGTCGGGTTGAAATCCTGGGCACTTCGATTCTGAATACCATCTTTCGCTCACTGAGATTGTCTCTGATTGCCGCATTTTTGGCTACTGCAATTTCCTTTATCATTAGCTGGAGCGCTCGCAACTCGAAATTTGAAAACATCTCGGTAAGGCTGACTTCTCTTATCAGCATTTCCATAACACCAGCCATTCTGGCTCTGGGATACATCATCGCATACAGGAATCTTCCCCCACAAATGAGTATGGTTCTCCTTTATACGGTGGTTTCCTTTCCTGTAGTTATAAACCTCTTTCACGCCGAAATGGCATCTTTTGATTCAGCAATAATCGAAGCTGCCAGAATAGATGGTGCAAGATTCTGTCAAATACTACGATACATAGCTATTCCCCTTTTAAAACCTGCTATTGCAACAGGTTTTGCAATCACGTTCGCCATTTCCATGGGTGAGTTCAGCGGTTCGCTTATACTGGGTAGCGATAGAGCGCCCACCATAACAGTCGCTATCTATCGTATGCTTTCGAGTAAGCACGTTCCAGAAGCGAGGTTGCTAAGCTCGCTTCTGGTGATAATTGTGCTTGTTACAATTTTCATCATCAATCGTCTTTCAATAAGAGTTTTTAGAAGCAAGATATGAATCACAGCACTGTTTCACAGGGCAGTTATCACACAGAGGCTTTCTGGGTTTGCAGAGTTTTCTTCCGAACTCGACCATAGAACCGTTTATAGGCCCCCAAAGTTCCTCTTCCAAAAGGTTCGTCAATTCCCGCTCGGTATCTTCTGGCATTTTTGTTTTTACCCAGCCAAGTCTGTTGCTGATTCTGTGAACATGGGTGTCTACGGCAAGAGCTGGGATCCCGAATGAGACATTCAGAACTATATTTGCGGTCTTCCTTCCGACGCCCGGAAGTTCAAGGAGCTTGTGAATTTCCGAAGGAACTTTTCCTTGATAACGTTTTAACAGCTCTCTGGCGACTGAGACAATGCGCTCAGCCTTTTGCCTGTACATACCAGCCGGGCGAACGAGTTCATAAAGATCCTCTGCTCTCGCATTTGCAATGGAGGCTGGACCTTTATATTTTGAAAAAAGCCGCCTTGAAGCTTCATCGGTGTTCTCGTCACGGGTTCTCTGGCTGAGTATTGTATTTACCAGAACCCGAAAAGGGTCTCTTTCATTGTACTCTCTCGGGAAGGCTTGAATTATTCTTCGAGCCACTTCATTTGGTTTGCAATCTATTTTCATGCGTTATTTAGCATCTCCAAAAATGCCTTATAAGCCCTGTATGTTTCGTAAATATCGGCCTTTGAGGCGATTTCAAAAGGCGAATGCATTCCTAAAAGCGCTGGTCCTGCATCGAGGACATCCATGCCCTTTTCTGCAAAGAATTTTGCCACAGTCCCACCACCACCACGGTCTACTTCACCAAGGATTCCTGTTTGCCAGTTCACTGAAGCTCTGTTAAGGACTTTTCTGACTTTTGCAACGAATTCGGCTGAAGCGTCACTTGTTCCAGCTTTTCCACCACGCCCGGTATATTTTGTAAGGACTATACCGTATCCCAACTGTGGCGCGTTTTCTGTATCATGTGCATCTTGAAACGTAGGATTTATTGCGGCTGCAACGTCTCCCGATAGCATATTCGAGCGCTCCACAGCCAAAAGAGTACTTTCCCAGGGTTCTTCGAGAGAAAGCAATCGCGCTATGCGCATAATGCCGTTCATCCAGAAATAGCTTTTTGCACCTGTATTGCCATCACTGCCGATTTCTTCCCTGTCAAGCAATAATACACAGGCAGATCTTTTCAGGTTTTTCGCATCAATCAGGGCAGTAACAGCTGTATAAGCACATATTCGATCATCATGGCCATAAGCGCCAATCATGGAGCGGTCTATCCCTATTTCCCTGGGTTGAATTGCAGGGACAAGCTGGAGATCAGCACTGAAGAGGTCCTCTTCTTTTATACCGTACTTCTCATATAGCAATTTCAAAAATGTGTATTTAACAGGATTTTTTTATCTTCAGCTTTGAAGGGAATCGAAGCGGCCAGAGCGTTCAGGTCTTTTCCTTTGAAAACTTCTCTGAAGTCACCTTTCCGGTTGTCCAGATGAGGAAGCAAGTCGCTTATCACAAAAACCGGGTCTCCCTTTTCGTTGCCAATGTTTATATTCAATTTATCGCCTGATTCAAGAACGACAGTTCCGACAAGGGCGAGGGGAATATTCATCCATTGATATTTCTTTATTCCGCCGTAATAATGGGTTTTAAGAAATGCGAGACCGTACTTCTCTTCAATCGGTTTGGGTTTTAAATCAAGTCGTGGCGAATCGACATGGGCTGCAATCATATTCATTCCCTCTTTAAAATCACCAGCCATTCTAAAAGCAAGCAAAGCCTTATTGGCTTTTACGAGATAAATGCCATCGCCGGCTTTGATCTTCTTATTAGATGCTTCATAATCTTCAAGCGATCTGAATCCCCCTTTTTCAAGGAGTTCAACGGCTTTTTCCACCGCCAAACGTTCGGTAAGCGATCGGGAAATATAATCCATATAACCCTTCGAATAAGAATCAATAGAGCCGATATCTCCCTTTTCCCAAGGAGAAGATGTTTTAAAACTCAGGTTTTCCATACCTTTTCCCTCCAATTAGCTTAAATGCTTCCGAAACAATTTTATCAGAAAATGGTGCCCTGCTGTTGTATAATTGCGTTGAACTAATGAAATCATTTGCATGTCAAAATAACGTTAGGGTGGTTTTGTGGACGAAAAAAAGCTGGTCGAAGGATTGAAGAAGAAACAGCTTTGGGCTTATGAAGTGTTGTATGACAGATATGCCCGGCGTCTTGGAAGCGTTGTTAAGTCGTATCTCGGGGTAGATGATATAGATGACGTCATACAGGAGACTTTCATAAAGGTGTTCAAGAATATAAAGAAATTCAAGGGTAATTCAAAGCTTTCGACCTGGCTTTACAGAATTGCTGTGAACATATGTAAAGACATAATAGCTAAAAGAAAAAGGCAAAATCATTTGCTGGTTGATTTTCAAGAAGGAGAAGACCAATACATTAGTGAACCACCAGCAACCACCGATGTTTTCAAAGAGGTAATGGACGAACTCAGTTTTGAAGAGCTGATGGATATAATCGCGAAACTTTCTGAAGAAGATAGGCTACTGATTAAACTGAGGGATATAGAGGGAATGACCTATGACGAAATCGCTGAAATACTTGAAAAACCCGTTGGAACAGTGAAAAGCAGGCTTCACTATGCGAGAAAGAGGTTGAGGGAGCTACTCGAGGAGGTCGAGTACGATGTTTGAAAATGAGAAAGACAACTTTGATGCGCTCATTGATAATGAAGCTGGAAGGCGTAAGCTGACCGAAAGAGAAAAGGTTGAGCTGAGAAAGTACGCAAAATTCGTGAAAATGTTGAAAGAGAGGACCAGCTATCGCCCCAGCGAATCCACCAAGTTAAAAACGCTCTCAAAAATACGCCAAAAAAAACTGCTGCCTTATCGCATTGCACTTGCAACAGTGACTTCTGCTGTCATTTTGATATTGGGTCTGAGCTTTTTCATGGAAAATTCTATTTTGATAACTCCAAAGCCCGTCTTCCTGCTGAATAATGGCAAATTCGATTCTGCGAGAAGCAGTCTTTTGTCCGGTGGAGAACTCAGTTCTGCCATCTCGTCAACAAATGAAATGTCCTCCATAGAATCTTCCATGGCAAATGAGGCCAGCAGCGAAGAATTAAAAAAACACCTTGAAACAACTATTAACTTTATCACAAATGAGAAAGAGAGTAATCCGGTTGTTTTGAGCACCAGCTTTTAATTCAGGAGTGTGGAGCGAGTGAAGCAAAAACTTTTAGCCCTTTTGATCACAGGATTGTCTGTGCTAATTTACGCCATTTCACTGGATGATGTTGTAAACAACCTCATTTCTTCTTCTTACGAAGTCACCAGAGTGGTCAGGGAAACAGGTATAAGTTCCTCTTTCAGAGTAGAGAGAGTAACCAAAATTGGCTCTTATAAATTAATAAAGATAAACTCACCTTTCAAAAATTATGTCTGGTTACGAGGCTCGTTGGGTGAATACGTGATAATCAACGATATTGCCTTTGAACCGGCGATAGATTTGACAGACCTTGAAGACCAGTTTATAGATCTGGTTTCATCGAAGAAATATGATCTGCTTCTTTCTCTCGACCTGCCTATCGGTTACAAATTCATTATAAAAAAGGATTTGACAACTTTTGAGGCAACTTTTGATGAGCATTTGAGGCTGGTGAAATTGAGAAAGAGCTATCCGTTCTATTCGATGGAAATAAATTATCAAAATTATGCGGTTCTCTCCGATAAAAGTTCTGAAGAACTTTCCCAGTACATCTTCGGAGTGAAAAAAATCAGGGCTCCGCTCAAACTTTCCAGAGAATACCTCAAACAGCATTTTCAGTGGGTTGCTATGGACTTTTCATATAATGGTTTAGGCAGTACTTATACGTTGTATTTCTATTCAGCAGCCTTTGGGAAGATAGCGCTTTATCTCCTTGCGGACGCTGACAACACGGAACTCTTAGACACAATTCAGGATATGTGTGCAAATTCGCCTGTATCGTATGCGACAAGAAAGCTTGGGAATGTTCTCGCGATACTAATTGGTTCGCAGGCCCTTGATTTGATGGATATTCTCGACTCCTTGCTCAAGCTCAAGTAATTCAGCATTTCACAACGCCGCCCTCGGGGCGGTTTTTTAATTGCTTTTAATAATCTTGGTGTATAATCGAAAAAAATCGGGAGGTAAATAATCATGTATGTAAAGGAATCTATTGAGTTACTAAAAAGCAAGGGATACAGAATAACCCCTCAAAGGATTACCATCTTGAAAGTGCTGGAAAACAACACAGAGCACCCCTCAGCTGAAGAGATCTTTATGCAAGCGAGAAGATACAACCCTTCAATCTCTTTTGCGAGCATTTACAATATTCTGGAAATATTGGAGAAAGAAGGAATCATAAAAGGCATTCTCGGGATTGATGGCATAAAGCATTATGACCCCGACACTTCCTATCACGTTCATTTCATTTGCGAAAAGTGCGGGCGTTTTCTGGATTTGAAGGACGATACCATTGATTTTTCTTGCTTTGAAGAAAAATTCGCTGGATATGAAGTGAAAAGCATTGAAGTGGTTGTTACTGGAATATGCTCTGATTGCAAAAAGGAACTATAACTGGAGGTGCAGGTTTAATGGCAGACCAATTGATCGATTTACAGAGCGCGCTGGAAGAAATCGATGGTGCGTCGGAACTTTCTGCTTTGCAAAATATAAAAGCGAAATATCTGGGTAAGCAGGGGATTATCACAGGGCTTTTTAAAAAACTTTCTTCCATTCCCCAGGAAGAAAAAAGGGTTTTTGGACAAAGGGTTAATGCACTGAAGAATCAGATTGAAGCAAAGATAGCTGAAAAGCGAGCTGAAATAGAGAAACGCCTCCGGGAAGAAAAAGAACAAAGAAATCGCTTTGACATAACACTTCCCGGTGCTATTAGAGATATTGGGGCATATCATATTGTTTCCCAGGTGATGGAGGAAGTGCAGGAGTTCTGGCTGAGTATGGGTTTTGAGATAGCCACCGGCCCGGAAGTTGAAGACGTGTACTATAATTTTGAAGCCCTAAATACACCAGAGTGGCACCCGGCGAGGGATATGCATGACACATTCTACTTCAATTCAAACCGCCTTCTAAGAACCCATACTTCCCCGATACAAATAAGGGTAATGGAAAAGCGAACGCCGCCCCTTGCTATATTCGCCCCCGGCAAATGTTATAGGAAAGACACCCCGGACACGACTCACCTGCCGATGTTTCATCAGTTCGAAGTGCTTTATGTCGACAAGCATGTATCGGTAGCTCACTTAAAGGGAATCCTTGAAACCTTCGTGAAGCGCGTATTTGGAAGGGACAGGAAAATTAGGTTAAGACCGAGTTTTTTCCCTTTCACTGAACCGAGCTTTGAAGTCGATGTTTCCTGCAGCATCTGTGGCGGAGAGGGGTGCAGAAGCTGTGGCGGTACAGGATGGCTTGAGATACTCGGCTCGGGGATAGTCCATCCGAATGTGTTCAAAAATGTGGGATATGACCCTGAGGAATGGTCAGGATTTGCTCTTGGAATGGGAGTGGAAAGAATCGTAATGCTAAAGCACGACATTGCTGATATTCGTGATCTATTGAGAAATGACAAGAGATTCCTTAAAAAGTTCATGGGGGTGAACATATGAGAATTTCCGTCGAGTGGTTGAATGACTATATAGATCTCTCAGATAAAAGCGCCCCTGAACTTGCTAACGCTTTGTCTTTAAGCGGAACAGAAGTTGAAAGCGTTGAGTATCCATGGAACTATATAGAAGGCGCATTTACAGGGCGAATAGAAGCGGTTGAAGACCACCCTAACGCCGACAATCTGGTAGTAACAAAAGTAAATGTTGGCGAAAAGACATACCAGATTGTAACTGCTGATAAAAGCGTAAGAACAGGGGAATATGTCGCTGTAATACTTTCCGGGGGAAAGCTGTGGAATCTGGAGATAAAGGACAGGAAGTTCAGAGGAATAAACTCCGAAGGCATGTTCATTTCTCTTGAAGAATTGAAGCTTGAAGAAAAATCCGAAACAGTTTTCAGGTTCAGCGAACCGGTGGAGACAGGAAAGGACATACGAGAAGCGTTGAAATTGAATTCAGCTGTAATCGAGGTGGAACTGACCGCAAACCGCGGAGATTGCCTTTCCATGTTTGGAATCAGCAGGGAGTTAAGAGCCATTTACCGCAAGGATTTTGAACTTCCGCGAGCTGATATAGAAGAAAACCCAAAAGAAGAGATTGAAATTATCCTGGATGAAGGGTGTAAGAGATATACGGCATTATTGATGAATGATGTAACTGTAAAGGACTCTCCACTCTGGCTGAAAAGGCGTCTTGTTGCAGCCGGGTTACGCCCCATAAACAATGTTGTCGACATAACAAACTATGTGATGCTGGAAACTGGCCATCCGGTGCATGCTTTCGATGCGGACCTTATCGGTGGCAACCGGATAATCGTGCGTAAAGCGAGAAACGGTGAAAAATTGACCCTTCTTGACGGCAAGGAAGTTTCGCTGATTGAAAGCGACCTTCTTATAACAAACGGAGAAGAGCCTCTTGCGCTGGCCGGAATAATGGGTGGATTGAAATCAGGCATTTCATCAGATACGACAAGAGTGCTGCTGGAAGTGGCGGTCTTTGATCCAATTACGATAAGGAAAACGGCAAGAAGGCTTGGAATAAGTACTGACAGTTCTTATAGATTTGAAAGGGGTGTTGATGCTTCTGATTCAGTATACGTAATCAAAAGACTGGCATCAATGATCTCGGAGCTTTCCGGTGCATCGGTTTCCAGCAAAATTTCAGATGTTGGCACACCTCCAAAGAATATAGAAATCCATCTCAGGAAGTGGTTTGTCGACAAGGTGCTTGGCACTGTGGTTCCCATTGAAGAAATAGAAAATATCTTGAAATATCTGGGCTTTGATCTCGAAGAATCCGGTGATGGCTGGGATGTAAAGGTACCGCCTTACCGATATGACATATCCCAGGAGGTAGATCTTGTGGAGGAAATAGGGCGTATTTATGGATATGAAAAGGTTCCTTCAATTTTACCTCGTATCTTGCCCGGGCAGGAAAATATTCCTGTCGAAATAAAGGAAATAAGGCGCCTGAAAAGAATTCTTACTGCCTCCGGATACAATGAAGTAATAAATTACAGTTTCATAAACCCCGAAAAGCTAAAGAAAATTTCAGGGGATTTTGACCCGCCAATGTTGAAGAACCCCTTATCACTGGATCTTTCAGCGATGAGGCCTAATATTGCTTTCGGATTGCTGGAAACGGCCTCTTATAATTTCCGCAGGCAAAACAGGGACCTGAAAATCTTTGAAGCAGGAAATGTCTTTGAAAATACAGAGACTGTGAATGAGCACCTGTCAGTTGCTTTACTGGCAATGGGCCGGGAAAATGCTGATGATTACACAGATAAGAGGACTATTAGTCCTTACACTTTCAAAGGAACTATCGAAAGCATACTTCAACTTTATGGTGTTGAATACAGTTTTAAGCCTGCATCGGAAAGCTGGTTAGAAAAGCGGGCTGCTGCTGATGTGATTGTAAAAGGCGAAAAGATCGGGTATTTTGGCATTTTCGATTCCGGGATTGCTGACAGGGTTTTTGAAATTAAAGGCCAGGATCTTTTTGTTGCTGAATTAAACATCGATAGGCTCATTGAATTAAAAAGAACTGTTATCGAAGAGATGGCTATATCTCCATTCCCGAGGGTTTTTAGAGACTTATCTTTACTGATTCCATACCGTTCTGAATTCTCTGAAATTGAGGAATCCATCAAAAAACATGGCGGGGAAAACCTTGCTTCCGTTAAGATAATGGATATTTACAAAGGGAAAGCAATTCCAGATGGTTATAGAAGCATCACTGTAACCCTAACCTTTGAATCCTTTGAGAACACGCTAACAGACGAAGAAATATCCAGTGCAATCGAAGAGATCATAAGCGCGTTAAAAAATATCGGAGTGAACCTGCGTGAGCAGTGAGAGAATTTTAGTCAAAGAAATCTCGGAAAAGCTTAGAGAAATCTGGCGGGGATTAGCTGATACCCGCCAGATTATTAATATAAAGGAAAAAACAGGCTTCAGGGATATTGTAACAGATGTGGATATCGCAATTGAAAAGGTACTCAGAGATTTTCTGATCCTCTTGCTTCCGGGTACAGGTTATTTTGGAGAGGAAACGGGGAAAACATCGGGAGAAGACTTCTGGATAGTGGACCCTGTTGATGGCACAACAAATTTTTCAAGGAAAAACCCACATTTCGCCACTCAAGTAGCGCTGTATTCAAGAAAAGAAATCATTCTTGGTGTTGTTTATGATCCATCGAGGGATGAAATGTTTACAGCAATAAAAAGCAAGGGAGCCTTTTTAAACGGAAACAAAATTCATGTTAGCGACGTTTCTGAACTTGAAAAGTCTTCGGTTCATACAGGGTTGCAATATTCTTCAAATACAGCCTTTGAACGAGTAACGCTGAGGATCAAACAAGCAATCGCAAAATGCAGGGCTTTAAGAATTGCGGGAAGCGCATGTTTGGACCTCTGTTATGTAGCATGCGGAAGAAGCGATATTTTCTGGGAAGAATCTCTTCAACCATGGGATGTATCAGCAGGAAAACTCATCGTTGAAGAAGCCGGTGGCTACGTGGGAAGCTGTCTTGATGAACCCTTTAGCCTTTTTGCGCCAAACATTCTTGCTTCCAATGGGAACGGAAAACTTCTTTCGAGCTTTAAGAAAAATATTCTCAATATATAGGATTGTCATTCATCGCTGACCTTTGTCCCCAGAAAATCCCCATCTCTTACAGGAACACTCCAGCTAAAATCATGAAAAAGACAATGGCTATGAGCACGTAAACAAACCAATCCCCGTATTCTGTGTAAAAGCTTCTGTCAGCCCTTGGGAGATAATGAAAATCACCTATGATGTATTCAGCTTGCCATTCCGATGAAGTGGGCAATCTTTTGATAATCCTACCGAAGGGGTCAACAACTGCAGATATGCCGGTATTGGATACTTGAATAACGTAACGCCTGTTTTCGACTGCCCTGAGGATTGCCTTCGAAAGATGTTGCACAAGTCCTGTTTGAAAATTGAACCAACCGTCGTTAGTGGATATGAGAATGACATAGCTGCCGGCATTGACAAGGTCCCGGGTAACCTCTGGATAATAGGAATCAAAGCAAATCTGAGACCCAATCCGCTGATTACCAACTTCAAAAACTATTGGCACTTCCCCGGGGGAGAAGAAGTCCAGAAATCTCATGAATTTGAACATGCCAAATAACTTTGGATAGGGCAGGAATTCAGCAAAAGGGGTCGGCTTCATCTTCGCGTAAAATTCATTTGAAAAACCATCCGAACCAAGCAAGCGCAGCTGATTGTACCTTTGACCGTTTTCATATGCCGGAAAGCCTATGAGCATTGTTAAATTTCGCTCCTTTGATATTTCTTGCAGTTTATCGCCTATGAAACTATTTCGGATATCATAAAGAAAACTGGCCTCTGGAAGAACAGCAAAATCACCTTCAGGAATTTCTTTGAGCGCTTTTTCAATTATGCTGTATACTTCCATTGGCGATTCATTGTACTTCAAAGATTGAGGAATATTCGTCTGAATAGCAACGATTTTTTTGTCGTACATAGGATTCTCTATAGGTACTGGCAGAAAATTTTCTACTAGCATGTTAAGTGCAAAAATCACCGACAGTGTCGCGAGAATAAAAGTGATTTTCTGCTTCCGCTTGCGTTTTATCGCGTATACCAGCATCGCGTTGACAAAGACAACAAGAAAAACAAGGAGATATGGTCCGCCAAAAGAAGATAGTTGTAGCAAGCCTTTCTGATTTACAAAAGCGTCGGCAAGACTTCCGCCTGTAAATCCAAGTTGCCCAAGAGACCTCAACCAGTCAAAAAGAGTAAACAAAGAGGCTGTAAACAATGCACTCAGAAGCATAGATTCAGAAAACTTATGGGCATAGAGTTTATAGAGAAATCCGAACCCCAGAAAGGGAAATGACATCAAAATACCCATCAGAAAGAAGCTGAGCACACCTACAAAAGACGGAAAAGAGCTCAGCACTTCCGGGACGTTTATGGAAAGCACCGGTAGCACCCAAAAGTGGCAGATCATAAGATAAGTATAAGCGTACAAAAAGGCCTTAAAAGTCCCCTTCCAGAGACCTCCCTTTTCCAGATCCAGCAAAAAGGGGATTAGTGCGATCCATATCACGCCTCCCCATAACATGCCGGGCATGGAAAAAGCCGTTGCCAACGCTGAAAGCAGCACCGAAACCATCAAATCTCTCCTTCCAGTATTTTCGTGACGGCTTCTGCAACGCCATGAGAATGATTGTCCCTCTCTGTTATGTATTTAGCGTATCTTTTAACTTCTTCCGGGGCATTTGCCATTGCTATCGGCAGCCCTACTTTCTCCATGACATCTATGTCGTTGAAGTTATCACCAATATACGCGACTTCTTCGGAATCGACGTTGAAGTACTTCATCAAAAAGTTCAAACTGCTTGCTTTTCTAACATCCGGTCCAAAAAATTCGTAAAAAGCGTGTTCTCCCAGCTTGTTGTTTTTTATTATTGAAACATTACCATTTATGCCGAGGCTTTCAACAACCTTTATTATCTTATCTTCGGGTCCCTCTAGAGCGATTTCTGGAATGCCTTCACTCTTGATATACTGCAGAGGGTCTTTAACGGTTTTTATCCTGAATTTGTTGTTTTCATAGTAACTTCTATATGGCGAATCCGGCACAAATTCCATATACATATCGGGGGATTCGAAGAAATCCCGAAAAATTATATAGGGTACGCCTTCTTCTCTGGCTCTGTTCACAATTTCTATTGCGTGATCAGCAGGCAAAAGCACTTCACGAAGCACGTTCATTTGTCTCAACTGCTGTTTTAGGATAAGAGCACCGTTCTGGAAAGAAACCGGGACTTCAAGGCCAAGATGCTCAATATAGTCTTTTGCGGAGATATAGCTCCTGCCCGTAGAAATTGTTACTGCTACCCCGCATTCCATAGCCTTTTTAAGGCTCTTCCAGTTAAAATTGCTTATTTCTTTGTTTTCATCAAGCAGAGTTCCATCAAGGTCTATTATTATAAGCTTGATCATCGATCCACCTCCGGAGTGTAATCTATTATCTGAAAAGTCGCAAGCCTTCTGTTTCTTGATTCGATCCACTCAGCGCTTATAGGAGCCGCAAATTCAGGTTGTAGTCTACCCTTCAGTATCCACTTCTTCGAAGATTCATTGTTGAAAATACCGGGATTTGCGGAAATAATCACTTTTATAGGCTTATCGACCCAGTGCACAGTGTCAATGATACCAGTTTTTTTCAGAGCTTTTGCGATCGAATCTCTTTTAGAATCAGAAGGCATCGGTAATACGTTTACCAGTGCGATATTTCGCGATAATGGACCAATTATCTTCACATTTGCCATCTCATGAGGAAAATCACTTAGATGATCAAGAAGGATTTCATTTGATATTGCCACTGCCTGTCCGTGATAAGAAGGGTTAGCCATCATCTTTAATAAGTGCTTCAATTTGCAGCCTTCTCTGATTGGTGCTTCGCCAATGCGCGGTACTTCAACGGAAAAATATTTCAGGGCTTCGTTAATCTCATTTTTTGACCAATCTCTGATCGGAGCATACAATCGTTCTTTCAAAGCAATTCCGGTTTGTCCCCAGGTATCGGATAGGTTTGCGCCTGTGGCAATAATGGAAGTGGTCGATTTCAACACCGCGTTGAACTTAGCGAGTTTAGTGCACCTATTGCATGAAGGTCCATATTTCCATATTTCTTCTTGATCTTCGTAAGCGGCAGTGAACATAAGGTCGAGATCTAACTTTTCAGCGAGGTTTATGACTATTTCAAGACCACGGCTATAACTATAAGGGCCGAAACATACATTCAATAATTTAACGTTTTCCTTTCCCAGGGCTTCCCTTGAAAGAGTTGCTACCAGAGTGCTGTCTTTCCCGCCGGAAAAGGCAACCACTAATTTTTTGCTTATACCTTTAATTTCCGAAATCGTGGAATTTATACGTTCCTCAATTGTCAAAACTATTCCTCCGTTGTTGTTTTATATTTATTATAAAGAAAAGGGAGTGGCTTTGCCACTCCCGAAAGCTTGCGGTTGTTACTTAATCATTTCTCTTTTTCTCTTAACAAGAAAACTCGCAACATGAATACCCTTTGTTCCACGCCCAAAACCAGCATCCATTCCACAGCTTACTGCCAAATCGTTATTAATCTGGGTACCACCGGCTATCAAAATTATTTTGTCTCTGATCCCTTTTTCAATCGCCAGTTCGTGAATCTTTTTCATATTTTCAACGTGAACATCATTGTGGGTTATTATCGTGGAAACTAAAATGGCATCAGCCCCGATTTCGATTGCCGCATCTATGAATTTCTCCGGTGGAACGCTTGTGCCAAGATAAGTATACTTTATACCGAACTTCTCAATGCCTCCGTGTTTGATATCCAGAATCTCTCTAATTCCCACTGAATGTTCATCGTTGCCAGCTGTACCGGCAACGACCTTCATGGGATGTTTCGAGATGAACTCGCTTATTTCCTCTTCCGGCAGGGTTTTAGGTTTTTCAGGCAATGTGAGTTCTTCACGCTTCAGCTTAAAGGGAACTTTTGCTTTGAGTTCCACGTATGTGCCTTCACTCGGGTGAAGCAGGGTTTTGCTTATAACCGTAGGCTCTTGGAGCCCTAATTTCTTTGCGATAGCTATTGCGGCTGCCTCTGCATGAGGTTCGTCATCAGGTATGGTCATATCCAGCTGTATCCAGCCGTCCTGCCACCATTCCACCTCAGGTGCGAGAAGCCCTTCTTCCCGTTCTTCAATGACCTTCTCCAATCTGAGATAAACGTTGTCGCGTTCATCAAGCTCATCTATGAACTGTATTTTATCAGGGTTATGGAAAGTACAACCTCCTATAAGATCACAGGGCTTTTCAAGGTTTTTTGGCAGATTGTTATAGCCAAAATGCTCACAAACCGGGGCGAAGTAGTCAGGCTCCCTTGCAACAACACTGCCAGCGCCAATACCAACATCTTTAGGTCTGGCAATTCCATCTCCCATTCGTTCGGGGTAATAGCCGTTATCAACAAAAAAGCCCTTTTCCGCAGCCTCAAAGTATCCACCGATCTCCAGCATTTCTTCCATAAACAATATTGCACGCATTTTCAGTTCCCTTATTTTTGGTCTCACAGTTTCTTCATTTACTTTCAGCAGGCCCTTTATTCCATCAAGGGCCAGCAAGGTATGCTTTGCCGTTTCCACACCTCTTATTGAGTTTATGTGCCAGGGGACATTTCTGCCTTCATCAGGGGTGATAGTTGATTGGAGATCGGCCTTTGTCAATCTTGAAATCAGGGTATCAAGGACATGTATACGCGTAGCATCGAAAAGATCCGATTCAATATAGCGCGTATTCATCTGCGCCCTGAATTTGTAATCTTTGAAGAGTTCCCTGACAGTCAGGGCGTATATGAAATTCATTTTGAATTCAGGAGCGGGAGAAACCACAGGTGGAACTGTGGAAAGGGCAATATTTTCTTTTTTCATGCCCGCTTTAACAGAGAAGATACAGTTTATCGCATGCTGAACTAAAAGCTCAGGCATTACTTTCCAGGCCATTTTCGCCGATGCGTTGGCATTGTGCGCCCCATCTATCTGTAAAATGCCCGCCCATGCCATGATTTTTTTTGCAACAGCGGCATCGACAAAGGATCTAATAGGGTTTATACCTCTATAAAGGACATTATACTGAGGGTCTTGATGAGCGCCATTAACCCCTTCTTCGGCGAAAAGAACTGCAATTTCCGGTCCTGCAACTCCACTCACGTAGCTATGAAAATTAATAGGCCTGCCCACTTCATCTTCAATAATATCAAGGGCTTTTCTTGTTGCACGCAATTGTTTTCGGGTTATAGGGATGCCACCGATCCCTTCGGGAGTGCCTTCTATAAGCCCATCCATATGGCTTTGCCCCAGGGTTCGAATGACCATGATGTGGTCAGCGCCATGCCAGGCAGCCATCCTCATGCGCCTAATATCATCTTCAAATCTCCCCGAAGCTATTTCAGAAGTTATGACAGGGTCTGGCTGTGGATCTATGTTTCCAAAATAATGTGCTGCTGGTAAAGGGATGCTGTTTTGCAAAGGTTCAGAGATCTGATCATATTCAAAATAGCCCACTTTTGTACCTCCAGGAAGTGGCTTCCTCCAGCTCCAGCCTCTTCTCCTTGGGCGATAATGTTCAAGATCCTTCAGTATTTCTTCTACTTTGAGCTTTTCATTGGGTTTCAAGGTCATTCTTTCACCCCCTTGAAGAGCCTTTCAATAATATCCCAGTGCTCTCCGGAGGCAAGTTCTTTGCCGGTTTCAAGGACTGGCTTTCTCAATTCAGAGGCCGCCCTGTATACAATATGCCCTGCACCCTTTCCAAGCAATCCGAGGTCAAAGACCTTTTCTACAATTGCTCTCGCCTCAAAGCTGTTAAAACCCATTCTCAAAAGAACAGAGCGTTCGATAGATGGACTGGTATGAGTTCTTGCGAGCTCAATCAAAGGATCCACAATCTTTTCGGCCAGTTCCCAAAAATATCTATCAAGCTCTTCATCGGTCATGTTTTGAAGATGATTGCTTCTCTGCAAAAAATCATCTTTTCTCATTTCAGCCATTATTCAGTACCTCCTCGAACATTTCTACGATCTTATCTTCGTTGAGCCGCAAGTCAACAGAAAGGAATTTCAAATCTTCCTCTGCTAACTTATGATAACCTCTCTTCACGAGTTCCTTTAGATAGGACTTGCGCAACCTGTCAAGGGGAAAATCCATTGCTTTGATTTGCTCAGGTTTTTCAGGAATGACAATCCTCTTTCCGGGTTTATCCAAAACAAAAGGATCGCCTCTAAGAACTTCGACACCGTTTTCGATAGCAAAGGAAAGCTGTGCGCTGGGTAATTTTCCCGCACCAGTGTATTCGGTCTCCTGAACCACCACGACGGCATCTTCAGGCAGCTCCCTGGCAAGGCTTATAGCAGCTGTCAATGAAGTGTTTCCAGCAGGTCCGCGCAGCATACCTTCAAGCCGCGCCAGCATTTCCGTAACATAAAAAACTTCACCCTGACTTACGAGAAGATACCGGTCCATATAACGCAGCACTCTGGCTGCATTCCTGGGGACGTCTGACCTATCTGGATACACCGCGAAAGGAATACCGAATCCGGTATGCCCTGTCGTGAAAGATTTCCTGTTGAAATCTCTATCGCTTGCCATGTGCAAACCACTCAAATTCACACTTGCCCCAACTACTTTTGTTTCGTAAGCGCCAGCCTTACGCAAGCCTCTCGCCGTACCCGTGAGGTTGCCGCCTCCAGCATGGGTAACAACAACATAGTCAGGGTCTTTCCCTGTAAGGTTTCTACATTGCTTTGAAAGCTCATAACCCAATGTTTCAACTCCAGCTATGCCGTACGGGGTATATAAAGAGGCGTTGAAAAATCCAGTTTCTTCGAGGAGAAGCAAAAAATAGTAAAAAAGCTCAGGACCAACAGTGAGCTGAACCACCTCAGCGCCATAAGCTTCGCATGCTCTGCCCTTTTCCAGTATTTCAGGCTGGCCAATACCTCTGCTGTCAAAAGTTTCTTGAACGACAATGCACTTCAATCCTCTTTTTGCTGCCTGGGACGCCACCGCTGCGCCGTAGTTTCCGCTGGTCGCTGCAATAACCCCTTTAAAACCCAGTTCCTTCGCTTTATAAACACTTATGGAAGCCCGTCTATCTTTAAAACTTCCCGATGGGTTGGCAGCTTCATCCTTCAGAAATATCCTCGCGCCCCTCCCAGAGGCTGATATTTGCCTTACAAGTTTTGTGATGTTTTTTAGCTCAATTAAAGGGGTATTTCCAACACCAGTCTCGCGCTGTATCTCTTCCACTTCTTCAAGAGAATAGCCCACTTCTTCCATCATTCGTTCATAATCAAAGGCTATGTCTGTAATTCTATACTTGTCGTAATCAATGCCTACCGAGTCTTTCATTATTTCATTCTTTCGTGCCATTACTGCGCTATATGATCTGTCTTTCATTTTCTTTCACTCTCTTTCAGAGAATTCATCAATTTAGAGAATTCCCGGTCGATCTCAGCAAGAACAGGAACGTGTTTTCCGAAATTATGGGTGTACTCTGGTTCAATGGCAACCAGAGTCCCTTCAACTTTTCTTCCAGAGGCGGTCTCAATGCATACGGAATCGCCTATGCCGGCTTCCTCATCTAAGAGATAGCCTTTGATGCGCATCTCCAAAGGCACCTTTTTGGTGTCTTCTGGCACCTGAGGAGCACGTTCTCCTGGCTTCAGAATAACTGCGTGAATCTGTACCCATTGCCCTTTTATGGCTTTCAAAGTTATCACCCCTTTATTTCTTTGAAAAGAGCACTGGGGACAGGCAAATCAAGCATTGTCAATAGCCCCGGATCAGCTTCAACAACATGGGGAATCATATTTGTAGCAACGGCTATCGTTCCCTTTCCGCCGGGAATTTCCGGTTTTATACTCATATGGATATCCGGGTCGCCGTAGATATCTATGTAATCTCCTGTTTCGACGTTTTCGACCTCGGGATGTATTTGCTGGGGGTGGACAAGCTCGATGACTTTCTTGTCTCCCATATAGCCGCGGCCGATATGCCTACATCCTGCAACCATTCCAGGTTTTACATGAACAACGGGGGTTTTTCTCTCGGTGTTTGAAATAATGGGTTCCCTGATCTCTTCAATTTTTGTGAGCTCCCATCCAAGGGCATCTGCGATCATCCTGATGGATTGCTGGAAGCCAATATGGCCAACAATAGTGCCCTTTTTCAAACCCTCTTCAAATTCCTCAGGAGTTGTTCCAACTCCCTGGGTTTCCATAACAGTTTTTCCAAAGGGCGAAAGGTCATTAACTCTACGCGCTTCAATCCTTTCAACATTCAGGCAGGCACCGGTAAGCGTCACGATCAGCAAATCCAATACAAAACCCGGATTAATCCCTGTTCCAAGGATAGAAACTCCATTTTTTACAGCTATGCTATTGATAATCTCAGATTCTTCCGGGTGAGAATGGAAGGGATATGCCATTTCTTCGGCAATTGTAATTATATTCACGTGATGTTTGGCTACAATCTTAATCTTCGGCAGTACCTCTTTTACAAATGAATTCGTCGCAATAATGGCAATATCGGGTTCGGTCTTTTCGATAGCAAGTTCAATATCACTGTAAACCTTGCATCCGTATTCTTTATCTCCAATGGCAATTCCAACATCTTTGTCAAACATCTCGGTGTTACGTTCAACTGCACCAACCAATCTGAGGTCTTCTTTCTCCATGATATTCTTCGCAATGCCACTTCCCATAGCTCCAAGGCCCCATACAAGAACTCTGTAAGCCATTTCTTTTCCCTCCTCTATTTGCTTTGTATACATCTATTAAATGATAGCAAAAAAAAGAGCCGCTATCTAACGGCACTATTCCCAAAAGAAGTTGCTGAAATTCTTTTATCGCAAAACTTCCCGAGTATATTTATTTATACATCATTATGCAATTTTGCATAACATTTCATACTTCAAAGGCTACTCTGTTCACTTCTTCTACGGAGGTAATCCCTTCGACCACTTTCAGGATCCCATCCTCGTATAACGTAATCATCCCCGTTTCCCTTGCTGATTTTTCTATCTCGAAATCAGAGGCATTTCTCACTATCAACTTCCTCATGTTATCGTCGACTATCAGCACTTCGTGGATTGCGGTTCTTCCTTTGTATCCCGTCCCACGGCATTCTGTACAGCCAGAGCCGGAAACGAATTCAAAGAATTCATTTCTGTCCGGAAATAGCTTTCTGGCAACCTTCACTCCTTCGTCCCTGAGGGGGATTTTCACCTTGCAATTGCTGCATAACTTTCGAACAAGCCTTTGTCCCACGACCCCGATCAACGAAGCACCCAGCAAATAAGCATCGACACCCATATTTATCAACCTTGATACAGCGCCAGCAGCGCTGTTGGTGTGAATGGTAGAAAAGACAAGATGTCCCGTCAATGACGCTTCAATAGCCAATTGTGCTGTTTCTCTATCTCTGATTTCACCAACCATTATTATATCCGGGTCCTGTCGCAAAAAGGATCTCAAATACCTGGCAAAGGTCAATCCAATCTCACTGTTGACCTGACACTGGGTAACTCCATCGATGGTATATTCAACAGGATCTTCAGCGGTAACAACATTAACCTTTTCGGAAGTAACTTCGTTAAGCACACCGACCAGAGTAGTGGATTTACCGCTTCCAGTGGGCCCGGAAATGAGGATAATTCCATGAGGAGCTTTCAAGAGCCTTTCAAAACGGTTGAAATTATAATCGCTCAGTCCAAGCTCGTTAAGCTGCTTTTTTGCGTTTGATACTTTGAGAATTCTCATAACGATCTTTTCGCCATGAACAGTGGGCATGGTTGATACCCTGAAATCGTATTGCTCACCACCGCTTCTTTTCAAAAAGAATTTGCCGTCCTGGGGAAGACGTCTCTCGGAAATGTCAAGTCCACACATGACCTTTATTCTGGAGACAACTGAATTGTGAGCTTTTTTAGGATATGTGAGAATCTTTCTTAAAACGCCATCTATTCTAAACCGGGTAACAGCAAGCTTTTCGTATGGTTCAAGATGAATATCGCTGGCATCGCTTCTGATGGCATTATCAAGGACAGAATTTATAAATTTGACAACAGGGGTGTCTTCGACCCCTTCTTCGGTCTCCTCTTCCATTAAGTCTTCCTCTTCGGCTTCAAAGGTGTGCTCGATCATTTCGCTGGAAGTCGTTTCTTCATAACTGGAATGGAAAAGATTGTCAAAAAGCGGAGGAGTTATGAGATATACTTTTACTTTATGCCCGGTAAGGAAGGAAATTTCCTTTTGAATCTGGGGGACTTTCAGTACATCGGTGGTAATAACGACCAGAGTATCTTCCTCAGGCAAATATTCAACCGGAATAACCTTCAACCTTTCGGCAACTGATTTTGGAATCATTTTCAACAGCTCAGTGGGAATTAAGTTGGGGCTTTCTTCCATGAGTTCTATACCGTATTGATCGGAAAGGGCGGCATAGATATCTTCCCAGGAGATCATTCCCATACCCACAAGCACTTCGCCAAGGGGTTTCCCCACTTTCTGTTGAATCGAAACGGCCTGCTGAAGGGCGCCGGGTGTTATCAAACCGCGCTCAAGCAAAAGTTCACCAAGCCTTTTGTAGATTCTCAAACTTCTTCATCCTCCTGTGTGTCCAGACCAAATCGGTAAATCGCTGGAATATCAGCCGTGTCGCCCATCATTTCGCCTTCTTCTGCTTCAAATCCAGCTGCAATAAGGGTTACGTGCAGTTCATCATCTGGCATATCGTTATCAACAATCAGTCCGAGTTTTACATCGGCGTCTTCGCTACAATTTTGACGTACAATGGCTGCCGCTATATTCATTTCTCGCAGCGTTATGTTTTTTGCAGATACGTTGAGGATTATTCCCATAGCGTTGTCAATGGGCTTTTCCAGAAGTTTGCTTCCCATTGCCGCCCTGGCGGCATCTTCAGCTCGGCGCTCGCCGTGCCCGATGCCTATTCCGAGCATTGCAGTACCAGCTTTCCTTAATATAGACTCAACATCAGCAAAATCGAGGTTGATATAACCACGTTTTGTAATCAACTCTGAAATACCTTTTATGCCATGATGGAGTGTATCATCGGCTTTTGCAAAGGCATCAACAATTGAAGTACTTGGTGGCAATTCCTGAAGCAGCTTGTTATTGGATATCCTGATAAGCGTATCAACAGTATCCCGGAGATTTCTCAATCCCATTGCTGCAACTTTCAGGCGCGTGTTTCCTTCGAAGAAAAAGGGTGTGGTAACCACAGCGATGGTCAATATCCCGAGATCCATTGCCGCTCTTGCGATCACAGGAGCGGCACCAGTACCAGTACCACCGCCCATACCCGCTGTGATGAAAAGCAAATCGGTGTCTTCGATATACTTGACAATCTCATCAAGGCTTTCTTCAGCAGCCTGGCGACCAATTTCAGGATCGCCGCCTGCTCCTAACCCACGGGTCAGGTGATTACCAAGCTGTATTTTGATGTCAGCCTTGTTGTTTTCAAGAACCTGCACATCGGTATTTGCGGCTATGAAGGTTACCCCGTGAATACCCTGCGAAATCATTCTGTTAATGGCGTTTCCGCCTGCACCTCCAACGCCTATTACTTTAATGGCAGGGAGTCTAACTTTTTGATCGTCTTTACCGTAATTTATTTCAAAACTCATCTTCAACACCTCCGAAGAAGAGGGATTTTATGAAATCGACAAAACTCCTTCTTTTTCTCTGTTCTCCAAGAACAGGTGCAACCATGTTTGACTCCTGTTCGCCAATAAGGTTTCCAAGGCAGGAACTGAAAATGGGATCGTTTACAGTGTCTTCCCCATTCTCGATTCTTGGATTAAAGCTCGTATCATATGTCCCTACACGCACAGGCATTTTCAACGATTCTATACCTGTATCGCTCAACCCTCTCAGTTTTGCTCCACCGCCGGTGAAAACAATTCCACCGGGGATTCCCTCTTCAATGAACTGGTTATTTTCACTGAGGAAGAGCTGGATTTCTCTCCTGATTTTATTCAGTAATTCTTTCACTCTGGCGTAGATAATTGTGGAAAGCTTTTTGACAGTTACTCGTTTCCTGGTGCGCTCGTCAAGTCCGAAATACTCAACAATGCTTTCAGATGAGGGTGGGTGCATACTCGCATAGCCATTTGTTACAAGCAGCCTTTCTGCTTCATCCATGGATGTTCCGAGTACCATAGCAATGTCTCTCACAATATGCCGCACGCCAACGGGAATTCTACATATATGCATCGGAAGATTTTCCTTGTAAATCACCATCTCAGAAAAGGCATGTCCGAGAGTCACACAGGCTACCCCATGCTGTTTTTCAGTATCTGTTAGCACCGCTTCTGCACCGGAAATCAAAGAAGGGAGCAACAGGAACTCATCAGACCCGAGAAGTTCTTCGAAAAGGCGCCTAAATATCTCCGTAGCACCACCTTCGCTGGAAACGAAGACCATTTCAAGGTCGAGCTTTTTTGCGGACATATCAACGGGATTGAACACCACTTTTTCATCGTCAATAATGTACTTGCGGACATACCGCTTGTGAATGTTCAAATTCCCCTGAAGCTTTTTCTTAACAATATCGGCCATAATGTCGTCTATCGTATTTTGAGTTACCACGATGGGCTTTTCTTCAGACAAAATCTCCTCGATGCTTTCAGAAAACACCGAATAAGCGCCATCTGTGAAACTAATTCGAAATTCAGCTTCGATTTCCCTTTTCATCTGGCCTGTTAAGTCATCAATGAGCTTCTGGATCGACTGCTTCAAAGCAACGGCGTCTTTGACATCTCCTTTGTCCAGACCGACGGATTTCACGCTCCCGTAAGCTTCAAGAAGGATCTGACCCGATTGTTCGACGCTTACCACAACGCCTTTGATGGTGTTAGTTCCAACATCAATTGAAACTATATAATCTCTTCCCCGCGGCATTCCGGTCACCTCACCCTCATCAGTTTACCATCACTGAAAAGTAAATATTCGCTAGTATCTTCTGCATTGATTATTTCCTCAATTACTTCCTGTTGCTTTTCAAGTAAAGTTTCCCAATCGAAAACCTTTAGAACAACTCCACGTCGGAAAAAAAGAGTTCCGCTTTTATAATCCACACCAGAGAGTCTCCTTAAAAACATGGTATTGCCATAGATGGAGTCAATCACTCTGAAAAAAGGTTCATCGGATTTCGCCAGGGTATATCCAGATTCTTCTTTGGTGAATTCAAGGCCGCTTATTATTGGGAAGCGCTCAATTTCATCTTGAACCGCAAAATCAACCAATTGCTTTCTTCCCATCCAATAGTATCTACCGTCCAGATAGACTATGTATCTGGCGGAGTCAAGGAGATACTTCCCTTCACCTATTTTTTCGACTCCCGGTGGAATAATTATATCAATTCTCCACTTTCTTCTGAAAGCGTAAGGAAAAATTATCTTGCGCGCCTGGTTATCATCCAATGTATAGAGCCTGGTTACTACTTCATGCGGCTCTGTGAAGACCACTTCAACTAACATATTAGCTAGCGATATAATCCATATTACCTCAATACAAAGAAGAAGGGCGATAACTCTTCGCCTTAGCATAGCACATCAGATGTCGAGATTGTCAACTGACAGGGCATGGCGCTTGATAAAATCACGTCTCTCGCCCACTTCGCTTCCCATTAATATGCTAAATACCCTGTCCGCTTCTTCGGCATCTTCCATCTCTATTCTTATTAGTTTTCTTCTTACAGGATCCATTGTCGTTTCCCAAAGTTGATCGGGATTCATCTCGCCAAGTCCTTTATATCTCTGGATGTTTAGCCTTTTTCCGGCATTTTCCTTTGAGAAAGCTTCAAGTTCCTCATCTGAGAAGAAGTAATATTTCTTTCTATTGAGCTCCACCTTGTAAAGAGGTGCCTGGGCTATATAAACCCTACCAGTTGAAATGAGTGGAGTCATATAACGATACAGAAGCGTTAAAATCAGCGTTCTGATATGTGCTCCGTCCACATCAGCATCTGTCATGATTATGATCTTCCCGTATCTCAACTTTTCCAGGTTCAAATCATCACCGATCCCGGTTCCCACAGCAACGATTATGTTGTTTATCTGCTCGTTTTTCAGCAGTTTTTCAAAACTGGCTTTTTCCACGTTCAATATCTTACCTCTCAAAGGCAATATAGCCTGGAATTCCCTGTCTCTTGCCTGCTTTGCCGAGCCGCCAGCTGAGTCACCTTCAACAATAAACAATTCCGTGTTGTCAAGGTCCTGGGAGATACAATCGGCCAGCTTGCCGGGAAGAGTTGTGTTTTCAAGGGCATTTTTCCTTCTAACCATCTCGCGGGCCTTTTTCGCTGCCAATCTCGCTTTGGCCGCATCTACTGCTTTTGATATGATGGCCTTAACTTCTTTCTGGTTGTATTCAAAGACCTCCGGCAACTTGTCTCTGAGCACCTTAATAACCGCCTCATAGCCTTCCTCATTTCCAAGCTTGGCTTTTGTCTGTCCTTCGAACTGGGGTTCTTTGATGAAAATGCTCAAGACTGCTGTTAAGCCCTCCCTGACATCTTCTCCCTGTAAATTGGGGTCTTTCTCTTTTATTATGTTGAATTTTTTCGCGTAATCGTTTATGAGTTTTGTTAAAATCGTCTTGAACCCTGTAAGGTGAGTTCCGCCTTCCACCGTCTTGATGTTGTTTACAAAGGTCAATATGTGCTCTTCAAATGATGTCGTGTATTGCAATGCAAGCTGAACTTTTATATCGTTGAAGGTTCCTTCTATATAGTAGGGCTCCTTGTTGATAGCTGTTTTCTTCCTGTTCATGAATTTAACAAATTCCGATATGCCGCCTTCAAAATGGAATGCGCGCTTTTCATTGATTCTTTTGTCTTCAAAGATTATTCGCACGCTGGGATTCAAAAAAGCAAGCTCCCTCAGTCGCGATTCAAGAATGTCAAAATCGAAATCGGTGGTCGTGAAGACAAGCTTGTCAGGCTTAAACCAGGTTTCTGTTCCCCTTTTATCTGTTTTACCTATTATCTCAACAGGTGTTACAGGAATACCTCTTTCATAACGTTGGCGATAGATTTCGCCTTCCCTATGAACTTTCACTTCAAGCCATTCAGAAAGCGCATTTACAACGGAAACACCGACACCATGCAAACCACCGCTGATTTTATAGCTGTCTTTCGAAAATTTGCCACCAGCGTGAAGGGTTGTCATTACCACTTCAAGTGCACTGGTGCCTGTATCAGGGTGAACATCAACGGGTATTCCTCTACCGTTGTCCATTACTCTCACAGTACCATCTTCAAAGATAGTAACTTCTATCTGATCACAAAATCCTGCTACAACTTCATCGATACTGTTATCAACGACTTCATACACAAGGTGATGAAGTCCAGCCTTTCCCGTTGAACCTATATACATACCGGGTCTTTTTCTTACGGGGTCAAGACCTTTGAGTATTTTTATACTTTCAGCATTGTAACCTTTTTCAGGCATTCGTACACCTCCAACTATTTCTTTGATATGAATTTTATGCGGTTAATTAATTTAGTGCCAAGATGTTTATTCAACCTGCTCAATATTGCGGTTTTCTTTATTGAAAGCTCATGAATCCATAAGCCATCGTCAGCACCAACAATAAGCGTCCCATCAGAATAATCAACAATTCTGGAGTGTTGAGAAACGATGGGGCCTACTATATTTGCCCACTCGTTTTTAAGCCTCAGGATCCTTATTTTTCTCAGAAGAGGATTGGTTCTCGAAAGCTCATCAAAAATATCTGATAAAGGCTTGTAGTTTTTCTTCAAAGCTTTATCCCCTTCCAGTTGTCCTCTCGGGTCATAACATAACCTTCGAAGTTATCCATGAGAATTCTTGTATAACCATCTGGAAATTCCTCAATTAAGACCTTGCTCTCCAATCGCCTTACGGGAACAATGCCAGCGCTTGTATGCGTTAGAAAGATTTCATCAGCGACAAAAGCTTCCCAGGCCATCACTTTTCTGATTTCAACCTTCATTTCCAATGCAGAAGCAAGATTTAGTACATTTTCGCGGGTTATTCCCGGTAGAATTCCTGAGGCCTCGTACGGGGTAATCAAGGTTTCTTCTTTTACCAGGAATACATTCGTAAAGGAACCTTCGCAGAGCTCGCCCTTTTCATTTAAAAGAAGCAGGTCATAACATTCGCCCAGCCTGGTTTTTGAGAGAAAGCTCCAGGGAGCTCCAATTAGTTTCAATTTCCCCGGAATTATGTTTTCTGACGGTCTTTGAAAGGGAGATATTCCCACTTTAACTCCCAGTTCATAAATATCCTTTGATATTACAGGAAGCTCTTCATAGAGGAGCAAAAGATTCTGCCCGGCAAGCACAATCCTTATCCTAAGTTCGCTATTAGTCCTGTTCATTTCAATTCCTTCCATAACAAGTGAAGCCAGCCTGTCAAAGCCTGGAAGGGCTTTTTCAACTCCCATGTATTCAGCACAACGCAAAAGCCTGTCATAGTGCTTTTTCAAAGCAAAGGGGAGCCTATTGTAGGTCCTGACAACCTCGTAAAGGAAAAGACCTTTTACGAACCAGTCGGACTTAATATTGATAGAAGAATCCTCGTCAGGTAACCATTGATTTACAATGAAATTCTGCACTGGAAAATGCCCCCGATTCAAAGATTTCTGATGTCCTTACTCTAATGAACTCCTTTGGTAAAGAGCCGGGTACCTTGTGCTGTATGAAATATTCATCATAACCAAAGCTGTATTTTCCATCACTTCTTTCAATAAGAACTAAACTTTCGCGGCCAAGTTGTTTCTTGAGATAACTTAATGAGCTTCTTTCGGCTATCTCTTTTAAGATCAAAGCGCGTTCTTTCTTAATGTTTCCGGGAACCTGATCAACCATCTTTGCCGCTTCTGTTCCGGGTCTGGGAGAAAACCTAAAAACATGTATCTTCAAAAACTCCAGTTCTCTTACAAAATCCAGAGTTTCCAAAAAATCTTCTCTAGTTTCACCGGGAAATCCCACAATGATATCTGTGGTGAAAGAAAACCGTGGGTTATTCCGCCGGAAATCGTTTACTATGGATCTATATTTATTTTTGGTATAATTTCGTTTCATCAATTTCAGCACTCTATCAGAACCGCTCTGAAGTGATAAATGAACGTGCTGGGCAATTTTCTCCGGATTTTCTGTTATCAACTGGATAAGTTCCTGGTCAATCAATCTGGGGTCAAGGGAACTGAGCCTGATGCGCCAATTGCCCTCAAATGCAAGCAACCTTTTTAACAATTCTACCAGCTTTGTGGAACTTCCAAAGCCGTAGAAGCCGATATTAATGCCCGTTAACACTATTTCTTTAAAACCAGCTCTCAGGAGATCTGTGAATTCATTTACAATCAGCTCCACAGGCTTACTATCGATTCGTGTTCCCCGGGCAAGCCTTATACGGCAATAGGCGCAGTGATTCAAGCAGCCATCCTCAATCCCTATATAAGCTCTTGTTCTTCCTTCAGGGCTGGAACTTACGCTGAAATATGTTTGTCCCAATATTTCTGCTGCTTTATCTCTGGCTTCGCCATCTAATAACTTCGAAAGCTCAGCTCTTATGTTTACCTTTTGCTTTACGCCTAAGACAAGGTCAAAACCAAGTTCTTTCAATTCTTCCGGGTTGACCTCTGAATAACAGCCTACTATGACAAAGTTGCTTTTGGGAGATTTCTTTTTGAGTCTGCGATAAAGCTGCCTGAGTTTCCTTTCTGCCTCGGCTGTAACAGTACAGGAATTTATGATGTATATGTCAGCGTTATCATCGTCAAAGGCTATTTTATATTCATCGTGAAGCTTTTCAGCCATACCCTGGGATTCATATTGATTCAGCTTGCACCCAAAAGTGAAGAATGATACTTTTTTCATTGGTTGTTGATCTTTCCTTCTAATGCGACATGAATAAGATTTATTCTGGTAAAGATGCCTATAAGTCTATGTTCACTATCTACTACCGGTATGGCTTTAAGTCTTTTTTTGATGAGTAAGTCAGCGGCATGTATAGCTGTGTCCTCAGGATGAATTACTATTGGTGGCGTGACCATAAATTTTGAAACTGGCTCATCTTTTATTTCGCCGATTTTCCTCACAAATTGATGAGTATCGGGTATAAATGATGCACTCTGTAACAAAGAAAAATAGCTTGGGAGAGCGTTGTTAATTATATCACTTTCGCTTATAAAGCCGACCACTCTGAAATGCTCATCGACCACGGGGAAACCCGATCTATTTTTTCTTATGCATGAAATGATGAATTCTTCAACAGTTTCGTCTTCAAAAATAGCTGATACATCCTTTATCATTGCAGTTTCAACTTTCATTTAATCACCTCAGTCTGCTTACTTCAAAAGCATCTGAGCATATTTCAACATCATCTGTTGAAATAAACTCTTTTCCAATGAACTTTGTTTCAGCTATGGCAGCGGCCATGCCCCATTTTGCAGCTTCAAGTAGATCCTTTTTGCCCCTTAACAGCTTATACACTACACCAGCCACAAAGCTGTCGCCTGTTCCGAGAAGATGTGATCTCTCGATGTGCTCTTTTGCTTTCAATAGCCAGACCCCATCTGAGGTAGCAACAACATCGCCCTCAATTTCATAAGAGAGAATTGCCATTTTGCTTCCCATCTTGACTGTTTCTTCGGCGGCTCTTACATAATCTTCAAGGGTTTTCAAAGTTTCCCCCAGAAATTCATTCTTACTTCTCAGGTCAGGCTTTACGACAGTAATCAAACCTTCTTTTACTGCCTGTTCAAAGTATTCTCCGATAGATTCGCAGATAACCAGCTTTTCAGAGTTTTTTGCTTTCCTTATGAGTTCAAGATAATAATCCTTCGAAACTCCTGGCGGAACGCTGCCCGATAACACAGTGCACTCAGTACGTTTCAGGGAGATCTCATATCTTCTCATGAACTGTTTCATCGATTTCTCATCAATAGTTGGCCCGAGGGAATTGATTTCGGTAATCGTGTCATTAGAAGGATCGATTATCGCTAAATTTTCACGCGTTTCCTCGTCAACAAAGACAAAATTCGTTGTGACGATATCGCTCAACATTCTCAATTTCTGTTCGACAATGGAACCGATAAAGCCGCCCAAAAAGCCCATGGCAATACTGTGAATCCCAAGCCCGGAGAGGATTAAAGAAACATTAATCCCTTTACCGCCGGGTTCCATGACAGAGTATTTTTGATTATTTATTCTGTGCAATTCATTAATCTGGAAATTGTTAACAACAACTTCCCGGTCTAACGCAGGATTTAATGCGACCGTCAGTACCTCCAAAGGGCACACCTCCGGGTATTATGATAAATGTTTAGCGACTCATCAGAACAAATTTTTCTGGTTCGTCGGCATATAAAATTTTACCATTTTTTAGGTATATCAACAAATCAGCGATGTCCATAAATCTGTGAAAAAAACGCGAAGAAATTATGAGAGCTCGCTCACCCTTTGAATCGAGAAGAAGATTTTTTACCAATGTGCAGGATTGATCGTCCAGATGATCCAGAACATTGTCAATAATGACGACCTCAGGATCCCTGATAAATGTTGAGTAAATAAGCAGCGATAGTTTTAGCGAAGATGGAAATTGCTTAAGTGAAGTCTTTGGATTTGTTTGGAGGATGCTTTGAAGTTCTAAAAGCTGTAGCAAATCCAGCTCTTTATCACTAAATTCCTCAAAACTGAAATTTTTCCCTTTCAAAAACCTGAAAAACTCTATAACGCTGAAATTATCAATGGTGTACAAAAAGGATGTGTCAATATAAGATATCTTCTGCCTGAGCTCCTTTTTTGGCAATTCCTGAAGGGGCGTTCCATTAAATGTTATCGTCCCGGTACCTTCAACGTTATCAAAAAGTTCCTCATTCAAGTGAATAAAGGATCTTAACAGCAGGGATTTGCCTGAATTTCTTGGACCATATATAAGCGTAACTTCTCCATGATTTATGGTAATGGTGATACTATCGAGTTTTTTCTCGCTGTCAACAATAAGGGAGAAGTTTTCTAAATAAAGGGCAGCCTTATTCACCAGGCTGCCCTTCTTTTCTTTCAGCAGCTTTATTCGTATAGCAAGAAAGTCGCTTTATGACTTCTTCATTGGCGTTTTTGTCACCTTTTGTGGCGCGTTTGATCAAATCAATTTGTGAAAGAATTTTTGGACTGGTTGCTATGTTAGTAACCACTTTCTTAGGTTCCATTTTCTCACGCCCCTTTACTTCATTTAGAATTATACGATAAATATTTTTACAACTGGTGATACGAAAATTAAAAGGACTTTTCTAAACTAAAAAGGGGCTATTTTTCAGATTTTGAGCTAGTTAGCATTCCAACAAGCGCTTTGAGCTGTTTGCTCCTTGATGGATGTCTCAATTTACGCAAAGCTTTAACTTCTATCTGTCTTATTCTTTCTCTTGTAACGTTGAAGAACTGTCCAACTTCTTCTAATGTTTTGGTCTTACCATCTAAAAGGCCATACCTCATTTTCAGTACCATGGCTTCTCTTGGACTAAGGGTATCAAGCACCTGATCAATATGCTCCCTGAGAAGCATCTTCATAGCTGCTTCCTGGGGTTTTTCGATGGATTCGTCGTGCACAAAGTCTCCCATTGTGGATTCTTCGTCACCGCTTATAGGCGATTCGAGAGAAACTGTCTCTTTAGATGCTGCCAGGATTTCTTCTATCTTTTCAGGCGGCTTGCCGGTAAGCTTCCCCAATTCCTCTACACTGGGATATTCACCATGTTCCTGAAGGTGCTCCCTAATCACCTTATTTACTTTGTTTATGGTTTCAACCATATGTACTGGAACCCTTATGGTCCTTGCCTGATCTGCGATGGCCCTTGTTATTGCCTGCCTGATCCACCAGGTTGCATAGGTGCTGAATTTATACCCCTTTTTCCAGTCAAATTTCTCGACCGCTTTTATCAAGCCGATATTTCCTTCCTGAATAAGATCAAGAAACGTTAATCCTCTTCCTATATAGCGTTTTGCGATTGAAACCACCAGTCTGAGGTTGGCGGTAATGAGCTCTTCCCGGGCCTTCGGATCGCCTTTCTGGGCTCTACGCGCCAATTCTCTTTCTTTGCTCGGGGTGAGAAGAGGTATTTTCCCGATCTCTTTCAGGTACATTTTTATGGGGTCCTTTAGAGAAATGTTGTCATACATTTCTGGCTCTTCCTGTTCAAGAAGCGACGAAAAGTCTTCACTTTCTTCAAGGTCTTCCGGGCTTTCTTCAGCATCTGGCGGTTTCTCGAGAATAGCTATTTTATTCTTCTCGAATTCTTCATAAATAACTTCTACCAGTGAGGAATCGAAACCTTCATAATCGGGTGGAAAAGCATTGTCTATATCTTCATATGTGATGTAACTCTGCTTTTTTCCCTTCTTCAGCAATTCCTTTATGCGCTTTTGAATTTCGTCTTTCGTCAATTCTACTTTTTCACCAGCTTTTTTAGGTGATTTTGAAGCGCCTTTCTTTGTTTCACCTGCCATGGTTATCACCACCTTCACGTGTTTTCCTTAACAGGCGAGATAATTCCAGCCTTCTTATCAACAAAGAATTTTTGATTTCTTTGTCGGTCGCTATTTTGATTTTTCTGTCTATTTCATTTATTTGTTCCCTTATCAATGAAGCACCCACACGTGTTTCAACATCTTCCACAATTCTTCGTGCTATCTCAATATCTATTGTATCTTCAGATAATTGAAGCAATTCCTCGCCTAATTCGCGGGGCGCGATCTTTAGCAATTCTTCGATTTCGAGGGATTTCTTGAGCAGCGGTATTAATTTCTTCAAGCTACCTACTTCAGAAAGTTCAAGGGCCCTGACAACACGTTTTCTGAAACCTGGTTGCGAGAAATACACACGCATCAATTCCCTTTCAAGGGGTGTTAGTTTTGTCTTCTCAAAAGCATATTCAATTCGTTCCCGGTTTTCTCCTCTGAAGTAACCTTTCAGGTTTTCTTCAGAATAACCCGTGCGTTCTGACAGGGCTCGTATCAGCATGTTAAAGCTTGCCAAATCACCGGCATTTTTGTAGTTCATCGCAGCGGTTTTTATCAGGTTCACCAGCTTCTTCTTTCCCTGACCTGTGGAAATGTCTATGTCCCTTTTTACGAAATCCACGCGAAATACAGGAGCAGGAAGAGCATTGGTTAATATTTCTCTTATGGCTTTTGCTCCTTTGGAGCAGAAAAGGTCTGATGGATCTTTTGCACCGCTGTACTTTGCAACGGCTATGGAGAAGCCCATCTTTTCAGCCAGTTCAATTGAACGTATACTCGCTTTTAAACCGGCCTCATCAGAGTCAAAAAAGAGCAGGATGTTTGATGTTAAGTTTTTGATCGTCATTAAATGCCTGCTTGTTAATGCCGTTCCCAGCACACCTACAACATTTTCTATGCCAGCCTCAAAAAGAGCCATTACGTCAAAATAACCTTCGGCTATCACAACATAATCAAGATTTTTGATAGCCTTTTTTGCCAGGTTAAGGTTGAAAAGGACTTCTTTCTTCTTGAAATAGCGTGTTTCAGGTGAATTAATATATTTGGCACCGAAAGCCTTTTCAGTAGCACGGCCACCAAGGGCAACTATGCGACCAGATTCATTGAAGATGGGAACCATTATCCTCCCGATAAATCGATCTATCAGACTGCCATTTCTATTCAAAGCCACACCGGCTTTAATCAGCTCATCCCTCGTTACACCCACTTTTGACTGAATTTCTTTGATAAAAGTTTCATCATCAGGGGAAAAACCAATTTGGAACTTCTTAATCGTTTCTATCGTTAGCTTTCGCTTTGAAAGAAGATAATCAAGAATTTTTTTGCCTTCGTCCTTGAATAGGATCTGGTGATAAATTTTTGCCACTTTGCTGAGAGTGGCCGTGTAAACATCGTATGCAGTGGATACCTTAAAATTATCCGGTATCGATAAATTGGCAAATTCAGCGGCTTTAACAACGGCTTCTGTGAAACTCAGATTCTCTATTTTCTGGATAAAACTAATAGCATCACCGGATTCGCCACATCCAAAGCAATGGAAATACCCTTTGCTTGGACTAACATAAAAGGAGGGATCACTATCACTGTGGAAGGGGCATAATCCTCTCATGTAGTTTCCGGATTTCTGTAAAGATACGTAGCGCTCTATAAGCGCCACAATATCTACTTTCCTTTTTACTTCCTCCACAAATTCCCTGTTGAACACTCAACCACCACCGGGCAGTATAAAGGGGCCTGCTCTGCACAGGCCCACTATAAAAGGCAGCTTAACGTTTGGAGAACTGAGGGGCTCTTCTTGCTTTTTTGAGGCCGTATTTCTTTCTTTCGACAACTCTGGAATCGCTTGTGAGAAGTCCTTCTTTTTTAAGGAGAGGTTTGAGATCCACGTTGAACTCAACAAGAGCTCTTGAAAGACCGAGTCTAATTGCTCCTGCCTGTCCGGAAAGTCCACCTCCGGAAACTCTCATGACAACATCAAACTTGCCGAGAGTTTCAGTTAATACGAGGGGTCTTAACGCATGTCTTACCCAAGCATCATTGTGAAGATAACCTTTCAGATCGTCGTATTCTCTTCCATTTATTCTGAACTTTCCGTTTCCAGGTCTAAGTCTTACACGGGCAACGGAAGATTTCCTTCTACCGGTTCCATAATATTCAATCAGTCCCGCCATCTATTTAACCTCCTCACTTAACAAGTTCAATGGCTTCCGGTTTCTGAGCTTGGTGTTTATGCTCTGGACCGGCGTACACTTTGAGTTTTTTCAACATCTTATCGCCGAGTTTTGTTTTCGGCAACATGCGTTTTACAGCGAGCTTGATGACTCTTTCAGGGTGTTTAGCAAGCATTTCACGGGCTGATCTTTCTTTAATTCCACCTGGATATCCGGAATGCCTGTAATATTTTTTTTGATCGAGCTTTTTGCCTGTTAACCTTACTTTTTCAGCATTCACAACAACCACAAAATCTCCCGTATCGATATGTGGAGTATAAGTGGGCTTGGCTTTACCGGAAAGAATTAAAGCAATCCTTGTTGCCAAACGTCCTAATGGAATATCGGTTGCGTCAACAAGATACCACTTTCTTTCGACTCTATTCCCCTGAGGATCGGTGAGAAAATGTTCGATCTTTTTTATTTCTCCCTTGCGTTTAGTCTTAACGGTGAATTTTCTTGTTCCTATTTTATATACTGGTGTTTTTTGTGTGTTCATTATGCTTCCTCCTTTCGGATGACACAGCAGCCTTTATTCAGCATATACGCTCACGTACTTCCTTTTATTTTTCGTCTCGAAATGGACCTTTCCATCAATGAGAGCATAAAGAGTGAAATCCCTTCCCATACCAACATTTTTCCCGGGATGTATTTTTGTTCCTCTTTGTCTTATGATAATGGTGCCAGCTTTAACAAGAGAATTTTCGCCACGTTTTACGCCGAGATACTTTGGATTGCTATCTCTGCCATTTCTCGCTGCACCGCCACTTTTTTTGTGGGCCATTCAGTTCACCTCCACCTCAATACTCAATTTTTTCGATCAGAATCTCTGTAAACCACTGCCTGTGACCATTGACTCTGTCGTAATTCTTTCTTGGCCTAAACTTCACGATTCTGATTTTTTTGTCTCTACCATGACGAATGATCTTGCCAACAACTTTAACGCCTTCGAGGTAAGGCTTGCCCACTTTGGTACCGGATTCATCGCGAAGGAGTAGCACTCTGTCAAATTCGATTCTGTCGCCTTCGGAGTAATCTTTCTGTTTCTCGGTAAAAAGGCTCATTCCCTCAGTTACTCTGAACTGTTTTCCTGAGGTTTCAATTACTGCGTACACTGTTACACCTCCTTGTGCAATAATAAATAGCTGAGCCAGGTACCAACCGGATTTATGACCTGTCTCAAGCTCTTTTTGTCACCACGTTCGATATTCTAACACATTTTATGGCTACAACTACGGTAATTGGTAAACTTTTTTTTAATTTTCCAAATTTATGATGGCAATTTTCTCATTGACAGAAACAGCAGGTCTGGTATAATTTTACTGTTTGGAGGCGTATCCTAATCGGCTAAGGAGCCGGTCTCGAAAACCGGTGGGGTTTTTGCCCCTTGTGGGTTCGAGTCCCACCGCCTCCGCCAAAGGGCGGTGCTCCGCCCTTATTTTTTGGAGGTGTGTTTATGTATTTAAAGAGGGTAAAGAGTTTGCTTGATGAAAGAGCAGAATTTGGAACTGTGAACTTTTCAATCCCAAGGGAATGGTTTCCACCACGTTACGAAGGAACCGTTAAACTCAGTGGGAAATGGATCTTTGTCAATCCTTACGAATTCGGGTCAAGCATTTGCTCCTTTATTCTCTCAAAAGGAAAAGAAGGCGTGAATTATTTACAATCACTTTCAAAGATTAACAAAGAAACAACACCAGATTGGATCAATAAAAGCAACATTTATGGAGCATTTATTAGAACAACCGCTGCTTATGGTCATCTACATCCTGACCAATTTGAGCCCATAGATTCCGAAGGTTATACAGAGAGTGGCACAATCCTAAAAATGATTTTCATGCTGCCGTATCTGTCTTCTATGGGGTTTGATGCTATATATTTTCTGCCAGTAACGAAATACAGTGACCTTTTCAAAAAGGGAGAAGTAGGTTCACCATATTCCGTGAAGAATGTCTTTGAGATAGATCCACGATATCATGATTCTCTTCTTGATGGCATGAAAGTGGATGAGGAATTCAAGGCTTTTATTGAAGCCGCACACATCCTTGGAATGCGTGTAATACTTGACTTCATACCGAGAACAGCAGCGCGTGATTCGGAGTTTATTCTTGATCATCCTGAGTGGTTCTACTGGATTGATGTTTCAGAGTTAAAAAACTATGCTCCACCAAAAATCCCTGAACTCGGATTCGAAATTCCTTCGAGTGAAAACCTTGAAATTATATATAATAATAGGCAGGTAAAAAGGCATTTGAAAAAATTCAAACTGCCACCAAATGTTTCAGATCCTGAAAAATGGGATAATTTCGTAGCAAGTAATAGAAACAACCCGGAATTTCTCAATGAACTTGCAAAGACCTTCAAAGTGATAACACCTCCCGGCTTTTCTGATTGGGTAAACGACAATCAACCAACCTGGGACGATATCACCTTTCTCAGGTTTTATCACGATCACCCAACAGAAGCGACAAATTTCCTGAAAGATCCATCTTCACAGGCCCCCTACGTTCTCTATGATGTGATAAAAGCCTCTCTTTTTCCCGGGAAAAAACCAGTAAAAGAATTATGGAAGACCATTGAAAACATCATGCCATATTTCAATAGAACCTTTGGAGTAGATGCAGCAAGGCTTGACATGGGACATGCTTTGCCTGTTGAACTTGAAAGATCCATAGTCCAGAAAGCTCATAAAACCGACCCAGCATTTGCAGTTATTGCTGAAGAACTTGTTATGGATAACGATGAAAAATCTAAAAATTCAGGGTATAGCGGTATACTCGGTAATACATGGTGGATGGAGCCAAGAATCGAAGAGGGGAAACTAAAAGAACTCTGTTACAGAGTTTTACCGACTTTGAAAATTCCTGCATTGGGAGCGGCTGAAACGCCTGACACACCAAGAGCAGCGACCAGAAAGGGTGGAAAACTTTTCTCAAAATTTGCCACTGCATTGAATTTCTTTTTACCCAATGCCATTCCCTTTGTCAATTCAGGACAGGAAATATTTGAAATACAACCGATGAATTTAGGCCTTGATAACAGTGAAGATGGAAAATACGTTTTGCCTAGAGACGATCGATTTTATGGGAAGCTCGCCTTTTTTGATCATTATGCGCTTCATTGGAACTCAAACGATAACATGATAAAACTCATTTCGCATCTTTCGAAGGTTAGAGCAGAAAATATCGATCTTATAGCTCCAGAGCATTTAAGAACACTTTTTGAAGATGATTTGAAACTCATTGGTTATCTTTATTGGAATACGAAAAGGGGTCTTCTGATATTGGCAAATGCGGATCTTTATAATTCCAGGGAAATCTCTATAGACCTGGGATATTATACCTGGAAAGGGAAGCACGATGTCAGATGGCGCTTCAGAAATTACAGAGATGACAATTCTCTGTGGAAAATCGCGGGAATATTGTCAGTTACCTTGAGCCCCGGAGAAGTGATGATAGCAACAATAGAGTGAACTACCACACCTTAACAGATGTTGCTTCCAGCCTCCGACAAACGGAGGTCTTCTTTAGAAAAATTCGATAAAAAAACAGGCTGAAAAGCCTGTTTTTTTATTCGTTGGGTTTAACTAAGAATTTTATAGCTGTCCTCACTTCGCCATCAATCTCCACATCGGCAAAGGAGGGTAAGCAAATTAGATCGATCCCACTTGGAGCAACATATCCCCTGGCTATTGCTATTGCTTTTACTGCCTGATTTACAGCACCTGCACCTATTGCCTGTACTTCTGCTATCCCCTTTTCCCTTATAACCCCGGCTAAAGCACCAGCAACTGCGTTGGGTTTAGAGTTAGATGCTACTTTCAAAACCTCCATGGATGCTACCTCCTTTGTGTCCCTTGCAACAACCGGAAGATGGCGCGCCCGGCAGGATTTGAACCCGCAACCATCGGATCCGAAGTCCGATGCTCTATCCAGTTGAGCCACGGGCGCGCATAACAAAATGGGGTGGCTGGCGGGATTTGAACCCGCGACCACCTGATCCACAGTCAGGCGCTCTGCCAGCTGAGCTACAGCCACCACAACGAAAGAAATATTTGGTGCGCCCGGCAGGATTCGAACCTGCAACCCTCGGATTAGAAGTCCAATGCTCTATCCATTGAGCCACGGGCGCTGGAGCGGCCGACGGGACTCGAACCCGCAACCCTCGGCTTGGAAGGCCGATACTCTACCAATTGAGCTACAGCCGCCTAAATGGTCGGGGAGACTGGACTTGAACCAGCGACCTCCTGTGCCCAAGACAGGCGCGCTGCCATCTGCGCTACTCCCCGTCGCTGGATTAAATATATCAGATTTTCGTCCAAACGTCAATATCCCTGCAAGGTTAGCTATGCAATGAAAAGAAATCTTCACAAAAATAAAGATAATTTCAGTTTCCTATTCAGAGTATCTATGATATTCCGAGTTTCTCGATTTTATAGTACAAAGCCCTTATGCTAATCCCAAGTTCTTTAGCTGCTTCTGTTTTGTTTCCAGAGTGTTTTTTCAGTGTCTCGGCTATTATACGCTTTTCGTATTCTGATATAAGCTCTGAAAGTTTCCCGGTCTTTACCGTGGTTGTATTGCCACATGCCGGCTTAATCAATTCTGGCAGGTGTTCCTTCCTTATAACTCGCTCCTGTGGTTCCATGTTTATCATGGAACGTCCCAGAACATTTTCAAGCTCTCTTACATTACCGGGCCACTGGTAATTCATGAGTATTTGAAGGGCTTCAGGTTCTATGTTTTCCACCATGCGTCCATATTCCTGGTTGAGTTTCATAACAACAACCCTTGCAATTTCAGGAATATCTTCTTTGTGTTCAGAAAGTGGTGGAATTATAATAGGCACAACGTTTAGTCTGTAATAAAGGTCTGCAAGGAATTTCTTTTCTTCAACCAGTCTCTCGAGGTCAAGATTTGTGGCAGCAATTACTCTTACATCAAGCCTTATTGGCTTTGTAGAACCCAAAGGAGTTATTTCCTTGTCTTGAAGAAACCTGAGAAATTTTGATTGAACAGTAATATCCATTTTGCCTATTTCATCGAGAAAAAGAGTACCCTTATCAGCCTCTATGAGAAGTCCTCTTTTACCCCCTTTTTTGGCACCGGTAAAAGCCCCTTCCCTGTAACCAAAAAGTTCTGATTCCAGAATGCTTTCAGGCAATGCCGCGCAATTGACACTGACAAAGCTATTCTTGGCCCTATCACTTGCGTTGTGGATCGCATGTGCAAAGAGCTCTTTGCCTGTTCCACTCGGCCCTCTAAGCAATACAGTCATTCTTGTCCTGGAGACCCTTTTCGCCTGTTCAACAGCTACTTTTAGTTTTGGCGATGAACCGGCAATGTCGTCAAAGGTATAGCGCGCCTTAACATATCTGAGAATCCTTCGGGTATCTTCCAGTTCGCTTGCAAGTTTTTCTATTTCAGAGATATCGTGTATTACACCAACACTACCTTTGAATTCTCCTTTTACAAAGAGCGGAGTGATATTTACTATTACTTCCTTTCGTGCAGGCCCGACTTTAAGTCTGGCATTGTATATGGGTTGCCTGTTTCTTGCCACTTCTATATGAAGCGAAGAACCTTCTGCAATATCCACCGTGGCGAGTTTTCCCACCACATCTTTTGGACTCATTCCTGTTATGCGGGTATATGCTTTGTTGACAAGCACAATGCGTCCTCTTTCATCAGCAACAGAAATAGCATCGTGAGTGGAATCAATTATGGCTGTTAAAAGAGCTTCGATTTCTTTCAAATTCGTGACTTCTTCTGCCATTTTCTGGACTGTGGTTATATCCCGGAAAACTGCCATTACAGCATAAACCTTGCCATCAGCAGATTTCAGAGGAATCCTTGAAGTTACAATGGTTTTCTGATTAAGCTTCTGGATTTTGTCATACTCTGGCTCGCCAGTTTTCAGAACTATATGCAGGCGAGTGTTTGGTATAGTCCCAAGAGCGGGCTTACCAACAACTTCGTCTTTCTTCAGACCCAGTATACGACAGGCTTCATCGTTAATAAGGATAATTATTCCACTGGAATCAACAACCAGCACAGCCTCCACCAAGGAATTAACTATCTCTTCAAATATATGTTCTTTCATCTTACCACCTTTTCATCATGTGATATAGGTCAATAAAGGTATCCGTGGAAAGTTCCTCCGCTCTTATATTTTCGCTCAATCCAGCATCCTTTAAAAACTCTTCTACATCTCGAATAAGGCGTTTAAGATTGTTCTTGAGCTTCTTTCTTCTTTGAGCAAATGAAGACCTAACGAAAGCCCTGAATTGACTCTTTTCCTCATATGAAATCTTTGGTGAGGTTAAGGGTTCGAGTTTTATTACCGAAGAATCAACGCCAGGTACCGGGACAAAATTCTTCTTTGAAACGTCGAAAAGTTTCGTGACTTTTGAAAAAGCTGAGATGGAAACGGTTAGAGCACCGTATGTTTTGGTACCGGGCTTTGCCAGGAGTCTGTCAGCATATTCTTTTTGAACCATAAGCAGAGCTTCTTTGAAAGGTGGTGAATCAAACATTATCTTTTCAATAATGGGGGAGGTGATGTAATAGGGAACATTTGCAACAAAATATAGATCCCCGTCAACCTGCAAGTGTGAAAGGTCTGCCTTTAAGAAATCCTGAAAGAGCAATTGAAGGTTCTCATACTTTTTCAAAGGTGAAATCAAAGGGTCAAGGCTTTTGTCTATCTCATATGCGATTACCTTTCTGGCTCTTCTCAGGAGCAATTCAGTGAGTATTCCGGCGCCTACCCCTATCTCTATGACGGTATCGTTGTTGGTCAGGGCACAGTAGTTCAATATTTTTGATGAGATATTTTTGTTAAGCAAAAAGTTTTGGCCTAAAGAGCGTTTCAAAGAAATCTTGTGATCTTTCAAGTTTTTTTTGAGGTCCACAGCTTTACCTCCAATAGAAAAACCGGGGTATTGCTACCCCGTTCTAATTCTGGCGGAGAGAGTGGGATTTGAACCCACGGACGGGTTGTGCCCGTCACACGCTCTCCAGGCGTGCGCCTTCGACCGCTCGGCCATCTCTCCAGATTTACAGTATAATTATATAAGTAACCGGTGAACTTGTCAACGCAAAAAAGTTGATGAGCATAACAGAGAGGGGGATACAGGTGAAAAAGCTTTTCGGTACGGACGGTGTAAGGGGGATTATAAATGAGGATCTAACAGCCGAACTGGCCATGAAACTTGGTAATGCTGTCAGTCGCTATTTTCTGGGAAAGTACACCAAATTGATCATAGCAAAAGATACGCGAGGTTCAGGCGATCTTCTTGAAAACGCCGTTGCAGCAGGTGCTGCATCTGCGGGCATGGATGTGGAACTAATAGGTGTAGTCCCCACACCGACACTTGCTTTCATCACTAAAGAGGTCAATACGATAGGGATCATGATATCAGCATCACATAATCCAGCTGTTTACAACGGTATCAAGGTACTTGAAAAGGGAATGAAAATCTCCGATGAAGCGGAAGTTGAGATCGAAGGGCTTATAGCTGAAAAGCCTTATCATTATTCCATATACTCGGATGTTGGTAGAGTTGGATTTAATCACAAACTCCGTGATGTGTATCTTCAGTACGTTATACACAAATACAAAAATCGTCTTTTCCCGGATACCGAAGTGATCATAGATGGCGCTAATGGTGCGATTTCTACTGTTATCAAAGAAGTTTATAACGCACTGGGGTTAAAAGCTGATTTTAGGTATATTGAACCCAACGGCATTAACATAAATGATGGTTGTGGTTCTCTTCATCCACAGGTTATCGGTGAAGAACTTAAGCCCGGGCAAATCGGTGTGTTGTTTGATGGAGATGCCGATAGATGTCTTTTCGTGCTTCCCGGGAATCACCTTGTTGATGGGGACAGGTTAATGGCTTTAAATGCTCATCATATGATGAAAAATGGAAGGCTAAAGACCAACAAGGTCGTTGCGACAATAATGTCAAATCTGGGATTTGAACGATTTCTTCGGGAAAAAGGTATTGAGTTACTCAGAACAAAAGTGGGAGACAAATACGTTCTTGAGAAAATGCTTCAGACTGACAGTACATTGGGTGGCGAACAATCTGGACATATTATTTTTCTCGACATCAACACAACCGGTGATGGGCTGATTACATCCCTTGAAACCCTTTCTGCTCTCGCAAACATGGGGATAACACTCGAAGAATTCAATAGGAATTTCCCTACATATCCCCAGATTTTAAGAAATGTTCCTGTAAGCGATAAGAAAAAAGTCATGGATTGTGAGAGACTAAAAGAAGAGTTAGAAAGTTTGAAATCAGATAATCTGAGAATAGTTCTAAGGCCTTCCGGGACAGAACCGTATATAAGAATAATGGTGGAAGGCGAAAAGGAAGAAGAGGTAAACGTGGTTTGTGAAAGGCTCGTTGATCTTGTAGAGGAGTGTGCAAATGAGTGATTTTATATATGTGCATGGCGCCAGGGTGCACAATTTGAAGAATATCGATGTAAGAATTCCCAAACATTCCCTTACTGTAATAACTGGACTTTCGGGTTCTGGTAAATCTTCCCTTGCTCTGGACACGATTTACGCTGAAGGGCAGAGAAGATATCTGGAATCTCTATCCAACTATGCCAGGCAGTTTCTGGGCGAACTTAAAAAGCCTGACGTAGAAGGGATTGAAGGGCTTTCCCCATCCATAGCCATTGAACAAAAAAATCTCAGCCATAACCCACGTTCAACTGTGGGGACTGTAACGGAAATACATGACTATCTCAGGGTACTTTATGCCAGAGTTGGTAAACCACATTGTCCTCAATGTGGCAGGCCTGTTGAAAAGCAATCTCTCGATGAAATTGTAGAGATGATTTACAAAGAGTTTCCGGATGGAGAACGTGTTGCTATTTTAGCTCCAATAGCCCGTGAAAAGAAAGGTGAATTCAGGAGGGAACTGGAAGCTTTACGCAAACGCGGCTACATTCGCGTAATTATAGACAAGGAGCAATATGATCTTGAAGAAGAAATAGTGCTCGATAAAAATAAGCGCCACAGGATTGATCTGATTATCGATAGACTCAGAGTAACAGAAGAGAATCGTTCAAGATTAACTGACAGCATAGAAATGGCTCTGCATGAGGGAAATGGTTTTGTGGAGATAAGTTCTCTTGATAGAAATCACAGAAAAGGATACAGTGAAAACTTCGCCTGTCCTGTTTGTGGAATCAGCCTTCCTGATATAAACCCGAAAATCTTTTCTTTCAATAACCCTTACGGTGCCTGTCCTGATTGTCACGGGCTGGGTTATACCATGGAGCTTTCAGAAGAGCTTGTGGTTGACGAAGATTTAAGCGTAATTGATGGAGCAATAAAGGCAATTGGTAATTCCAGAGACAGCTTTAGTATGAAACGCATACTGAACGTCATCGAAAGCCTTGACGAAGATCCTCGAAAGCCTTTCAAAGAGATGAGAGAAGAAGTGAAGGAAGCCATTCTTTATGGAACTGATTATGATATTCGTTTCAACTACCAAACAGAAAATTTAACCTATCAGGTACGAAAACCTTTTGAGGGTATAATGAACAACCTTATGAGAAGATACAGGGAAACAGAATCTCAGGAAATCCGGGAGTGGATGGAAAGCAAATTTATGGAGAGTAGAATTTGTACAAGCTGTGGCGGTAAGAAACTCAGGCGTGAAGCACTGGGAGTAAAACTTGGCCGGTATAACATAGCAGAGCTTTCGGAGCTTACCATCTCTTCTGTGTATGATTATCTCTGTGAATTAAGACTGAGTGAGCATGAGTTAAAAATTGTGGGAGAGCTTTTATCAGAAATAAAAAAGCGGCTTCAGTTTCTCATAGATGTTGGGCTCGATTATCTAACCCTCTCACGTACAGCTATGACTCTTTCAGGGGGTGAAGCCCAAAGAATAAGACTGGCAACTCAAATAGGGTCAGGCTTAACAGGAGTTACCTATGTGCTCGACGAACCTACAATTGGACTGCATCCCAGAGACAACATGCGCTTAATAGAAACCTTGAAAAAGCTGAGAGATTTGGATAATACAGTAATAGTTGTGGAACACGATGAGGAGGTAATAAGAAGCTCCGATTACATAGTAGATATTGGTCCTGGTGCGGGAGTCAATGGGGGTGAAGTGGTTTTTCAGGGGCCCACTGAAGAACTACTTGAAAATCCTCCTGAAGAATCCCTCACAGGTAAGTATCTCAGAGGAGAGCTAGTAATTCCACGCTTGAAAAGCAACAATAAGGATGAGAAAAAGAAACTCATATTGCGTGGTGCACGACAGAACAATTTGAAAGCAATTGATGTAGAATTTCCGTTGGGTAAGTTCATATGTGTTACGGGTGTTTCAGGTAGCGGGAAAAGTTCATTGGTAATGGACACGCTTTACCCGGCACTCAGTAATCTGTTGAATAAAAGTAAACGTCAAGAAGGGCTTTATGATGCCGTTGAGGGTATTGAAAATCTGGACAGTATAGTTGTTATAGACCAAAGCCCCATAGGAAGGACTCCAAGATCCAATCCAGCAACATACACAGGGCTTTTTAACTTCATCCGGGATATATTTTCTCGGATGCCTGAAGCCAGAGCCCGGGGATATGCCAAAGGCAGATTTTCCTTCAATGTAAAAGGGGGGCGTTGTGAAGCATGCCAGGGACATGGACTGATAAAAATTGAGATGCAGTTTTTACCGGATGTATATGTTGAATGTGATGTTTGCAAAGGAAAGCGCTATAACAGGGAAACACTTGAAATCAAATATAGAGGAAAAAATATCTCAGACATTTTGAATATGACAGTGGATGAAGCCCTGGAATTTTTTGAAAGAATCCCCCCACTTCAGCGAGGATTGAAATTGCTTCAAGATGTTGGTCTGGGTTATATCACACTTGGTCAACCTGCAACGACCCTTTCCGGTGGGGAGGCGCAGAGAATAAAACTTGCATCCGAATTGAAGAAACGTTCAACGGGTCGAACATTCTATATCCTGGATGAACCAACCACAGGGCTTCACTTCGACGATGTGCACAAGCTCATAGCTGTTTTGAAGAGGCTTGTAGAAAAAGGCAACACAGTATTGGTTGTGGAGCACAATTTAGATGTGGTAAAAAATGCAGATCACATCATAGATCTGGGACCTGAAGGCGGTGATGCCGGCGGTGAAATTGTCGCTTCAGGAACATTAGAAGATATTCTTAAAAGCCCGAAAAGTTATACAGGCTATTACCTTAGAAAGCATCTTAATGTCGATAGTGAAGTATATCGTTGAGGTAAGTATTTTGGACAGAGATATTTGTTAGAAAGCATGGTGAAAAAATGGGAAATGAGTCAGATGAAATGATTAAGATAAGAAAGCTGGAACTGGATGATTTACAGGAAAATGCCCTTGATAACTTTAACAGGTATCAACTCACCACCTGTGTTAAATATATCAAAAATGGAAAAAATTTTTACAAAGAAAACTTCTTTGAAGAAGACTGGGATATTGAAAAAAAGAGGAAGATAGTGAAATATCTTCGAAGTTGTATTGAAGCTGGCGGGATTGTAATAGGAGCCATTAATAGAAATGACGAAATCATTGGATTTGGGAGCTTAAGACATTCTCTTTTCGGCAGCAAAAAAGAATATATAGAACTCTCTTATTTGCATGTATCTAAAGAATACAGAAATAAAGGCATAGGAAAGAAGCTGTTTATTATGTGTTGTGAATATGCAAAGCAACTGGGTGCGAAAAAACTCTATATGGGAACTCACCCTTCTGTTGAAACCCAACACTTTTATGAATCCCTTGGATGTATACCAGCAAGGGAAATCAACGAAGAAATTTACAACCACGAACCCCTTGATATACAACTGGAATACAATTTGTGACATAGCCTCAAATCTTTTTCTTCAACTCAAAGCTTGACCAAATTCAGGAATTATGGTAGACTGACCATAATATTTCCAAAAATTGTCTTCTTTGAGCTTAACTCCATCACAAAATCTCATTCCTGATAAGAGCTTAAATCCTAACAGAGCGACAGAAAACGGCGGAAATCTTTTCGCCTAAACAACTTTAGTAAAGCTTCTTATACACTTTTGACAATGCATAGGGGGGGAATAATTTGGTCAAGAGGAATCTTGTAATTTATCCTCTTTATAGATTTTTCATAAGTATGCTCATAATAGGTCCTGTATTGGTTCCCTTCATGTTGTTTAAAGGACTGAATTATTCTCAGATCATGCTGCTTCAATCTATTTCGGCCATTTCGGTATTTCTCTTTGAGGTGCCAACTGGCACAATAGCTGATAAAGTTTCAAGAAAGCTCTCACTTTTTCTTTCGGGTATTTTCGCCGCGATTGGTCTGTTGTTGTATATCTTATTCAAGAATTTCTATATCTTCGCTTTAGCTGAAATGCTTTTTGGCCTTGGTATGACCCTATCCAGCGGGGCTGATTCGGCGATTTTGTACGAAAGTTTGAAACAAATCGGAAAAAAGGAAGAGTATCAGCGAAGAGAAGGAAATGCGGCTTCGTATATTTTTGTTGGTCAAGCGGTGGGTTCAATATTGAGCGGATTTTTATACAAATACAATCATTTTGCCCCTTTCTGGATAAGTTTTGGAAATTTGTTAATCGCTTCTATAATAGCTTTGTTGTTTTTTGAAGTGGAACGAGAAAAGAGCGAACATAGGTATACCACTCATATTTTTAAGAGTTTTGGAATAATCTTTAAAACGCCCCGCATTTTATGGGCTGTATGCTTCAGCGCACTAATGGGTTTTGTTATAAGGGTAGGATATTGGCTTTATCAGCCATATTTCAAAGAAGTTGGTCTGGACATAGCCTGGTATGGCGTAGTTTTCTTCCTTTTCAACATAGTGGCAGCCTTTAGTTCGCATTATTTGACCAGACGTTATTCAGATGAAAGACCAAGAAGGGTTTTGCTTTCTTTGGGCACAATTATGGCGCTTAGTTTCCTTTTGCCTATCATTTTTATAGCAAAATGGGCTATAGCCCTTCTGGCACTTCAGCAGATTGCAAGAGGACTCTATAGACCTACAATGAATTTCTATATAAACCACCAGATTCGCGATAAATACAGAGCAACAGTCATTTCCACTGTGAGCCTTGTTTCGAATCTCAGTTTTGCGATTCTCTCCCCCTTTGTAGGGATAATGCTTGACAAAACAGGGACAGTTATGAGTTACCTCTTTGTTGGAATAGTAGCGGCATCAGGCACATTTGCGCTATATCTTCTCAGAAAGAGGCAAAAAGCTAGAAGCTTTTCATAACTTTTATTTTTAGCATTTTGGGGGGCATAAATTGTTTATAATCTTCTATAAGCATTTATGGAAGGTCATTTACAGGGTTCGCAAAATCTTTATCATGAAGCTGTTTCATTTCATTGCATTTTTTTGTGATAAAATCACCTTTGAAGATTTGTCAATTAATACTAAAAATGGTACGCTCGCAAAGGAGACAGCAAATGGGTCGGGGTATTTTTATCAAACGTAAAAAAGTGTTATTTTGGAGAATGAAGTTGTATATGGTACTAATCTTAGATACCGTACAAGATGAGTTTTCTATTTATAAGGGACAGAGAAATCTGTCCCTTTTATTTTGCCAAAATTTCTGGTGGAAAGGAGGAAAAACGTGAATTTGAAGAATCTCCACACAATCATTGAACCTGAACAATTCAGGAAAATTCTCAAAAGGATGTATTTTGAACTCATGGAAAAGCTAAAAGATTCAGAGGATTTTGCAGTCGTAGGAATCCAGAGGGGTGGGGTTTATCTTGCAGACCGTCTTAAGAAGATAGCCTTTGAAAATGGGTTTGAACTCCCCACAGGAAAGGTGGACATTACCTTTTATCGAGATGATACTTTCTATCGCCTGGAGCAACCCCATGTAAAGGAGACACAAATCGATTTTGATGTAACCGGCAAGACGATTATTCTGTGTGATGATGTAATTTTCACCGGAAGGACAGTCCGAGCGGCTATTGATGAAATCTTCGATTATGGCAGACCAAAGCGAATAATTCTCGTAACTTTCATCGACAGGGGGCACAGAGAATTACCAATACAACCAGATGTATGCGGAAAGACAGTTCCCACAAGAATGAAAGAACAAATAGTGGTTCATTTCAAAGAGGAGAACGGTACCGACAGGGTAGAAATTGGGGTGATGGAATGAGCATGGTTGGTCGTGATATTTACGATGTAGACGTTTTTAGCGTAGAGGAAGTATATCGGCTATTTGAGCTCACAAAGCATTTCAAGGGTATATTGGACAGAAGGGTAAAGAAAGTGCCAGCATTGCGGGGCGTAACTGTCTGTACGGCCTTTTTTGAGAACAGTACAAGAACAAAGATCTCCTTCGATCTTGCAGCAAAGAGATTGGGTGCCGACACCGTCGCTTTTTCTGCATCTTCTTCATCTCTAAAAAAGGGAGAATCTCTAAAAGATACAATTTTGACTCTTGATGCCATGGGTATTGATCTCTATGTGGTACGTCATAGCGAGCCTGGTACACCTCAATTCATCAAGAAATACACCAGGGCTATTGTAATAAACGCTGGAGATGGGTTTCATGCTCACCCCACTCAAGCGTTATTGGATAATTACACAATATGGGAGAAAAAAGGAAAGATAGAAGGACTGAGGATATCCATTATTGGAGATATTCAACACAGCCGTGTAGTACGCTCTAACATAAAATTGATGAAAATGCTTGGGGCCAAAGTGACCGTATGCGGTCCAAAGACTTTAATGCCTCTGGATATAGAAAAGTCTGGAGTCAGAGTTAGCTATGACATCAACGAAGGAATTGATGGGGCAGATGTAGTTATGGGGCTGAGAATGCAGCTTGAAAGACAAACCAGCGGACTCTTTCCAACGCTTGAAGAATATCATAAACTCTATGGAATCACAAAAGAAAGACTTACTCTTGCAAAGCCTGATGTGATCTTCATGCATCCAGGCCCAATGAACAGAGGCGTCGAGGTGGACGACCATGTTGCGGATTTTGAAAGAAGCGTTGTTCAAGAACAGGTCACTAACGGCGAAGCTGCACGGATGGCTCTCCTTTATTTGGTACTCGGAGGGAGGATGGACGAATGAGGTATCTGATAGAAAATGGAGAGGTCTTTATTGAAGGGAAATTCCAGAGAAAAAACATCATTGTAGAGGAAGAAAAAATAGTCGATATAACGGAAAGCGATCCTCATGATTTCAGTGGCGAAAAAATAGATGCGGACGGCAAGCTTGTTATCCCCGGGCTTGTAGATATGCACACGCATTTGAGAGAGCCGGGCTATGAGTATAAAGAAGACCTCGAGAGCGGGTTAAGAGCAGCACTAAACGGAGGAATAACAACAATTGCCTGCATGCCGAATACACGGCCTTCAATAGACAATCCTGCTGCCGTATACAGTCTAAAAGAAAAGGCAAAAGCCCTTGGGCTGGCCAATTTGGAAGTTATAGCAGCAGCTACTAAAGGCAGAGAAGGCAGGGAATTGACGGAAATGGGAACTCTGGCGCAGGCTGGTGCAATTGGTTTTTCAGATGATGGAGATCCCATCTGGGATCCTCACATAATGAGAAGAGCGCTCGAATACGCCTCATCTTTCCAGCTTCCTGTTATAGATCATTGTGAAGATAAGTCGCTTTCAAGAAACGGTTCAATGCGCGAAAGTTATTACTCCAACTACTATGGGGTTTATGGAATTCCAGATGTCGCCGAATCCGCAATTGTCGCAAGGGATATAGACCTCGCAAATCTAACAGCTGGCTGGGTGCATATAGCTCATGTTTCTACGGGAAAATCGGTGAATCACATAAGGCATGGGAAAGGGAAAAAGGGAAAAATAAGCGCCGAGGTTTGTATCCACCATCTGCTCTTTACTGACAGAGACCTTGAAGATTACAATCCAGCGAAAAAGATAAACCCACCCTTTCCAACTGAAATGGACCGGGAGTTACTCATAGAAGCCCTGATGGATGGAACCATAGATATCATCGTTACTGACCACGCGCCACATGCCAACTGGGAAAAAGAAGTGGAATTCCAGCGAGCACCCTCTGGAATCATGGGTCTCGAAACACTACTCTTACAGCTTTATGAGCTTTCAAAGAAAGAATCCTTACCCTTTGAAAAGTTGCTTGAAAAAGTCACTTCGGCTCCGGCTAAACTCTTCAACCTTACGGGCAAGGGAAAAATCGAAAGACATTGTTATGCAGATCTGGTTTTCTTCGACCCGCTGAATACCACAACACTAACTGGCAGTTATTTCAAATCAAAGGCCAGAAACACACCATATCTTGGAAAGACACTTCAAGGGAAGATAACACAGGTAATGTGTGGTGGTAAATTTGTTAAGCTCTAAAATCAAGTGGATAAGGAAATCGGAAAATGGAACTCTCATTCTATTTGCTCTGGAAGGTACCTTTGGGTCCCTTCCGGGGCAATTTTTTATGCTGAAATCAGGAGATTTTCCCGTTGTCTCGCGCCCCTTTTCGGTTTACTTTGAAGATGAAATCAAGGGAGAGACGCTTTTCCTCCTGAAACCCCGTGGTTTACTGACAAAAGAAGCGCTATGCTGGCAAAAGGGTCATGTGCTCAAGCTTAAGGGACCGTTAGGCAATCCTATTCCAGTAATTGAAGGTGCAAACCTCGTAGCTGGTGGGAGCGGTTATGCACCCCTTCATTTTTACGGATCAAAATACGGGTACAAAAACTTTTATCTGGGGACTGCAACAGAAACAGAAGCTGATTTCTTAAATAATCTACCGAACCTTAAAATCACCCACAGCCCTTTGGTTATTACGAAGCGTTTTTTTCAGGATAACAACGAAGGAGCGGTAATAGCCTGTGGCCCTACGCAAATGCTGAAGCATTTGTCCGAGCAGTATCGAAATGGGCCGGTATATGTTTCTCTAGAAGAGAGAATGGCCTGTGGTTCAGGCATGTGTGAAGGCTGCGCGGTAAAACTCAGGAGCGGTGAAATAAAATTTGTGTGCAAAGACGGCCCCCTTTTTGATGGAAAAGAGGTGGACTGGCAATGGCTAATTTAACCCGGAAAATCTTAGGCATTCCTTTCAAGAACCCTATTATAATCCCTTCTGGGCCAGGTGGTTTTGGGCAGGAAATAAACAGAAGTCTTCTTTCCAAAATTGGTGCTTTTACCATAAAGAGCATTACACTGGAGCCAAAGGAAGGCAACCCCCCTCCCAGACTTGTCGATGCGGGTTATGGTCTAATAAATTCAATCGGGCTTCAAAATCCCGGAATAAAAATGTTTCTGAGTACCATTTACCCGAAACTTTGCCCTTTCCCTACAAAACTTTTTTTCTCAATTGCGGGTAATTCGCCTCGTGAGTTCAGGGAAATGGCTGCTGTTTTGAATGGAATTGAGGGTTTTGAGTTGCTGGAGCTGAACCTTTCATGCCCCAATGTCAAGGATGCCAGTACCCTTTTGGGAGCTGATCCTGAACCGGTGGCTGAGATATTGAAACAGGTAAAAGAGGTTTTCACAACCAGACCTGTGTCGGTGAAATTGCCTCCGGAAATGCCGGATCTCCCTTCTGTGATAAAAGCGTGTGAAAACAACGGCGCTGATGCATTGACGCTATTTAACTGTATAACAGGAGCAAGATTTGATATAACAACCGGGAAGCCATTTTTGAAAAGGGTTTATGGAGGGTACTCCGGCCCGGCAGTTAAGCCTATCTACCTGAGAAAGATCTATTTGGCCCGGCAGTTAACTAAACTACCGATTATAGGTATGGGTGGTGCATATGAATGGGAGGATATCTTTGAATATCTCCTTGCAGGAGCTGACCTTGTGGGTTTTGGCCTAAGAACGATGGTCGATCTGACGGAAGTTGCTGAGCTTCCTGAAAAAGCGCAAAAATGGCTTTTTAATCATGGATATAATACTCTTTCAGAGTATCTGCAAAGTGTCCGAAGGGAGGAAATAAAGTGAGTTTTGTTGAAAAACTGATGAATTTACGCGAAAAAAACGGCTCACACCTGTGTGTAGGGCTCGATATCGATCCAGAAAGAATACAACAGAATCCAGTGAGCTTTTGCAAAAAAATAATAGCGGAAACAAAGGAGTATGTTTGTGCCTATAAAGCTAACCTTGGTTTTTATCTTGCCATGGGAGAAGAAGGAATCGAAATCTTGAAGGAGGTAGTAGCGGCAATTCCGCCTGAAATTCCCTGGATACTCGATGCTAAATTCGGCGATATAGCCAACTCTTCCTCTCAATACGCAAGATTTGCGTATGAAGTTGCACAAGCGGATGCCGTAACTTTGAATCCTTATATGGGGTTTGATTCAATAAAAGCCTTTGCAAAATATGAAGATCGTTACGCTTTTATTTTGACTTTGACAAGCAATCAAAGTGCAGCGGATTTTCAGACTCATGATGATCTTTCTTTAAAAGTCGCAAAAAAAATCGGTGAATGGAGAAAAGGTTATAAGAATCTTGGAATGGTTCTTGGAGCTACCCAGGGCGAGAAGTTAATGCCTTTACTTGAGGGGAATGATAGCTTTGTTCTCGTCCCTGGAATAGGTTCTCAGGGTGGAAGTGTGGATTTCTTACGGGATAGCGAACATTACGAGAGGCTGATTATAAACGTTTCAAGATCCATAATCTATGCAGAAAACATAAGTAAGAGCTGTGAAGAATTTTATAATTTAACGTATTCGAAGTAGGAGGGATTTATATGGATGATAAAGAAGCCATGGAAATACTCTTATCCCTTGGAGCGGTGTTAAAAGGGCATTTTTTGCTCAGTTCCGGAAAACACAGTGATACATATATCCAATGTGCGAAACTCTTTCAATATCCAAAATATAGTGAATTGTTTTCAAAAAAATTGGCTGATGAATTTGCCATTGATAAAATCGATGTTGTAATCGGGCCAGCACTCGGTGGTGTGGTTTTGGCCTATGAAATGGCAAAACAGCTTAACGTTCGCGGGATATTTGCAGAAAGAGTTCAAGGCCAGATGCAATTGAGAAGAGGCTTTGAAATAAATAGAGGAGAAAAAGTCCTTATCGTTGAAGATGTAATCACCACAGGCGGTTCTACAAAGGAAGTGATGCAAGTTGTAAAAAAATTGGGAGGCGAAATCATAGGCATAGGCAGTGTCGTTGATCGCAGCAATGATCAGGTGGATTTTGGAGTGAAATTCAAATCGCTTTTGAAAATCAACGCAGTTACTTATGAACCCCCAAATTGCCCACTTTGCAAAAAAGGAATCCCAGTAGTAAAACCGGGAAGCAGAGGAAACAGGAGTTAGGTGATTCGAGAACAATAAAAAAGACATTAATTTTAGGATTGCTATGAATTGCTTTGCAGTTGTCATGAACCACTTCGTGGTTGTTTTGGTAGACTTTGTCGATGATATCCATCGCAGGTGCATAGCTTGATCTTTAGTTCAGCATAGCGGTCTCATCGGTGTCTCTCGGTTTCTTGGTTCTCGGATTCTCGGTTCTTATCCGCCATAGGCGCGCAGCCATTCTGGAGGAATGCAAAGCCGTGACGAAGTCAAATATATCCTGAGCTTTAGCTCAGCACCTCTGCATTCAATTCTTAGTATTCGATCCTCGCCTTACCAACCGTCGCATTATCATTTGTCGTACTATCAGCAGTCGCCCCACCAACTGTCGTACTATCATCTGTCGCCGCACTGCGGCTCTCGGTTCTCGGCTTATAAAGGCACTTACAACTCACAACCGACAGCGTTTGCTATACTCCAGACCCTTGACCCGCGCAACTGAACTCAAGATGTTTCTCAGTCCTATATTTTCATACAGTTTAAATTAAGACGAATATTATTCGCATACAAAAGAAACGATAAGGAAACAAAAGAAAAGAGAAGAAAAAGCAAAATAATAAAATAAATTATAAAAAAAACAAGAAAATAAAGAAAAACAATATTTTATTATGGGTATTATATTAGTTATAATAAATTATGTTAAATTTAACCTTTACCTAGAGCAAAGTCATTTGTGGTTTTGTATAACCTCTTATTTTGAAAGGGGGATTCTTATGAAAACGGTTCAAAAGTACATTATTACTGTATTATTTCTGTCAAGTGTAGCAATGGTATTTTCTGCTATTCCTCTCATAGCTGATCCTGGATGTTCGGTGACACTATGTCTTTCTATGTGTGAACACCAAGATACTGTTTACATTTGTAGTTTGATGGGGAAGGCGGAACACTATGATGAAAATGATTCCCCTTTGCCGGTGAGCCTTACATTACATTTACACTGCACGTATGTGGGACCCTTTTGGTTCGACGAGTGTGAAAGGGTGGAGACTTTTTCCGGGAATGGTTTGATTTCCGGAACTATTAATTGTACCCTTAATAGCGGTATTTTTGAGGGTGTTTGCTTAGTCGACAAATCTTGCGTGTGCAACTAATTTGTGAGTGGGGAGGTGAGGACATGATAAAACGCATCATATTCATTGCTTTAGTGGTAATCCTGCCTTTATTGTTGCTTGGCGGCACTGTGGTTGCTTATCTTCCATGCATTATAGACTGGAATACCGGGTCTTTTACTCAGAACGTTGTGTTATTTGCAAAACGGCCAACTGAATTACCTATTGCATCAGAATCGAGATTTCTCTATGGAGAGATAAATGTTGGAGCCAGACAGCTTGGCATTATGCTCCTCGACGGGCCAGCACCAACTCTGTGGGTGGATGCAAATAACAATGGTAGTTTTATTGACGATGGTCCTGCGGAATGTTATTTGAGAAAAACGAAAGGAACTCAGGATATTTATTTCTGGAAAAAGAAAGTGACAATCTGTTATGATGTCGATGGAAAAGAGCATTCGAATGACGTGCTTTTACGCTTTGTGGGAACAAAGTTTGGTTTTTTTGGAAAGTATACATTGAGCTATTGGTTTTCAAGTCACCGGGAGGGAATGCTTGAAGTCTCAGGAAATATTTATAAAGTGATTCTTTTTACAAAAAGAACAGACGGAGATTACAGCGTATTGGATGACATTCATTTCGGTATAGATCTCAATCTGGACGGAAAGATCAATCCATCAGTACCATCACCGGAAGTTTACAGTGCCGAAGAGGTAATACCTATTGGTGATGAAAACTACAGGATACTTTCTATTTCTCCTGACGGTGCAAAGGTCGTTTTGGAAGCTGTGGATGAAGCTGCAACATTTAAGCCATTCCTTGAGGTTGGATGCAAAGCCCCGGCTTTTACGGTAAAAGATCTTCTGGGAAGAGAAGTGTCAATTCCATCAACAGATACAAAAGCAACGATTCTCGTTTTGAGTTCTTATAAGCCTTGTGAGATATCCTCAAAAAATGAAGGCAACTGCTGCAATAATGCCTTTACGGACACCAACAAAGCCAGGTTGTACCAGCTTCTACACATTGACTATTACTTGAAAGAATTCTATGTAAGTTCAATAAGGATAATATGGTTGCTTACTGGTAAGGAATATGATGGGCTATGCTCTGAAAATATGAAATGGCTTTATGTGGTAAACGATAGAGATATGCTTTCATTGTACGGATATCCGGCAGCTGAAAGAATATTTGTTATAGATGAAGATGGGGTCATAAGAGCAACAGACGAATATTGGATTGATGAAAAATCCTGGTTATCGGATTATCCTCAAGGTGGTCAACTTATGCTTACGTTTGATGACATAAAAGCCATTCTTAAAGATATACTGCTCCAATAACACAGGAAGCAATTGTATTGCTGACACAGAAAGCAAGAGACTATAAAGTCTTGAGTCTGGTGTTCTTACTAAACCCTAGACCCCGGACTCTAAACCCGCTCTCTTTGTCGTGGGTGATCCGTTGTAGGTTGTACGCGGTTTATGAGCCGATAATCGAGAGTCGAGGGACAGAGGGGATTAGAAGTTAAGAACAATAGATTCTGAATCAAGTTCAGGACGACGGGTAAATCTCAGGATGGAAGATTGAACACAGAAGCTGAGAGGCGGGAATCAGTTGTGTAGCATCTCCTACTCTTCTTTCAGGAGTTTTTCAAATACTTTGTCGATAATGTGCCATTCGTTATCTTTTTTTTCAATCCATCCAGTTTTCCTTAATATATCTAGAGCATCGTGTATTCGGGATTTTGATATGGTTTCGCCGTTTACTTGAAATGCTTTCTGTATGTTGCTGAATTTTTTCGCACCTGAAGCGATGTATTTCAAAACAGTAATGTATCTTGGACTCCTTTTTTCCAGTTCTTTGAGTTCTTTTTTTAGAGTTATCCTTGCTACTTTGTAAGCGGCTTCAAGTGCCTCTGGATGAGATTTTTTCAGCCTGTGTAGCCCGTATTGAACGAGATGACCAACTATGCCATCGAGATGCTTGTGTGCCTCAACTAGTTCTGTTTCTTTGTAACTACAATTTGCTTCTTCGAGAGCTTTCTTTAAGAAAGATATAGCTTCTATATCGCTGAAAGGGTAAAGCAAAATTTCGCTTAAATATCTTCCAAAAAGCGGATTATCGTAATCTTCTACTCCAAGGAAGTCATACAGCAACCCGATTTCAGAACCTGTTAGCAGGAAACGGATATTTTCAAGATTGTCATATGCCCAGGCAATCATGTTTTGGAGATCTCTTCCACCACGACTTCCGTAATATTTTAAATATTGGGCTTCATCAATAGCTATAATGAATGTTTTTCTGATTTGGTTTAATGCTTCTAAAATATCTGATATATTGATTTCTTTCCAGTTGAATTCTATGCTATTTCCCGCTATCATAAAGCCTTTTACATTCTTTAATGCTTTTTTGATTTTTTCCTTTAGAAGGTGTTTTTCAAGTTCTGGCTGCAGCTGAGAAATTAGATTGAATTTACTTATCGCACCACCAGAATCGGTGTACATTTTTCTGGCATCAATAATGAGATAACTTGCATTAATTTCTTTCAATCCCACTCTCATAAGTGATGATTTTCCAATTCGCCGTATGCCGGTGATAATAGTTATAGGATTTGAGCTCAAAGAATCTATCAGTATTTTCAATTCTCTTTTTCTTCCGAAAAGATCTGAAGATTTGCTCTTAGGTTTTGGATCAAGGAGCATATAAATTACCTCCTGTCATATTGTTCTGGAGTCGGAACTAGTTCTGATATCAGAACTATTATAACATATCATGGTTAACCATGTCTAAGAATTTACATCAATGTTGTTTGATAGAGTGAAGCAATAAGTACATGGTTGACCCTTGGAGTAAATGATGGGTCTGAAAGCTATCTCGAGAACCGAAAGCTGATAAACGACTCTTGGTTCGTTGTCGGTTGTGGGTTGTTGGTTGAGCGTAAAATACATTGGGAACCGAGTTACGAGAAAATCGAGAGCAGAAAATCTTGGCCTTTCTCTGCCACAGGCGCCCAGCCATTCCGGAGGAATGCAAAGCCGTAATGAAGGCACACACAGCTTGGACGAAGCCCAGCATAGCTGTTTTATTGATTCGCTCATAACTCAGTACTTGCATTCTCGAATCTCGGTTTTTATGGTCAACCTACTCTTTTACAAAGTCAATCAGCTTTTGCAAGAAGAGCTCCGGTTTTTCTACATTAACGCTATGGCCACAATCGGGAATGATTTCAACTGTTGCATTTTTCATTACTTTCTCAAATTCTCTGGCCATTTGTTCCGTTATTATGAGGTCGAGTTTGCCAACAAGTATCTTGAAGGGGATTTCAAGTTTGGATAATTCCTTTTTGTAATCATATTCTTCAAGAGCCCGTGCATTCTCAATAAAGCATTCTGGCTTCATCATAAGGGCATCTGAAACAAGCTGGTCGGTAAAATAATCCACAGGTCTGGTTGGCATAGTTCCGATCAATGCCTTTTTCAATAAATCCGCGTTATTTTTGTATAGCTCCAGAGCCGCATAAACTTCAGGAGCTGTTTTATAACCTGAGGGCGGTGCCGGATCGATCAATAATACCTTTTCTACTATTTCAGGATTATCTATTGCTACTTTTTGAGCCACGGCACCTCCAAGAGAATGTCCCACGACAATCGCTTTATTTGTGCCCAGTTTTTTCATGAATTCTGAAACATATTTTGCATATGTCTCTATCTTTGCTTCATCAATCCAATCAGAATATCCGAAATTTGGCATATCTAATGCAATCCCCCGGAATTCTGTTGGAAGTATATCTAAAGAAGGCTTAAACCAACGCCAGGAAGCGAAATTCCCGTGGATAAAAAATATAGTTTTTTCAGATTTTTCGTTTTTCTGAACATAATGTATCCTTTTTCCATTTATTTCGACAAACTCGCCTTCGGCTTTCTTCATTTTTGCAAACCTCCTTTTGATTGCTGTATAAGGTTTCCAGAGGAATTTGACATTGAATATTTGCAGTGCATATGCAAGTCCGCGTGGAAAGAAAAGCACAACCAATACAAGTAATACACCAAAAATGATAGACATTGGAAGTTGTGTCCTGCTGAACATAAAGGGCATGGCAACCATTATAACCGAGCCTATAAAACTGCCCGAAAGTGATGCTAGACCTCCAATAACGATTATGGCAAGGAGATTTATAGAGTTTCCAAGGCCAAAATCTGTGGGTGAGATGTAGCCGATAGTGTGCGCATAAAGGCTTCCAGCAATGCCTGCGTAAATAGCGCTAATAACAAATGCAATGAGTTTATATCTTGAAATGTTTATACCCATAGATTGAGCAGCAAATTCGCTTTCCCTTATGGCTTTGAAAGCTCTGCCAGTTTTGCCCTTTAAGATGTTTGCACTGATGATATACAAGAGAAGGCTTACAATTGCTATAAGATAGTATTTTGCTGTATCAGAAGAAAGTGAAATTCCAAGCAGTTTCGGAGATACAATGTTTCTTATTCCTATGTTCCCTCCAGCGTATTCCCATGATTTTAAGAGCTGTTCGACTACCACACCAAAAGCCATTGTGGCAATTGCCAGATAGAACCCTTTCAACCTGAGAGCAGGAATTCCCAGTAAAAGGCCAAAAATCCCTGCAACGCATCCAGCTATTAAGAGAGAAAGTAAGAATGGAAAATTGAAATTCATGGTCAAAAGAGCTGAGGTATAAGCTCCTATGGCCATGAACGCGGCATGGCCTATTGAAATTTGCCCGGCATATCCTATAACAATGTTCAAGCCCAGAGTGGTTATAGTGTAAATTAAGACCAAAGAAAAAATGGTCATCATAAAAGGTTGATTGATGAAAAAAATCGGGATAATCAAAAACAGAAGCGCTGTTAATATCCACTGCCTGTTTTTATACAGAATACCTCGCATATTCTACACCCTTTCTGCTGACCTGCGGCCCAGAAGACCTTCGGGTTTTATAAGAAGTAGTATGAGAATAATTAACAATGCAAAGGCCATTTTCAATTCTTCGGAGAGATAACGTGCCACAAATTGTTCTATGATACCGAGCAGAAGTCCACCAACAACTGTACCGGGAAGACTTTCAAACCCTCCAAGGACCGCAGCCGTGAGACCCTGTATCTGAAGATCTATCATCATATTTGGGTTTATTTGAGTTCTTGGAGCGGCCATTATAGCGGCAAGAGCACTCAATGCGGTACCTATGCCCCAGGAAAAAGCAAATACCATACCCACTTTGATCCCCATTAATCTTGCAGCAGTTTCGTTTTGTGCTGTCGCACGCACCGAAAGTCCTACCCTTGTGAATTTGAAGTAAAGGAAAAGAGTTAACATGATAGCTGCTGCAATGCCAAAAATGAGAAGATCCTGCCTTGTGAGTATGATTCTTCCCTGTGAAAATTTGATGATAAAGGGTCTTCCGCGTATAAGGGAGGGAAATGGTTTGTAATCCTGTTTCCATATTTCCAGTGCAAGACCTTCAAGTATCATGAGAAGTCCCAGCGTCAGGATTAACATCGCTGAGTGGGAAAGGTGTCGTATAGGGCGCAATAACCCTCGTTCCGTTGCTGCTCCAAGAAAGAAGCCAAAAAGGACAGCAGTGAGAACCGCAACCCAGAGAGGTAATCCAGCAATTGCAAAAACGGTGTATGCTATGTAAGCGGCGAACATTCCCATATTTCCATAGGCAAAGTTCACAACACCGGAGGTTTTGTATACAAGCACAAGACCCAGAGCTACCAGCGAAAAAAGGCTCCCTTCTCTGAGCCCCAATATTATTTGCTGTAAAAAAGTTACCATCTTTTTACCCCCTCAGGCTCCAAGATATTTTTGCTGAACCAATTCGCTCTTAAGAAGATCCTTTGCATTACCTTCGAGGGCGAGAGTTCCTACCTCGAGGATATAAGCATAATCAGAGATCCTGAGCGCAGCATTGGCATTTTGCTCAACAAGCAAAATTGTCAGACCGTGTTCTTTGTTAAGATTGGCAAGAAGCTCAAAAATTTGCTCAACAATTTTTGGTGCAAGTCCAAGAGAAGGTTCATCTAACATAAGCAATTTTGGAGCCGCCATGAGTGCCCTGCCAATGGCAAGCATTTGCTGTTCGCCACCGGACAAAGTCCCGGCTAGCTGATTCTTTCTCTCCTGCAATATCGGGAAGAGGTTATAAACATTCTGGAGATCCGTATTTATTTGCTTTTTGTTTTTTCGTGTGATAGCCCCTGAAAGGAGGTTTTCCTTAACAGAAAGGTCTGGAAATAATTGCCGCCCTTCCGGGCACTGCACAATTCCCCTTCTGACTATTTCCGATGAATCAAGGTGCATTATATCCTTCCCCTGAAAAAAGATATTACCTTTTCTGGGTTTTAAAAGGCCAGAAATTGTTTTAAGCGTCGTTGATTTTCCCGCTCCATTGGAGCCAAGCAGGGAGACTATCTGACCTTCTTCAATGCGTAATGATACATCTTTCAGTGCTCTGACATATCCATAAAAGACCTCGATATTTTTTATCTCAAGCATATTTATTCTCTCCCAGATAGGCTTCTATAACTTTGGGGTCATTTTTTATATCATAGGCTGACCCTTCAGCTATCTTTTCGCCAAAATTCATGACTGTTACTCTATCAGATATATCCATTACCAGTGACATATCATGTTCTACTAGAAAAATCGTAAGGTTGTATTCATCACGCAATCGCTTGATTAAAAGCTTCAACTGAGAGGTTTCTGTTGGATTCAAGCCAGCTGCAGGTTCATCCAGCATGAGAAATTCGGGTTCGCTCATCAAAGCTCTACCGATTTCGACGAGCTTTTGCAATCCGTAAGGAAGCATGCCAGCCAGCGTGTTGAGCCTGCTTTTAAGGCCTAGTAATTCCGCAATTTCAAATGCCTTTTCCATTGATCTTTTTTCTATTCTTTTCGCTTTGCCCGTCCACAGTATTTCCTGAAATATTCCATAATTGATCTCACCATGATGCCCGACAAAGAAATTATCCTTCACAGTCATGTACTTGAATATTTCGAGGTTCTGGAAAGTTCTGGATATGCCCGTTTTTATAACTTCATAAGGCTTATATGCTGCCAGGTCTTCGCCGTTGAAAAAGACCTTTCCTTCGGTTTCCTTTACAATCCGGGTAATGACATTGAAAAGAGTGGTTTTGCCGGCTCCATTTGGACCGATTAAAGAATGTATGGTGTTTTTTTCGACAAACATATCAAAGGATTTGACAGCGGTAACGCCACCAAATTTCACGGTTACGTTTTTGACTTCAAGTGCCATGGTGCACCTCCAGGAAAACCACGGGGGAAAATCCCCCGTGGGTAGAGATTATTCAGCAACTGATATCCAGTCCGTCAAAGTAGTCCAGACTTTGTTTTGCACTTCCATTACATACATCTGCCTGATACCAACACGGCAATATTTGTCATCTGGATCATAGGGTTTGTAAGTAATAGAGGGTGTAATAAGACCCTTCCAGCCGTTCATGCCTTCAAGCGCTTTAACAAGGCTTTCCCTTGTGGGTTCTTCGCCGGCCCGCTTGAGGGCTTCGGTGAATACTTCAGCTGCTATAAACCCGGCTGCTGCATATGCGTTAGGGATCTCGTCTTTGAAGGTTTCCTGATAAATCGCAATGTATTTCTGGAAGCTTTCGTCCGCAATATCACCCATGACCCATGCCATTGCCTGGAAACCTTCTGCTGCATCTCCTGCCAATGCGATTACTGTGGGATCAGGGTTGACATAGTTGCCGAGCAAAAGGGCATCGAGCCCGTACTCATAAGCCTGTTTCAGGAAATTGGGACTCTGGGGTATCCACATGCTCAGTACTACTGCATCAACATTCATTTCCATGAGTTTCAAGATTTCATTATCGAAAGTAGTTCTTGTGACATCAACCGGAAGTTTAGCAACAAGGGCAGAACTGTATCCATGTTCAACAAGCCAGCGTTTAAGGCCGTTAAGTTCTTCCTGTCCGGCATCATCTGCTCTGTAAACAATTCCTATACGCTTTTTCCCAAGAACCTCGACCAGATATTTCGCCATTATCTGGCCTTCCGTTGTGTAATTGGGCTGCACGGTGAACACGTATTTCTTGGGTGGAATAGCAAGGATACTCGAACCGCTTCCCTGGTAAACGAAGGGGACGCCGGAATTGTTGAGATAATCGGCTACTGCAAGGCATCCGGGTGTACCAAGGCCTCCAACAATTGCGAAAACTTTGTCCTGTTCTACAAGCCTTTTGACTTCAACCACGGTTTTTGAAGGGTTGAAAGCATCGTCGGCAACAATAAATTCGATCTTCCTACCGTTAATTCCACCATTGGCATTTACCCAATTGAAATAGGCGTCCATGCCTTTTTTCATAGAGATACCTATTGGTGCCACTGGACCTGAAAGAGCTTGGAAAGACCCGATAACAATCTTGTCGGGATACACTCCATCTTCCGCCAGTACAAAGCTAATGGCAAAAATGACAAATAACACAGACAAAAGAAGTTTCTTCATACTTTCCCACCTCCTGTTATAGATTGGATCAATCAATATTCTTTATTATCACCGCTGTACCCATTCCACCGCCTATACAAAGGGAAGCAAGGCCGTAGGTCAATTTGCGTTTTTTCATTTCATATAGGAGAGTAACAATAATGCGGTTCCCTGATGCACCAATGGGATGTCCAAGTGCAATAGCGCCACCATTTACATTTGTTCTCTCGAGCACCCAATCTCTTTCAACACCAAGTTCTTCTTCCAGACCTTTCAACACAGCAAGGCTTTGAGCGGCAAAGGCTTCGTTTAGCTCAAAAAGTTCAATGTCCTTTATGCTCATTTTTGCTTTTTCAAGAACTTTTTTTATTGCTGGTACAGGCCCATATCCCATATAAGCTGGATCCACACCGGCTTGAGCAAAAGCAATGATTTCTGCCATGGGTTTCAGCCCATGAGCTTTTACGGCATCTTGTGAGGCGATGACCATGGCACTACCACCATCGTTTATCCCTGAAGAATTACCAGCAGTGACTGTTCCGTCCTTTACGAAAGCCGGCCTTAATTTACCGAGTTTTTCAAGAGTAGTATCTCTCGGGTGTTCATCGGTGTCAAAAACGACTTCCCCTTTTCGCGTTTTTATTATCACAGGTTCGATTTCGTCCTTGAATTTGCCTTCAGATATTGCTTTTTTTGCTTTCATCTGGCTGTTGAAAGCAAATTCATCCTGTTCTTCTCTCGTTATCTCATATCTCCTGGCAAGGTTTTCTGCTGTAACACCCATATGGTAGTTGTTGAAGATATCGGTAAGGCCGTCAAAAACCATGTGATCGACTATCTCGCCATTTCCAAGCCTATATCCAAATCTGCCGCTCGGAAGTAGATATGGTGCTTTGGACATGTTTTCAATGCCGCCTGCAAGAACGATTTCTGCTTCGCCGAGCAATATATCCGTGGCGCCGATCATAACGCTTTTCATACCGGAACCGCAAAGCATATTCACGGTATAACCGGGTTTTTCCGCTGGAACGCCTGTATATATTGATACCTGTCTCCCCGGTCCCATACCCTGACCGGCAGAAAGAATGCACCCTATGATTGTTTCATCGATTTTTTCAGGAGCAAGTTCGGCCTGCTTTATCGCTGCTTTTGCGGCAGTGACTCCAAGTTCAACCGCAGGTACGTCTTTAAGTGAACCTCCCAGCGTACCGATGGCCGTTCTTTTTGCACCAACGATATAGATCTTTTTCATCCTATCGCCTCCTATATTAAATTCAATTTGCTTGCCTCTTTTTTTAGCTGATTTCTGAAATCTGGATGAGCTATATTAACAAGAGCTTCCACCCTTTGTTTGACGCTTAACCCTCTCAAATGGGCAATGCCGTATTCTGTAACCACATAATCTATGTCCTGCCTGGGAACAGTTACCGGAGAACCAGGCGGTAATAAGGGAACTATCGTTGAGATAGTCCCGTGCTTCGCTGTTGATCGCAAGGCTATGATTCCCTTACCGCCTTTTGACATAGTTGCGCCACGGTGGGTATCGAGCTGACCGCCTGTCCCGCTGTAATGTCTTGTCCCGATTGCTTCTGAACACACCTGGCCGGTAAGGTCAACTGTTATCGCTGTGTTTATAGAAACCATCTTCTCGTTTTGAGCAATGATATATGGGTCATTGACATATTTGCCCCTTAATACAAAAATTCCCGGATTATCTTCAACAAATTCATACATCTTTTTTGTACCAAGGGCGAAGGTGCAGATAAATTTTCCGGGCCAGAGCGTTTTCCGCCTGTTTGTTATTATCCCTTTTTCAAAGAGTTCTATCATAGATTCGGTGAACATCTCAGTATGAATGCCCAGATCCCTTTTGTCTTCAAGCAGTTTCGCCACTGCATTGGGAATTCCACCAATACCTATCTGCAAGGTTGAACCATCCTCAATGAGTGCAGAAATGTGTCGCGCTATGTGCTTTTCCGTTTCTGAAGGCTCAACAACCGGGAGCTCTGGAATATCGAAATTGTTTTCTATTACGTGGTCAACCTCGCTGATATGAACCTGTGTTTCCCCATGAGTTTTTGGAGCCTTTTCGTTAACTTCCAGGACAACGATATCAGCGTTTTCTACCATGTCACGTTCATAGACATTGGAAAGAGAGAGCGTCATATAACCATTCTTGTCCATAGGTGATGCTACACCCCAAAAAATGTCAGGTTTGTTGCTTACAATCCTGTCGGTACCAGCGTTATGCAAATTGTTGGGTATGTAAGAGACAGTTTTATAACCAGATTCAGCCGCTTTTCTAACGGGTGCTGAATAAAACCACGATTCATTGATGAAGGTTCCATTATATTGCGAATCCATAAAAAAGGGATATTCACGCATGTTAAGGCAACTGGTTACGCTGACATTTTTCACACGATCTGATATTTTATGCAGGTTATCAAGCAACCCCTTGGGTTCCATTGAAACCATGCTGACAACAATTTTTTGATTAGTTTTTATCAGATTCAAAGCTGAATCCAGAGAAAGCAGCTTTTTCCTGTAAAGTTCCTTCCAGTCCATTTTTATACCTCCAAACCTCTTGCAATGAGCTTTGCAAGATCAATGAGATATTCCTCCCATTTATCTACGGGATATCGTGGCCTGAAAACAAGGTCAAGACCCATAAAATGCCCAATTCCCATGAGAAAGATAGCTATTGAATGTTCATTCATAGGGCGAAGCTCACCCGAATCCATTGAACTCCTTAGAGCTTTTACATAAGAACTCAGAAGCTTTTCGTAATATCTATAACCAAGATTGTCAACAATGAATTCAGACTCTCTAACGATTTCATAGAGCTCTCTGTGCTCTTTCATGAATTCAAGAAATACACGATAATTTCTAATCTCCTTTTCGAGCCTGCTTCCAAGGTCAATTGATGCATCTCTCATCATATGGCGCAGTTTTCTGTTTGCAAACATAACCAGTTCTTCCAGCAAAGCCTGTTTGTTCTTGAAGTAGAGATAAAATGTGCCCTGACCAAAGCCAGCTCCGGACATTATTTCATATACGGAAGTTTTGAAATACCCTTTTTTCCCGAAGAGTTTTTCAGCTGATTCCATAATGAGGGAACGATTGTCATTTCCATAGCTTGCCTTTTTATTTATGGAAAAACGTGTAACCTCACCACTCATTCTCGCAGGAATATCAAAACCGTGACAGGTAAAATCCAGCAGATCATCTATCACTTCAACAGGAACTTTGTTGTTCTTAAAGATTATCCAGTAAATAGCGCTAAATCTTATAGGGCCAATTAAAAACCACTTCAATGCTGGTCTAATTTCAAAGGCATTTGTTTTTAAGATTTTGGATATTGCATCTAAGTATGTAGCATCAACGAGGTCTTCGATATTTTTTAGCCTGTATTCTGCTTCATGAAAAGCTTTGAAACGCCTTCTGGACTTCCACAATGCTTCGAAGGCTGATATATATAAATGCTTGAGTTCATCGCGCTTGCTACTGCTCTTGACAATTTTTACTGATCGCTGGAAACTCTCCATCATTTCGTTTGTAATGGTTCTGAAGATGTCGTCTTTGTTCTTGAAATGACGGTAAAAAACGCCATTTGACAACCCTGCTTTTCTGCAAATTGCAGCTATGGATGTTTTTTCAAAACCCTTGCTGCTGAAGAGGTCTTCAGCAGCTAAAAGAAGTGCATTCCGTGTTCTTTGAACTCTTGTGCTCAAAGAACAAGCCCTCCGTCAACACCAATGACTTGACCTGTGATATAACTCGACTCATCGGATATAAGAAATAGATATACATTTGCAATTTCTTCAGGATTTCCCATTCTTTTGAGAGGGATCTTTTCTTCCATGTATTTGATAACTTTTTCCGGGACTTTTTCCGTCATAGGGGTTTTTATGAAACCAGGGGCCACGGCATTGACTCTTATATTGCTACCTTTTCTGGTGAATTCTTTTGCCCAGGTTTTGGTCATGGCAATGACTCCCCCTTTGGTAGCCGAATAGTTTGTTTGCCCTATGTTTCCGTACACACCAACGACCGAAGAAGTATTCACTATTGAACCGTAACCCTGGCTAAGCATAACGGGAACCACAAATTGAGTCATATTGAATACTCCTTTTAGATTAACGTCAATAACGATATCCCAATCTTCTTCTGACATCTTTTGAATGAGCGCATCTCTGGTTATGCCAGCGTTGTTAACCAGTCCGTCGATTTTGCCATATTTCTCTTTGAGTTCCTCTACAAGTTTTTCAATAGCCTTGCGGTCAGTAACACTGAGCTTTTTAGCTACAATTTCTCCAGGAAGCCCCTTAGCTTCATCTACAAGACTTTTTAAGAGCTCTTCGTTTAGGTCACAAGCTATCACAGTAGCCCCTTCTTCACAAAATCTTTTCGCAGAAGCTCTTCCAATACCACTTGCAGCTCCTGTGATGATAACTACTTTACCTTTAAGCCTCATTTTAATCCCTCCATATCGCGATCTATACTGTCCCCCAGCGAATGGTAGTCGCTGCCCAGACAAAACCGAGACCTGCTCCTACCATAACGATGAGAGAACCATCTTTTATTTTTCCTTTTTCAAGTCCCAGCTTTATTGAAAGCAACTGATCATTTTGTCCTATGTGCCCATAATTCTCAAGGTAAGTGGATTGTTCAGGTGTTAGTCCGAGTTCCTGTAATACGGCATAATGCGCTGAGCGCTTGAAGTGTAAAATAGCCAGATAATCAATATCCTTTTCACGATATCCGCTATTTTTTACAGATTCCCTTATTACCTTGAAAAAGTTCGGAGTAGTCTTTTCAGAGAGCCTCTTTTTGAACTCTGCTGGGTCACCCGAAACTTTGAAATAGAAATCTTTTACATCTTGCTCTTTCATGGGCCAGTTTTTAGTTCCGCCAACGGGCACCACGCAATCTTCCGAGAAAGAACCATCGCCTTTGAAAGAGGATGCCAAAACAATATTTCTTCCAAGGTTCTTCTTCAATACGACAGCAGCACCTCCAGCTCCAATGTCAAGCATAAAACTCGTGGAAGGCTCAGCGGGATTAATTAGGTCAACATTTCTATAACCGCTTGCTATCAGGACCGTATTAACGTCGTTTCGGGTGAGCATAATGCTTTTCGCAATATCTATGGCTACCATCATAGAACCACACATGGCTTCCATATCAAAAGACCATGCCCGGGAAGCACCGATTTCATGAGCAACTTTTAATCCGGCAAGCCAGCAAGGGTAGTCCTTATGTTGACCACCACCCCATATTAGAAGATCGACATCCTCGGGGGATATCTTAGCATCTTCTATGGCTTTTTCTGATGCTTTGATTGCCATATAGCTTGTAGTGTCTCCGGGACCTGGAAGAAACTTCTGCCTGATACCAAACTTTTCAGCAATAACATTTTCAGGAATTTTAGAGAGTTCAGAGATCTCCTTGGCTGAAATTCTTTGCTCCGGAAGATAGATACCTATTCCTGCAATTCCAACATGTTCCAAAACCTCACCCCATTTTGTGCTGTGATTCACCTCTCATTAATGAAAACTGAACCACCTCTCATATTTTAATTAAATACTACACAAACAAACTGTAATATCAAAATAGGATTAGAGTCTAACAGTTCTGATTAAAGAGCATAGAAGACGACCTAACGAGGTTATCAAGCTCAATTATATCTGAGGAGAAAACCCATAACTGCAGCCAGGAATTCTCCCTGCTTTTCCAGAAAAGCTGCATGCCCGGCATCATGAATTATCAGGCACTCACTGTTAGGAATTTTTTCTTTTATGAGTTCCATTTCGTTGATTGGAGTAATGATATCTCTGTCAGCCATCACCAGAAGCGTAGGGCTTTTGATACCGGATAGTTCATCGAGTGTGTTAAAGCTCAGGTTACTTGATGCGAGCCTTATAAAACCATTAAACCAGTCTTTATCGAGAAGTGTCTTAAAGGCTTCCTGGCGCTTTTTTAGCCATTTCAGATTATTGTTGTAAAAAGTATCAGAATAGATGAAAGGAATAGCCAGTGAAAAGAATTTCTCACCATCATATAGCCGCGCAGCTTCTTTCCAGGCTTCGCCAAGTTCTTGAAGATATGGTGAAATTCGTGCAGGAGTATTGGAAAGGACTAAAGCATTCACCCTTTGAGGATTCATCAACGCAAAAAGCTGTGCCACCTGTCCCCCATAAGAAAGGCCTACAACATTAATCTTATCTATATTAAGATGATCAAGTAGAGCGTTAAGATCTTCAGCATGAATAGAAATATCATAGTTCTGTGACATCCTGCTTGATTTTCCCTGATCTCTGAAATCCATAAGCAATACCTGAAAAAAACGTGTTAAATCAGGCAAGTGGCCATGCCATGAAAGCGTGGACATCATAATTCCATTCAAAAGTACAACAACTGGCTTGGTTTTTTCACCATGAAGTTCGTAATACAGCTCTACATTTCCCCTCTTGAAATAAGCCATAGGTTACCTCCTTGATTTTTTCGTTGTCGGTTTTAGGTTATGTGTGTCTTGAAAAGCCGAGAACCGAGAATCCGAGAGGACAAGAAAAAGCCTTGAAATTCTTGATTCTTTAATTATTAGTTCTCATTGCTACTCCTCGGAATCCCGATTAATTCAATCACTTTGTGGTTTGGGAATTACTGTGAAACACTCAATGATCAGATACATTATAATACAACTTTATTTTTCAAAAATTCCAGATGCTCAATTTATAGCAAAGGTGTTCATCTTTTTGCCATTTATTGAATGGTTTTTTAGTCGAAAACTTTTTAAGAGTGTGCTATCATTAAATGAGTTAAATGGTTCACAAGGATATTTTCATACACTCGTCTTCGATTAAGGAGGGTTGAACATGGCAAAACGCATGCAGAGTATGGATGGGAATACTGCTGCCGCCCACGTCGCATATGCTTTTACCGATGTAGCTGCTATATTCCCTATTACTCCATCTTCACCCATGGCAGAATTTATCGATGCCTGGGCAGCTAATGGACGTAAAAACCTTTTTGGTCAGACTGTGAAAGTCGTGGAAATGCAGTCTGAAGGGGGAGCATCCGGGGCGGTTCATGGCTCACTTGCTGCAGGAGCTCTTACAACTACTTTTACAGCTTCACAGGGACTGCTTCTTATGATCCCGAATATGTACAAAATCGCCGGAGAACTCCTTCCCGGGGTGTTCCATGTTAGTGCCCGTGCAGTTGCAGGACATGCTCTATCCATTTTTGGGGACCATACGGATGTTATGGCCACAAGGCAGACAGGTTTTGCGCTTTTGGCTTCTGGTAGTGTACAGGAGGTAATGGATCTTGCTGCAATTGCACATTTGTCCGCTATCAAATCCAGAATCCCATTCCTGCATTTCTTCGATGGGTTCAGGACTTCTCATGAGATCCAGAAAATTGAAGTTCTCGACTATGAAGACCTTGGAAAATTGCTTGACTATGAAGCGGTTAAAGCCTTTAGAAAAAATGCGCTCAATCCCGAACACCCGGTAATCAGGGGAACAGCACAGAATCCTGATATCTATTTCCAGGCAAAAGAATCAGCCAACAGGTTCTATGATGTTGTTCCTGATGTGGTCGCCGAGTACATGAAGGAAATATCAAATCTAACAGGCAGGGAGTACAAACCCTTTAACTATTACGGCGCGCCTGATGCAGAATACGTTATTATTGCTATGGGTTCTGTTACGGAAACTGCCGAAGAAACAGTAGATTATCTACTCAGCAAGGGAGAAAAAGTTGGACTTATTAAAGTGCACCTTTACAGACCTTTTTCTCCGAAATATTTCTTTGATGTTCTACCTAAAACAGTAAAGAGAATAGCTGTCCTCGACAGATCAAAGGAACCAGGTGCAGTTGGTGAACCCCTTTATGAGGATGTAAAGTCACTTTTCTATGGAATGGAAAACGCTCCTTTAATAATTGGTGGAAGATACGGACTTGGTTCAAAGGATACCACACCTTCTCAGGTTAAAGCTGTTTTTGATAACCTCAAATCCGAAAAACCCAAGGATCACTTCACTATTGGCATAGTTGATGACGTTACAGGAACTTCACTGGAAGTGAAAGAGGTTATCAATACCACCCCTGAAGGGACAATTCGCTGCAAATTCTGGGGATTTGGCTCTGATGGTACAGTTGGTGCAAATAAAAACGCTATCAAGATAATTGGTGACAATACAGACTACTATGCTCAGGGGTATTTTGCGTATGATTCAAAGAAATCTGGTGGTGTCACGATATCGCACCTGAGATTTGGGAAAAAGCCGATAAAGTCAACATATCTCATAGACGAAGCAGATTTTGTTGCCTGCCACAAGCAATCTTATGTCAATCAGTATGATCTTCTGAAAGGCTTGAAAAAAGGTGGCACTTTCCTCCTGAATACCAGCTGGGAAGGAGAAGAGCTCGAAAAGAACCTTCCAGCAAACATGAAACGATACATTGCAGAGAACGATATTCACTTCTACACAATTGACGCTACAAAGATCGCAATGGAGATAGGTCTTGGTGGCAGGATAAACATGATCATGCAGGCTGCCTTCTTTAAACTCATCAACGTTATGAATATCGATGAAGCTGTCGATCTGTTAAAGAAAGCAGTTGTTAAGACTTATGGCAAAAAAGGCGAGGATATCGTAAAGATGAACCATGAGGCAATAGATAAGGGAATAAGCTCTCTCGTGAAAGTCGAGGTTCCTGCTTCATGGAAAAACGCCGTTGATGAAAAGACCGAAGAAAAAGAGAAGCCAGAATTCATCAAGAAAATTCTTGAACCCATGAACAGGCAGGAGGGTGATAGCCTGCCAGTGAGCGCTTTCCTTGGCAGAGAAGATGGATCATTCCCCCTTGGAACAGCTGCTTATGAAAAGCGTGCCATTGCAGTTGAAGTTCCTGAATGGATATCCGATAAATGTATTCAATGTAACCAGTGTTCTTTCGTGTGTCCACATGCTGTGATAAGACCATTCCTTCTCAATGAGGAAGAAATGGCAAGGGCTCCGGAAGGTTATACTACAAAGAAAGCCATTGGCGGAAAGAAATTCGAGGGGCTCCAATTCAGGATACAGGTTAGTGTACTTGACTGTACCGGTTGCGGTAACTGTGCAGATGTATGTCCCGCCGATGCCCTCGTAATGAAACCCATTGAAACTCAAATGAATGAAGCTAAGAATTGGGAATTCTCTGAAACCATAAGCGAGAAAAAGGATCTCCTGCCCTTAACCACAGTCAAAGGCAGCCAGTTCTCAAAACCGTTGTTTGAATTCTCGGGTGCTTGTGCAGGCTGTGGAGAGACCCCCTATATAAAAGTGGCCACACAGCTCTATGGAGACAGGATGATTATAGCTAATGCTACGGGTTGTTCTTCGATTTGGGGAGCTTCTGCACCTTCTGTTCCATACACTACAAATGCAGAAGGGAAAGGACCTGCATGGGCAAATTCGCTCTTTGAAGACAATGCAGAGTATGGATTTGGCATGGCTATTGCAGTAAAACATATAAGAGAACGCATTGCTGAGCTGATGAATGAGCTTCTCAGCTTTGAGCTTCCGGATGATATCAAGGCACCATTCCAGGAATGGCTTAACGCTATTGATGATGCTAAAGCCTCCAGTGAGGCTACTAAAAAGATACTTCCCATTCTCGATATGAAATTCGAAGAAAAGAGAGTTAACGAAATACTCGCTGAAATCAAGGACAACAAAGACTTTCTTGTCAAGAAATCAGTATGGATAGTAGGTGGAGATGGCTGGGCATATGATATTGGTTATGGTGGATTGGATCACGTTCTTGCCATGAATGAAGACGTGAATATTCTTGTATTCGATACGGAAGTTTACTCCAACACTGGCGGCCAATCGTCAAAAGCCACTCCAACAGCTGCGGTTGCAAAATTTGCAGCTTCCGGTAAGAAGACAAAAAAGAAGGATCTGGGTTTGATGGCAATGGCATATGGCTATGTATATGTAGCACAGGTTGCCATGGGAGCCAACATGAACCAGTACATGAAGGCACTTACAGAAGCCGAGAATTACAAAGGTCCATCTCTGATAATCGCCTATTCCCCCTGTATAAACCACGGCATAAAAATGGGCATGGGCAAAACCCAGTTCCGCGAAAAGCAAGCCGTTGAAGCAGGATACTGGCACCTTTACCGCTATAATCCTGAACTGAAGAAACAGGGTAAAAACCCATTCATCCTTGACTCAAAAGAACCAACAGCTTCTTTCAGGGAGTTCCTTATGGGTGAAGTCAGATACACTTCGCTACTCAATACCTTCCCGGAAATTGCTGAAGAACTCTTTGCAAAAGCAGAAGCAGAAGCAAAGGAACGCTATGAAACATACAAAAAACTTGCAGAAGGATAATTAAGGCAAAATAAAAGGGGCGCATGAGCGCCCCTTTTTATTATGTTATCTCAGAAAGCAACTCCTGCCATTACATATGGGAACATGAAAGGATTAAACATGTTTATATCTGAGATATAGGTTGCTCCATCCATGCCGGCTTCAACAAAGAAAAATGCGATTCTTGCTCCAATCCCGAGTTTTGTCAAGAGGTAAATCTGGTCCTCTCCAATTTCTCCATTCACATAAGCTTGTATATTGCTAAGTGGCGATGTGACCTGCCCTCTCAAATAGAGGAACCAGACAGGCAATTTTAGATTTAAACCCAGGAACATATCTGGCTCAGAGTATTGATCAAATACATCTGAAGCAATATCGTAATACCCGATGGGAAGCTGTAAAGTAAAAATGGATAGATCAACCTGTCCATAGATTTCAGCACCTTCTAATGTTGGAGGATTAGTCGAGAAATCACCGAAGAAAGTTCCACCTATACCAGCAAATAGGCCATTTGCGAGGAAAAGCGTTGAAATTCCTATAATCATCATTACTAAAAGCAGCTTTTTCATAGATAACACCTCCTCTTTTAGAATACTTTCAATATCATTATATAATATTTCAACGCAGGAACAAATTGGCTGTACATATATTTGCTGGTTCCCTTGAAATAGAATTGATATCATACATTAATTTAATTCATATGTTTAATACGAATATCCTTCATTGTTTGGTGCGAAGTGTGCTAAAATATTTAACAAAATGAGTTTAGTTATAGGCAAAATAATTGGAATTTAACAAAATCATTACAAGGAGCGTTTATGTTCACACAAGATGAAATCTCAAGAATTATAACTTTTTTGGAGTCTAATGGATACACCGTGTCAGGCTATAAATCAAGGGAGTATTCTCTGGTAATAAAGCTCAGAGAAATTCCATTTTCAATAAGTATTTATAAGAATTCCAGGGGGGATCAGAAACTTGTTTTACCCGAAAATATATCATCGCAACCTAGAGAAGAGATTTACAGGTTGTGGAGGCAATTCAAAGGAATTATACTTCCCGGTTATCACGTTTTTGTAGATGGCAGTTACAGAGATAATCGGGTGGCATATGGCGTAGTATGCTTAAATGGCGGTGAAATCATAGAGACCTTTTCAGGAAGTTTTGAACTCGAAGCTGGTCCCCGGAATATCGCGGGTGAAATTGAAGGCGTATTGAAAGCTCTGGAATGGTCAAGAGATAAAGGGATTAAAGAAATATGGCTTCACTACGATTATGAAGGTCTTGAAAAATGGGGTTGCGGTATCTGGAAAGCGAAAGTTCCCTATACTCAAAGATATGTAAAACGTGTCAGTGAATTTGCCAGAGAAATAAAGATCCATTGGGTAAAAGAAAAAGCTCATTCAGGCAGTTTGTATAATGAAATTGCAGACAAACTTGCTCGAAAGGCACTGGATAAGAAATAAGTTCCAGCTTTCATCACATAACAAACAAGGCCCATATGGGCCTTGTTGTGTTAATAATTGGTACTGTATGAAATTACAACTTTTCCAGTTCGCCTTTTACAAATTCCACGAGTTCAGCGATATACCCTTCACTGAAATCAAAATCGATTCCAGCGGCTTTGTATAATTCATCAAGAGGTCTTGAATGCCCGAGACTGAGAAAATTCTTATACTGTTTAAGGGCCTTTTCTGGATTTCTCTTGAAATTCCTGTATAGGGCAATTGCTCCTAACTGCGCTATTCCGTATTCAATGTAATAGAAAGGAGAGGTCATAATATGCGGTTGAAGCAGCCACCTTATGCGCTTCTCCTTTTCAAGTCCTGTCCAATTTATGCCTGTGTTGAACCTATCGACAAGCGACGCAAAATAATCATCGCGCTCATCAGGAGAATGATCAGGATTGGTATAAATCCACTGCTGGAAAGCATCGACAATCATGCACCACGGCAGGAAAGAAATAGTTCCAACGAGTTCTTTGCGCTTTGCTAGTTTAAGGTCTTCGCTGTCGGGATAGTATTCGTTCAGGTAGTCAAGCGTCAACAATTCCATTGACATGGAAGCGAGCTCGGCTGCTTCGTGTGGTGTATGCTTGTAAAGCAATAAGCGCTCTTTTACAGTAGCAAAGGAGTGCATTGCATGGCCGGATTCATGAAGCAAAGTCCTAACGTTTTCTGGAACACCCGTGGCGTTCATAAAAATAAAGGGAGCTCCCGTTTCATCAAGGGGATAATTGTAACCGCCAGGGGCTTTTCCCTTTCTGTTTTCCAGGTCTAACAAACCACTGTTTTTCATTTTTTCAAGGTTTATGCCAAACTCAGGATCCAATTTAGATAATATTTTTATCGCCTTATCAACAAATTCATCTATGTTTTCAAAGGGTTTCAAAATTCTACCTGATGGCTCCACGACTGTATCCCAGGGACGCAGCGTTTCCAACTTTAGCTGTTCACGTCTTTCCTTGTTGAGCTTCTTAACAAAAGGAACTACAACGCTTTCAACTGAGTTATGGAACCTGAAGATATCTTCTACAGAGTAAGCAAATCTCTGCTTTCTTGCATGCATATAATCGCGGTAGTTATCAAAGCCAGCGTTTTTTGCTTGTGGAATTCTTATCTCTTTTAGTTTGTCAAAAAGATTTTCCAGAGTATCTCTTACGGAAGAGAGTTTGTTCATCATCAATTTCCAGGTTTCTTCTCTAACCTTCCGATCTGGCTCGTGCTGAAACTTTGAGAGTTGCATGATAGTGTATTCTTTGCCTTTGTAATCAATAGTAAGGGACCCGATAATGGACCCGAATTTTGAAGATAACTCTTTTTCCTTAATTTCCAGAGGGAGGTTTTCTTCTCTGAAGAGTTCGATACGATTCGAAATAAGTCTATCCAGATGTGCGTATCTGCTTCTGTCCAGCCTTTTTTTGTAAGGCGAATCGTAGAATCGTTTCATTAACTTTATTCGATATGGCTCAGCCTTAGAAAAAACCTTTGCATAAAAATTCGAATATTCTTGCCGCAGCTTTTCGTCATCTGCTTTACAGGTCATTTTTATATACCGCCATGCGAGCTGTTCCTGCAAAATCATGTAGAGCTCACTGAACCTTTCAAGAAAGGTTTCGAGATCTTTCTCTGAGCTTATTCCAAATTCTAATAAGCTATTTAGTTCTCGCTCCACATTACTCCACTCAGAAAGATCCAGTTCCTCCGGAAAGAATTTTCTCGGTTGTTTTTTTATGACTGGTGCTGACATTTTCTCACCTCCAGTATTATTATACAACTTAGTTAGCTTATCGAACAAATGTGAATACTCATGTAATAGAAAATAGCCTCCCTAAGGGAGGCTATTTTCATTAAAGAACATTTTTGTTTTCTCACATGAAAAATGGCTTGTTTGGAAATAGTGAACCAAAGACGAGAGAAACTACCGACATAAGTTTTATCAATATATCCATAGATGGCCCGACGGTGTCTTTCAAGGGATCACCGACTGTGTCCCCAACAATGGCAGCTGCATGTACGTCTGTTCCCTTACCACCATAGTTGCCTTCTTCGATAAATTTCTTTGCGTTATCCCATGCGCCGCCGGAGTTTGCTGTGAACAAAGCTATCATAATCGCGCTTCCCAGGCCACCAAGTAGTAAGCCAGCTACGGCTGCCTTCCCAAAGAGAAAACCAACAATAAAGGGAGTAAGAATTGCTATAAGCCCTGGTGCGAGCATCCTGCTGACGGCGCCCTTTGTCGTTATCTCAATACATCTTTTGTAATCCGGGGTTTCCTCACCTGTGAGTATTCCCTTATGTTCTCTGAACTGCCTTCTGATTTCCATTATCATCAAATCTGCTGAATCAGCAACACCTTTTATAAGCAATGAAGTAAAGAAAAACGGAAGCATTGCACCTATTATCACCCCTATAATCGTATAAGGTTCCACAAGGTTTATGACGGGGTTGTTTACTATCTCTTCGGCAGATTGTGCAGCACTCCAAATGTATGAAACGATTAGAGCGAGAGCAGCAAAGGCAGCAGAGCCAATGGCGAACCCTTTTCCGATTGCTGCTGTTGTGTTTCCAACAGAGTCGAGTTTATCGGTTATCGTTCTAACCTTTGGGTCAAGTTCAGCCATTTGTGCTATACCACCGGCATTATCCGCAACCGGGCCGTAGCTATCCACGCTTACGATATATCCAACGAAGGATAACATTCCCAGAGCAGCAATTGCTATTCCATAAACACCCGCAGCCCAATAAGCACCGAGTATTGCGAGAGCAAGCGTAATAACAGGCCACAATGTGCTTCCCATACCAAGAGCAAGACCAGAAGTGATATTTATAGCCACGCCAGATTGTGTCTTTTGAGCAAGCTTCCTTGTAGGATTATAATCCGTGGAGGTAAAATATTCACTTAACTTGCTTATAATCAAACCGGCAATCAGCCCGCTTGCGATCGCCAGGAAAATTCTCCATCTTGAGACAAAATCCGGGTTGGCAATAAAGGCATCTTTGAATTTGTAATCAGGCGCGTAAAAACCTATTACAAAAGCTGTGGAAGCCAAAACCAGAATTCCGGTGAATATGTTGCCAAAGCCCAGAGCTTTTCTGGCATCTTTTGCTTTCAAACTTGAAACAACAATCACGCCTATCAACGACGCTATTACCCCGGCACCTGCAATCAACACTGGTAAAAGAATCAATCTGTAATATTGGTCAGAATTCATACCCCATTGGACAACCCCATCAACAACCTGTTTATCAGCGAGCTTCATAAATATGGCGAGAACGATTGCAGAGACAACAGAGGCCACATAAGACTCAAGAATATCAGCTCCTAATCCGGCGACATCCCCAACATTGTCTCCAACGTTATCCGCTATGGTAGCGGGGTTTCTAGGGTCATCTTCGGGTATCTGGGCTTCAATTTTTCCAACAAGGTCAGCGCTCATATCAGCGGCTTTGGTGTACATTCCACCGCCAACCCTGTCAAAAAGAGCAATCAAGCTGGCCCCCAGAGAGTAAGAGCTTATTATCATTACTGAATCAAGAAAAGATATTCTCCCAAAGGCTTTTGAAATTTCCGTAAGACTCTCATAAACAAAAGAGTCTTTAAAGATTATCATTATTATCGCAAGCCCGGTAAGTGAAAATCCTGCCACAGAAAGTCCCATTACTGATCCGCCTGAAAAAGCCACTTTGAAAGCCTGTGATAGCCCACTCTTTGCGCCTTCCGCAACTCTCGCGTTGGCCCTTGTAGCGGCGTACATACCTATGACGCCAGCGAGCTCAGAAACCAGAGCACCAAAGAGTAGAGCGATCGGGTATTTGTAAGATTGGAACAGGATACCCAGAGCGGCAGCTATTAGAATAGCCACTGCAAAGATTTTTCTGGCTTCTGCTGCAAGAAAAGTTGAGGCTCCTTCCTGTACATAGCCTGAGAGTTTTCGCATCGTATCAGTTCCAGGAGAAAATCTGAGAGTTCTTCTGAGCATCATGAATGCAAAAAACGTCGAAATCAGACCTGCGATTAGTGGTAGATATAACGCATCCATTTCTTTCCCCCCTAGCTTAGAGTATTTATGAGATTTATAGATCCCATCCTACATCCCAGAATTCCACAGTATCTTCAGGGATTTTCGCTATGAAATCATGACCAGCGCGAAAAACGTACCTGTTTCCCATCATGGGCCTGCTTCTTCCACCCTTTTGCTTAATTATGTACAGGTAATCCCTTGCTCTTGTGACAGCCACGTAAAAAATCCGTTCTTCTTCGTCTATGTTACCTTCATTGAGAGAGAAATAGCTGGGAAAATCACCGGGATTAACTGCAATAATGAATACAACATCCCACTCCAATCCCTTTGCTTGATGCACGGTACTTAAAACAACCCGGGCTTCCTTTCTGGTTCTTTCTCTCTCTATGTCTACCTTTTCGCTGACTGCAAGATCTTCGAGCAATTCAGTAATGCTTGAATACCTTTCTGAAATTTCCATAAGCCTTTCTATATCAAGTTTTCGGTCGCGTGCATCGGGATACTTCTCGTCCAGATAATCACTGTAAAAGGTATCAAAAATTTTTTGTATAACATTAACTGGCTGCTTTTCGTCTTTCACGGGTTCCAGAATTGCCAGAAGGTTTTCAAGCCTGATTCGACTACCATTGAATTCTTTAAGCAATTCTATTATTTTATCCCGATCTCCCTCACAGGCCTGTAAGGCGTTTATTATTTTTACCGATGTCATACTGCCAACCCCTGGAAATAAGCGAAGAATTCTCCCCCAGGAAAGCTGGTCGTAAGGATTTACAAGGACCTTCAAAAAGGCAATTATATCTTTTACATGAGCTGTTTCAACAAACCTTGGGCCGGAAAACAATATATAGTCAATTTTCCTTCTGTCCAGTTCCATTTGTAATTCAAGAGAGTGATAGTGCGATCTATAAAGCACTGCGATTTTCTCCGGTAATATTCCATCGTTTATATGCTCTTCAATTTTCTGCGCAACGAAATTTGCCTCTTCCATGTTATCCCAGGTTTCTGCGATAACAGGCATCGGGCCTGGATTTCTAACTGCCTTCAAGCTCTTCTCAATGGCGCTTGATGGAATGATGTTGTTTATAAGACGGACTATTTCGGGGGTTGATCGGTAATTTGTTTGAATCTTGAAAGTCTTTGTATCCGGGGCTTTCAGAAAGTCAAATACATTCTCAAATCTTGCACCCCTAAAAGAATAAATCGATTGGGCATCATCTCCCACGACAACAAGGTTTCCATGCACGCCGGATAACAGCTCTATAAGCTTGTACTGGAGGATATTCGTGTCCTGAAATTCATCCACAAGAATCCATCTAAATCTCATTGATTCGATTTCAAGTGCTTCGGGGTTGCTTTCGAACAATTGGAGGGCTTTTATCAACAGGTCATCGTAATCCAACGAGTTGTTTTCGCTTTTCAAGATGGTATATCGTTTCCAGATTTCTTCTATATATTCTTCGACCCCAAGAAATTTCCTGTTTTGATGAACTATCGACTCCCTGAGCGAAAGGCCACAGTTAACTGCATAGGAGTAAATAGATTGAAGTACCCCGGCACTTGGAAGGATAGAAGAATTCTTTTTTCCCGTTTCTTCTAAAAGCTGGGAACGGCAATGCTTTATGAGGTCTTTTGCATCTTCTCTATCAAGAATCGTGAAATTGGAATTAATGTCAATGCGGTTTGAATATTTTCGCAGAAAATAATTGCTAATATGATGAAAAGTTCCAGCAAGCATGCCTTTCAGATCAGAACCGCTTGCCCTTCGGGCTCTTTCTATCATTTCTCTTGAAGCAGCACGGGTAAATGTCACAAGCAAGATATTTTCAGGCTTTATGCCGGAAGCCACTAAATGCGCAATTTTATAGGTTATTACCCTTGTTTTTCCAGATCCTGGTCCTGCAATAATCAGTGTTCTTCCAGAAGAATTAAGAACTGCATCGAGTTGTTCTGGATCCAAGGCACCACTGATAAATTCTGGAACGGGATTAGGTTTGAGCTTATACTTTCTGGCTTTTTCCTTCATGTTCAAATTCTATCACATCTTTTTATGGCGAAAGCGAGTTAATGATTCGATATATGTTTCTATTTTTATAAAGCAAGATATGGAAAATATCAATTGATGATAAAATAAATCAAGGAGGGATGGCATGAAAACTATAAAACCATGGGATATTTACAAATACGTCAGTGTAGGAGAACTCCACTTCATACCTCTGAAAGAGGCATTTCTTTTTGTCAGGAAAGATATCGACAAGAAGAGGAATAGATACAGAAGCAACATCTGGATTCAAGGATTAAATGGCAGAAATCTCAGGCAGTTGACTTATGGCAATAACGACTTTTCACCAGTTATCAGCCCTGATGGCGAAAGGTTGTTTTTTTTGTCCAGAAGAGAGAAATCAGGAGGAACCTTCCTTTATTCATTGCCCTTTGATGGTGGTGAAGCCGAGAAGATGCAGGAATTTTTTGAACCCCTTTCAAATCTGAGATGGGCTGGAAAGGACAAAATATCCTTTGTCTCATATACCGGCTGTACTCAAAAAAAGGTCAAAGAAGATGATGAGAAAAAGGTGTATGAGATTGAAAGCATACCTTTCTTATCCAACGGCAAAGGCTTTACAGAAGGGAAAAAAAGGAAGGCATTTGTTTTTGACACAAAAAGGAGAAGAGTCACTCAACTTGCCGAAGAAGCTTCCGCTGATGTTGTTGATGTGATGTTTTCTCCCGACGGAACCTCTTATGTAACTATCGTAAAGGATAATCCTGAGGTTGACCCTGTAATGTCAACGCTTTACCATGTTTCAGAAGGGAAAAGAACAAGATTATCACCTGAGGGAATAAGTATTGCAGCTGCAAGGTGGAAGAACAACAGCGAACTCTTTGTCATTGCCATAGAAGCTGCCAGAGCCTTTTCAAATAATCCCTTTATAGCGCTTGCTACATTGGATGGACAATTCATTCCTTTAACCAAGGATTATGATATCCCGATATTCAATGCCCTCAACAGCGATGTTAGGGGAGTAGGAGGACGCCAGTTCAAGGTTGTAAAGGATTCTTTTTATTTCCTTGTTACAGAAAGATTCAAAGTCCTGCTTAAAAAAATCGATAGCGCAGGGCATATAACAGATGTTCTGGATATACAGGGCAGTATTGACACTTTTGATATTTCCGAGAAGGAAGATTTGATTTTTACTGCTTCAAGTCCCTCAAAACCCCTTGAGATTTATAAAAACTCAAATGGAAAAGCCAGAAAGCTCACATCATTTAACCGGTGGATCAATGGCTATATTGTTTCATATCCAGAAATGTTCAGGGTAACCGCTTCTGATGGAAAAGAAATCGACGCCTGGATTCTGAAACCGCCAGATTTCAGGGCTGATAAAAAATATCCCGCAATCCTTGAAATTCATGGCGGTCCCAAAACGGCTTATGGAAACGCTTATCTTCATGAATTTCAAATGCTTGCCGCCGATGGATTTGCTGTTATTTATTGCAATCCCCGCGGAAGCCATGGTTATAGCAGCGAATTTGCTGATATCAGAGGGCATTATGGTGAACGCGATTTCATGGACATCATGGAAGTAGTAGAATATGCGGTTAATGAATTTCCTTTTATTGATTCAGAGAATCTTGGAGTTACAGGTGGTTCTTATGGTGGATTTATGACAAACTGGATTGTCGGCCATACGGACATTTTCAAAGCAGCGATTACTCAGCGTTCCATATCAAATTTCGTATCTTTTTATGGAACAACTGATATAGGATATTTCTTTGCAGAAGATCAAATCGGTTTGTCAAAACCTTTCTGGGAAGACCTTGAAGCCTACATAAGGCAGTCTCCCCTTACATATGTTTCTAATGTTGAAACTCCTTTGCTCTTAATTCATTCTCTTGAAGATTACAGATGCTGGGTTCCCGAAGCCATGCAATTCTTCACGGCGCTAAGGCGCCTGGGGAAAACCACTAAAATGATGCTTTTCCCCCGGGAAAATCATGAACTGTCACGAAGCGGATCCCCGGTGCATAGGGAAAAAAGGCTTAAAGCAATACTCAGCTGGTTCAGAGAGTATCTAAAAAGAGGTGAAAATGAATGATAGTAAGGCAGGCACAACCCCAGGATAATGAAAAACTTCTTGAAATCGAAAGAACTTCTTCTCAGGAAGGCAGCATCTGGTTTGCTTCTGAAAGGAAGGATTTTTTTGAGAAAATGAACCACTTTGAAGATGGATTTATGCTTGTGGCTGAGGACGAAGAGAGTGGCGATATCATTGGATGCGTAGGTTCGGGGTACGCCGATTACTGGCTTGAAGGCAGGAAACAACGAGGCGCTTACATGTATGGTTTGAGAACCAATCCAAAATATCGCATGCGTGTTGCTCGCTGGCTAAAAGCTGTGATTCAAAAAATGAGTGATATTCTTGAAAATTCAGATGTGGAATTTGGATTTGGATCAGTAAAAGCTGATAATATAAATTCAGTCAAAATTTTAAGGCATATGAAATTTGAACCCGCAAGAGTATTGAATTTTTATACTGTCCCTGTTGTTAGAAAAGGTAATATAAAAGGAATTAATATAGATGAAAACCCGGACCCACAGGTTCTGCAAAATTATTATGATGAGAAAAAGAATGATTACGACCTTGTACCCCTTGATCTCGGGAAAAATTTCTTTCCAAAACTCATTGCTGAAGGTAAAATTAAGCTCGCGAAATATAGAACTGCCACGGCTATTATCTGGGACACTTTGGGAGAATTTGATGTAAAAATTACGAGGCTACCGATAGGATTAAGGCTGTTCAGAGATTTAGCGGCTTTGGTCACGAAACTTTTTCCCTTTGTAAGGATTCCAGCTCTCAACGAACCGATTCATTCGTGGAATGTCATTTTTCTTGACTATGAAAACTCAAAAGACGGTAAATACCTGTTAAAGGCTATTCATAAATTAGCCTGGAAAGAAAATGTGATGTTGTTAAATTTCGCCGAAGATAGTGAGTTATCAAAAATCAGGAGTATCCTGGGTACCTTAAAATTCACGTTACCTTTCAAAATTGCCCTTATCGACAGAGCAAGAAGCAAGAAAACTCTAAAACCCATCATCTGGCCCCCACGTATTTGAAGACGCCTCAGGCGTCTTTTTTGTAATATTTTTGCATGGAAGAGTATGAAAAAAGGTGATAGCATTTACCGGGAGGGATTCTTATGGAGCTTCTTGTTGATGTTGGAAACACCAATACAGTTTTTGGCCTCTGGGATGGAGATGCATTGAAAGCAAAATGGAGGATTTCTACTGTAAGATTGGGAACCGAAGATGAGATATACATAATGGTCAAAGAATTCCTGAACAGGAATGGCAGTACTGTCGAGGGAATTACTGACCTGTGTGTAGCTTCCGTTGTACCCTCGGTAAACAGCTCTTTCAAGTATTTTGCAGAGAAATACATCAACAAGAATGCACTGTTTGTTTCTGCCCTTGAAAATATAGGCGTGAAATGGGATGTCGATTTCCCTCCGGAAATTGGTGCGGATAGAGTTGCCAATATCCTTGGCGCAAAGAGCTTTTATGGTGATAATGTAATTATTATTGATGTGGGAACGGCGATAACTATTGATGTACTTAAAGACAGTGCTTTTCTTGGCGGGGCTATTATCCCCGGACCGTATGTTTCCATGAAAGCGCTTTTTTCTGGCACCGCAAAGCTCCCGCAGGTAGAACTTCATTTTGTCGAAAATCCTATTGGCAGAAATACTGGTGACAACATCAGAATCGGAATAATCAACACCACCTTTTTTGGTTTGCAAAGTCTCGTTTCACAGATTATCAAATACTATCCTGTAAAACCAGTAGTTGTAGCCACCGGAGGATATGCAAGGCTTTTCGATAAAAGAGATGGTTTCTTTGATTTCATAAATGCTGAGTTGACACTTAAAGGAATTAAAGAATTTTGCAAACGGGTGAGGAATCTTGAAGAAGATATTGCTAATAAATCCATGGATTGAAGATGTAGCTGCATATGATTTTTGGTTAAAACCTCTGGGCCTTTTGTATATATCTTCGATTTTGAAAGAAGGTGGAATCGAAACCGCTCTTATTGATCTGCTTGATAGACACGATAAAGAGCTGGAATCTTTCACGGGGAAAAAGTCAGAGGATAAATATTATGGTACGGGAAATTTTCATAGCGAGGTTATTGAAAAACCTGATTGTTTAAAGAACATACCCCGCAAGTTTAAAAGATATGGATTTCCTGAAATTCTATTTCGGAAAAAATTGCAGAAATATCGAGGGTTTGACGCTGTATTTGTGACTTCAATGATGACTTACTGGCATTACGGAGTACGTGATACGATACAAGTAATAAAAGAAGAGCTACCTGATAAACCAGTTGTTCTTGGTGGGGTTTACGCATCAATTCTTCCTGGACATGCCTTATCCCATTCAGGCGCTGATTTTATAAGCCCGGGCACGGGAATTTTACCTGTGAGCAACGCTCTTAAATTTTTGGGCATTGAAGCTTCATTGAAGGAAAACTTTCTTCAAGAACTCGACCCGGACTACTCACATTATGATCTTTTGAGTTATGCTGTATTAATTACAAGTACAGGGTGTCCTTACCACTGCAATTATTGCATGAGCTGGAAATTGTGGGATGCTTTCTCCCGGAGAAGCCCCGAAAAAACAGCAGGTACAATAGAAAACTTATATTTGAATAAAGGTGTCAAAGATATAGTGTTCTTTGATGATGCTATTCTAATAGGTCCCGGTTTCAGGGAGCTGTTAAAAATTCTCGACAGCAAAGAACTTAAGCTAAGATACCATTTACCAAATGGAGTGCACGCAAGGCTTGTAGACGTCGAAACCGCAAAATTGATGAAGAAAGTGAATTTCAAAACCATAAAGCTGGGGTATGAAACATCCAATGCAGTTCTTCAAGAAAAAACAGGCGGAAAGGTTTTTGACATGGACCTCGTTAAAGCTGTTTCAAATTTAAAGCTCGCAGGCTTTTCAGGTAGCGAAATAAGCGCATATATTATAGCAAATCTTCCGGGTCAAAGTGTCGAAGATGTTGAAAGGGCAATAGACAAATGCGACGAACTGGGTATTATACCCGTTATAAATGAGTTCACACCTATTCCGGGCACTCCCCAATGGAGGGAACTCGTTGAGACTGGAAAATTACCTGAAAACATTGATCCTTTGATGCTGGACAATTCTTTGCTCCCCTATTGGTGGACAGAAGGGATCACTGCAACATCACTAAGGATGTTGAAAGAAAAAGCCTGGAAGGTAAGAGAGAGGATTGAAGATGAAGACTGTTTATCTCGCCTTTGGTAGTAATCTCGGTGATAAAGTAGCAAACATCGCTTCTGCCATGTGCGCTCTTGAAGAAAAAGGGGTTGAATTACTTGATATATCAAGCCTTTATGAGACAGAACCTTATGGTGTAACTGATCAACCCGCTTTTCTCAATTGCGTCGGGAAATATAGATATAGTGGAACACCAGAAAGACTTCTGGACATAGTCATGCAGGTTGAGAAAAAATTGCATCGAAAGCGTGAAATACGTTGGGGTCCGCGAACCATAGACATCGACATTCTACTCTTTGGAAATGAGGAATATAAGTCAGAGCGACTAATTTTACCTCATTATGATATGCAAAACAGATCCTTTGTTCTGGTTCCATTGTTGGAAATATCTCCGAACATATCGGAACCAGGTACAGGCATCCCTTATAGGAAGTATCTTGAACTCCTATCACAAAAGAAATTGAGACAAGTTAAAACGCCCGAATCCCTTTTAGAAGATTTCAAAAATGCCTGTGCATGCTTTGAAAGGAGGATTTTATGAATAAATTCAAATGGGTAATCGGGCTGCTTTTTCTTCTTGTTTTGACTTCGTGTAGTAGCACAAATCGCGAACTTTCGCCCGGAAATTTCGCCGGTTTCGCCCCTGATGGCTATATGGTTGTGTCAACGCGAGTAGAACTTGATGGAAAGCTGGACGACTTGGTTATAGAAAATGGGGTTATGCTGAGCATAAGGCTTGCTAAAGGAACCGAATCAGTGGAAATCTACATAATCAAGTTCGACAAAACTGGTAATGCATCCTCTTTCTGGTATAGCTGGGGGCAGCTTAATTTTAATGACCTTAAAGTTGCTTTAAGTGCCATTCCCGGTTTATACGGCGAACTCAACGGGAACACAGGCTCTGGTTATATCGAATCATGGCTTTCAGGAAAATGGATATATGTTTTTAGAGGGGAGAAGGATTCTGTAAAGAAAACCGTGAAAACCTTTAAAGAATACAAAAAGGAGATGGAAAAATCTATTGAATCGTGAAAAGCGTTATAAAGACCTGAAATCATATCTTAAAAAACGCTACGGAGAACCTGTTTATCGACTACCAATAGACGCAGGTTTTACCTGTCCTAATAGGGACGGCACATTAGCTACCGGGGGTTGCATATATTGCGATGCAACCGGTAGCGGCTTTTCAGTAAATAGAAATCTAAGCATTCAGGAGCAAATGAAAGAACGAATGGAAAAACTGAAAAGCAGGGGCATAAAAAAATTCATGGCGTATTTTCAGGCAAATTCAAACACATATGCACCACTGGAAATACTGAAAGAGCTCTATTCAAGCGCATTGCATGATGATGTAGTAATTTTAGATATTTCAACACGGCCGGATCTTGTACCAGATGAAGTGCTGGAGCTTATAGCTGGTTTCAAAAAACGCGTTGATGTATTTCTTGAATTGGGATTGCAAACGGCAAATTACAGAACTCTTCGTAAAATTAATCGCGGGCACACTCTGGCTGAATTTGTAGATGCGGTTATAAGAGCGAAAAAATTCGATCTGGAAGTAATTGCCCATGTGATATTGAATTTACCTTGGGATAGCCTTGAGGATATTATAGAAACTGCGAAAATGTTATCCGCTTTACAGATTGATGGAGTTAAACTGCATTCGCTCTATGTGGTAAAAAATACCCCTCTTGAAATATTGTTCAGTAGCGGTAAAATCGAAATTGTATCATTAGATGAATTCATCGATAGAGTTATAAATTTCCTGGAATACCTTGATCCTGAAATCGTCATCCATAGATTGGTAGCTGATCCACCTCATGAAGGGACTGTTTTTGGAAATTGGAGCTTACCTAAAATCGAAATATTGAATAGAATTGAAAGGGAAATGGAGCTTAGAAACAGTTATCAAGGCAAAAAATATGATTATTTGAATAGATAGAAAGTTATAAAACTGGAAAGTGAGACGGGTAGTCGCGGCGCATGCCGAGGAAAGTCCGGACTCCACGGGCAAGGATGCTGGGTAATTCCCAGGGGGAGCGATCCCCGGTAAGGGCCATAGAGATGAAGACCGCTGAAAAGCAAGGGTGGAACGGTGGGGTAAGAGCCCACCAGGTCCGGGGTGACCCGGATGCTTGGTAACCCCCATCCGGAGCAAGTCCAAGCAGGAAGGGTTTGAGGATGCCCGCCGAATCCCCTTCCGGGTAGGACGCTTGAGGGATGCGGGAACGCATCTCCCAGATAGATGACTACCTAAGACAGAATCCGGCTTATAGTCTCACTTTCCAGTTTGTTTTGAGAGGTGGAAACATGAAACATCTGCCTATGACAAGGCACGAGATGAAGAAATTGGGTTGGAAAGAGGTTGACATAATACTTGTTACTGGTGATGCTTATGTTGATCACCCCTCTTTTGGGGTCGCAGTTATTGCAAGAGTGCTTCAATCAGAAGGATTCAGAGTGGGAGTCATTTCTCAGCCTGATTGGAGATCCCTTGACGATATCACAGCCCTTGGAAGACCCAGATTGTTCTTTGGGGTTACAGCAGGGAATGTTGATTCCATGGTCGCCAATTACACTGCTTCAAAAAAGAGAAGAAGAAGTGATGACTACACTCCAGGCGGTTTGGGTGGGAAGAGACCGGATAGAGCAACTTTGGTATATTCCAACCTGATAAAAAGGGCTTTTGGTGGTGCCAGAATTGTGCTCGGGGGAATAGAGGCAAGCCTCAGGCGATTTGCCCACTATGATTGGTGGAGCAACAGGGTTCGAAAATCGGTTCTTGTTGATGCAAAGGCAGACGTAATAGCCTATGGAATGGCTGAAAAAAGCATAATAAAAATTGCAAGATCAATCGCAGAAAAGGGTGAAATTGGCTCCGAAATACCCGGGATAGTTTTCTGGAGCTCAAACAAACCCGATAAAGGGATCGAGATTCCCTCTTATGATGAGATATCAATAGACAAACTGGCTTATGTAAAAGCCTTCCGGACCATTTATGACGAGACCGACCCAATAAGGGGAACTAAAATATATCAAAAACAAGATACCCGTTACGTTATTCAAAATCCACTAGAGCTCATTTCCTCTGAGGAGCTTGATCGAATTTATTCCCTTCCTTACACAAGAGAAGTGCATCCAGAATCTATCAAGTTGGGAAAAGTTAAGGCGATTGAGACTGTAAAATTCTCAATAACAACCCACCGGGGATGTTATGGAGAGTGTAATTTCTGTGCCATAACTCTACATCAGGGCCGATATGTGATAAGCAGAAGCTCTGATTCTATTTTAAGTGAAGCGAAACTTATATCACAGCGCAAAGACTTCAAAGGCACAATTACTGATGTTGGAGGTCCATCAGCTAATATGTATGGCTTTGAATGCTCAATAAAGTTCGAAAAAGGTGCTTGCCATGAAAAGCGCTGTCTCTTTCCAAAAGTTTGCCCTGCTCTAAGAGTCAATCATGATCCTTATATCAGACTGCTTAGACAGATAAGAAAACTGGAAAGAGTCAAACACGTATTCATATCTTCTGGCATTAGATATGATCTCATACTTGCAGATAGAAAAAACGGGATGAAGTTCTTAAATGAACTCATTGAACATCATATTTCCGGACAGTTGAAAATCGCTCCAGAACATATTTCGGAAGATGTGCTTGCTTTAATGGGAAAGCCCGGAAAAGAAGTTCTCGATAGGTTTATATCGCTTTTCAAGGCAACAAAAGGAAACCGGAAATTGTATCTTGTAGGTTATTTCATTGCCGCTCATCCCGGTTGCAAGCTAAAGCACATGGAAGAATTACGCAGTTATGTTAAGTCAAAAATGGGGTATACACCCCGTCAGATACAAATTTTTACGCCGACCCCTATGACTTTTTCTACTACCATGTTCTATACAGAAATGGATCCTTTTAGCGCAAAGAAAATATTCGTGGAAAAGTCTGAAAAGAAAAGAACATTGCAAAAAGAAATGCTTCTGCGAAAACCGCAGAAGCGTTAACATTAACGACCGAAGAGGTGACACTTTACCATTCTTGTTTTGCTTAATTTAATCTCCGGTGGTTCTTCCACTTTGCACTTATCCATAACGTAGGGACATCTTGGGTGAAAGAAACAACCCGAGGGCAGGTCAACAGCATTGGGAACTTCACCAGCAGGAATCATTTTTTCCTTTTTTGTTTCAGGATCTGGTTCAGGAACGGCAGAAATAAGCGCCTTTGTATAAGGATGAGATGGGTTTTTGTAGATTTCCTCAAAAGAGCCCGTTTCCACAATAGTTCCCAGATACATGACAGCTATACGGTCACATATATATTTTGTCGTTGCAAGATCGTGAGTAATGAACAAATAGGTGAGATCGAATTCCTCTTTTAATTTCAGCATCAAGTCCAGCAATTGGGATCTAACAGATACATCCAGCATGGCCACAGCTTCATCAGCTACTATGAATTTTGGCCTTGTGATTAGAGCTCTTGCTATTACTACTCTCTGCCGTTGGCCTCCTGAAAGCTCTCTCGGATATCGTTTAAAAAAATCTGAAGCGGGTTCCAGATTTACTCTCGATAACATATCAAGAACCATATCATGTCGCTCTTCACGACTTCCTATACCGTGTATATCAAGGGGATGTCTGATAGCGTCTCCTATTTTCATATAAGGATTAAGTGCAGCCAGAGGATCTTGAAAAATAATTTGTATTTCTTTTCTTAGCTTCCTGAGAGGTTCTTTTTCAAGAGCAGTAATATCTGTTCCGCGGTATATAATACTACCATTGGTAGGTTCGATAAGTCTTAACACCAGCCTTCCAGTAGTCGTTTTTCCGCTTCCAGACTCTCCGACAAGCCCCAGTGTTTGCCCTTCTTCTATATTGAAACTAATATTGTTTACCGCATGGACGAACTTTTTTTGACCTGTCAGCAGTGTTTTGAAGAACGATTGTCTTATAGGAAAGTGTTTTACAAGGTTTTTCACTTCAAGCATCATTTTTTTCACCCTCTCCATATAACCAGCACTTAACCAGTCTGCCATCATCCATGCGTACATCAGGCGGGATTTTTTGCTTACAAATTTCCTTTACTTTTGCGCATCTATCAGCATAGCGGCAACCTTTTGGGGGATTCATCAAATCTGGAGGATATCCCGGAATAAACCTCAGCTCTTTGTCATTTATATCTGTGTTCGGCACGGAAGCAAGGAGATCTTTTGTGTAAGGATGAAGTGGATCTTTATATAGCTCAAGTTTTGGTGCGTATTCAACAAGATGACCTCCATACATGACCCCTATATCGTCAGCAGCTTCAGCAACAACTCCCAGGTCATGTGTGATAAGAATCATAGCCATCTTGAATTTTTCCTGTAATCCTTTCAGCAATTGCAAAATTTGTGCTTGAACTATAACGTCAAGACTCGTCGTGGGCTCATCGGCAATTACCAATTTCGGGTTCAAAACAAGCGAGAGGGCTATCATGACCCGTTGGCGCATTCCGCCGCTAAGCTGGAAAGGGTAATCATTAAGCCTGTTAGAGGAAATCCCCACTTCTTTTAGAGCCTGCTCAGCCAGAGCTATTGCATTCTCTTTTGAAGTCTGCGTATGTGTAAATATGGTTTCGATAAAGTGATCTCGTAACTTCATCACAGGATTCAATGAAGTCATAGGGTCCTGAAAGATCATAGAAATGTCTTTTCCCCTTATGGATCTAAGCTCCTTACTGGGCATTGAAGTTAAGTCAGTTCCGCTAAAAATGACTTTTCCGGTGATTTGTGTTTCTCTGGGTAAGATGCCCAATATAGCACCACCGAGTGTTGATTTTCCACAACCAGACTCTCCTACAAGGCCAAGGGTCTTCTTTTCTTCAAGTGGCAGACTCACTTTGTCGACAGCAAGCACTCTTCCCTCACGCGTTTTGTATTTAACCGTCAAATCTTTTAACTCAAGCAACATCCACTATCACCTCCTGGTTTCGCCAACGTTGGGATTAAGGAACTCGTTAAGTCCCTCGCTGAAAAGGCTGAAACCCAGAACAATAGTTATTATGGCGAATCCCGGGAAGAGAATCATCCACCAGTAATTTAAAAGCAAAAACCTTTGACCATTGGATAGGTCATAACCCCAGTCTGGAGTCGGCGGTGAAATTCCTAGTCCTAGAAAGCTCAGTCCAGCTTCGGTCATAATCGCATCAGCCAGATTCATAGAAAGGACGACAATTACAGAAGGCAACACATTGGGTAAAATATATCTGCCTAAAATGGTAAAATTCCTCGCTCCCATGGCTCTTGCGGCTTCAACGAAAAGCTGGTCTTTCAAAGAAGTAACTTGATTTCTTATGACCCTGAAATATGTCGGGGCATATATTACAGCTATCGAAAGTGCGACATTTATAACTCCCGGTCCCAGAACAGCGGCAATGGCAATTGCCAATATTAGACCGGGGAAAGAATAGATGGCATCCATAAACATGCTGAGAATCCTATCAAAGGCACCGCCTACATAACCGGAAATCAATCCCAGCGGAATACCAATGGCTGCTGCGACTACAACGGCAAGAAAAGCAATTTTAAGTGCTATTCTTGCACCGTAAATTATTCTGCTTAATACGTCATATCCGAGATTTGTAGTTCCAAACCAATGCTCCTTTGATGGCGCAGAAAAGGCCCTTCCGGAGCGTTTTACAGGGTCATAAGGAGATAAATAAGGTGCAAAAACGGCCATTATTAAATAAGTCAAAAGGATTGCCAGACCCACAAAAGCCATAATCCCTGATTTATCCCTGAAAAGTCTTCTTAACCCCTTACCTAATCTGTATGATAAACTCCATTCCTGCATGCAATCACCTCAATACCTGACCCTTGGGTCAACCAATGCGTTTATTATGTCAACGACGATGCTTATTGCTACAACAATGATGGCATAAACGGCAATGGTCCCCTGTATGGCAGGAAAGTCTCTGTATCTTATCTTTTCAACCAGGTATGAGCCTATTCCTGGCCAGGAAAAGGTAGTTTCGGTCAACACTGCTCCGGCCATCAATGCAGCAAGCTGAAGTCCCATTACTGTCATGATAGGTACAAATGCGTTTTTCAAGGCGTGTCGGTAAATGACACGGTTTTCTTTGATGCCTCTTGCCCTAGCGGCTTTTACAAAGTCCTGAGAGAGCATTAATACCATGTTGCCTCTTACCATCCTTAGAAAGACGCTTGATATAATAAGCCCCAAAGCAAGACTTGGTAAGATAATATGAAGGCTCGCATCTTTCAAAGCCTCAATATTCCAGGTAAAAAGAGAATCGAATAAATACATGCCGGTTATTTTGTCCGGTTTTAGAAGCGGAGAAATCCTTCCAGCTATTGGGAGCCATTTCAATTGAACACCAAAAAGCCATTGAAAGAGCATACCTAACCAGAACACGGGAATTGAGTAAATAAAAATGGCATAAACCCTTCCGGTTATATCGAGTACACCACCATGCCTTTTTGTAGCCTCGGCTCCCCAGAAAATACCGATTACAAGAGCGATGATGAAACCGAAAATCGTTAATTCTATGGTCGCAGGCAGTTTATCAGCAATCTCGTCAGCGATAGGCCTTTTTGTTAAAGCCGATCTGCCAAGATCCCCTTTAATAATCCCGACCAGGTAGTTCCCGAATTGATTCAGAAGTGGCTTATCATATCCAAGTTCGTGCCTTTTTGCTTCTATAACAGATAAGGGAGCTTTTCCACCAAGCATCGCAAGCACGGGATCTCCTGGAAGAATGCGCAAAACAAGGAAAATTAAAAACAAAAGAATGAAGAACATGGGGATAGCCAGAAGAATTCTGGTTATTATGTACCACTTTAACGACACGGAAGCACCCCCTGTTTATGTTTATAAATGCCGGGTCTTTCGACCCGGCGAGAGCATATTTTTATTCCTCGGTATAAAGGAGATAGTACCTGAAGATCTGTGAAGGTTCTAAAACCACACCTTTGACATAGGGGAAGGTGACACAATATTGCTTACCCTGCCACAGAGGTACATAAGGCACGTCAATTGCGAGAACCTTCTGGACATCTTCGTTGATTTCTGTTCTTACTTCCAGATCCGATTCTGCCCTGGCCTGGATCATCATGGTTTCAATAAGTGAGTTTTCATAGAAAGCACCCATTGATGCAGCCCCTGATTTTGAAAGGAAAGGCCAGAGGTAGTCGTCAGGATCAAGATAGTCCGGATACCAGCCAAGAAGGAAGGCACCCATATAGCCATTTATGAAATAGTCAATATATGTTGCCCATTCTGCGTACTTGATATCAACTTTAACCATGCCTGTTTCTTCAATGGCTTCTTTCAAAACCTGGACAACATCTGCTTCTGTTGAACCATAATGGCTCGGTGTGTACCAGAGTTCTATTTCGAGAGGATTATCTTCTGAATAACCTTCCTTTTTCAGAAGTTCCTTTGCCATTTCCAGATCTCTTTCAGGCATAACATCAAGATGACTCCACATTCCAATTGGTACAAGGGTGTAGAGAGGCTCTACTGTTCCAGCAAATACATCATTGACTATGTAACTCCTGTCAACAGCGTAAGCTATGGCTTTCCTTATATTGACATTGTTATATGGAGGCATTTGAACGTTAAACACGAGTTCTCTTATAGCGGGGCTCTGGCCTTCATAAACAACATATCTGGGATCACTCTTCAATATGAGCAGGTCACGAGGATCCAGAGTCCTGTAAGCTACATCAATTTCTCCACTCTCGAGAGCAAGTCTTAAAGTGCTTGCATTCTGGTAGAACCTTATTACAATCGTATCTGTCTTTGGTTTTGGCCCAAAATAATCGGGATTAGCCTTCAGAATCAACTGAACATCCCTTTCCCAGTCAGCAATGTAGTATGGACCAGAAGCCACAGGCGCGTCATAGAAGAAATCGTCAGCAGGCACTACGGCAGGGTCAACAGGATATGCGACAGTGTAGCCTAAAACAGCTATAAAGGCAGAGAATGGGTACTCCAGCGTAACCTCAAAGGTGTAATCATCTACAACTTTTGTTTCAGCTACGATATCGGAGAGAAGGAAAGCGGGGTCACCATTTAACGCAATCACCCTGTCAAAGGAGAATTTCAAGGCATTAGCATCAAGCGGGTGCCCATTCATAAATTTGGCATCTTTCCTTAGATGGAAAGTATAAACGAGACCATCTTCTGATATGTCCCAGCTTTCAGCTAACCAGGGAATTATCTCTGTTCCCCCTACTTCGTAATCCACAAGGCCTACCATGATGTTTTGGAGAATATTGCTGGAAAAATAGTCATAACAATCTGCCGGGTCAAGAATCCTGATTTTGTCGGTTGTACCAATGGTAATGTGTCCTTTTGCAAAGACAAAAAGAGCTAGCGTTAAAACGAGAACGATAAGAAGAGCTTTTTTCATGCTTTCACCCCCTAAAAAAGATATTCCATGATAAAAGAGTTTATCATAAAATTTCTCTGCAATTCAAGTCAAAAAATTGCGCGCAAATGCCTTGTGTCAAGGAGTTGTTATTGTGTGCGATTTTGTTATTGGCATTGCATCCAAAAGTGTAAAATTGTTTGAAAAGGAAGCGGAGGTGCTGTGATGTACAGATTAAAGAGAGGTAACGTTGTATATGAGATGTCAAAAACCAACAAACCCGCATTGTATATAAACCCGGGTGATGAAATCCTCATTGAGACCGAAGACTGCTTCAGCCACAAGATCGTACATGAAAGCCAAAGGCTTGATAAGGATTTTGATTTTTCAAAAGTCAACCCGGCAACGGGGCCCATTTTCGTAAGAAATGCACTACCAGGTAAAACTATATCGATAGAAATAAAGCGCATTGAGCTTGATACACAGGGTGTAATAGAGTTATATCCGGGTTTTGGGGTGTTAGGTGATTCTGTTAATAAGAGCATGACGAAAGTTGTTAAAATGGAAAACAATCAAGCTGTTTTTGACACGATGCGACTCGATCTAAAGCCCATGATTGGAGTTATTGGAGTTGCTCCTTTTATAGGCTCGATACCCTGCGGTGTACCGGGAGCGCACGGAGGAAATCTTGATACTCTGGAAATCACTGTGGGCAGTACCGTCAAGCTCCCTGTTTTTACTGAAGGAGCTTTGCTAGCTATTGGAGACGTTCATGCACTCATGGGTCAGGGCGAAGTATGCGGAACGGGTGTAGAAACAAGGGCTTTAGTTGAAATCAAAGTGGTTCTGGAAGATTTACAGATAAGCGAACCCATTGTGGAGACAGATGACGCGATCTATTTCCTTTCAAGCGATAAAGCTCTCGATACTGCTATAAAAAATGCGGTAAGATATACTGTCGATTATATTTCAGAGAAAAAGCGTATCACTTTTGAAGATGCCTATATGCTTGCAAGCATTTCTTGTGATTTGCAGATAAGTCAGGTGGTGAACCCTCTTAAAACGGTGAAGATGCGATTGCCTAAATCAATACTGTAACTTACCAGCTCCTCAGGCCAAAAAGGCGTAACTTCTTTTTGAGGTAATTCGTAAGTACCTGATCAGGTACTCCGAAGAGATTATCAAGATATTGGTCAAGATCCCCTTCAATACTCAAGGCTGTAATCCCACCTACTATGAACAGCTGGCTGTTATGCCCCCCTGAAGAGACCTGGTCAAGATCAGGAAAGACTACTTTACCACCTTTTCCATCTTTGGGCAGTGCTTTTACTCTTGCTGTAACGGTTTTTATGCCATGACTGGAGTTGCCATTTCCCTGTTTATAGTACATGTAAACATCTCCACCGAGGGATGTGATGGAAAGTAAATCGTTAATGGCTCTTTTTGAGAGCACATCTGAAAGATCTGAAAGGCTGCTGATTCCCTGGTTGGCAACATCGCTGTTTCCCTGTCCATTGTTGAAAGCTTGATAATAATCCCTGTATATGAGGTTGGAATTTATAACTACATCCCCGGTAGCTATTATGTCATACTTCCCCACAACAGCCAAGGCTTTATGTGGATCACTAGCTTGTGAACTATAGTCAAAAACAGCATCTCCTTCAATCAGCACATTAAGATAATCAATACCATAGTCATCAAGATTTATATTAAAAGATTGCCCTCCGGACGTGAAAGTGATTTTAGTTGCTGGGTCAACCTTTTTTTTAGCATCGTAATTAGTATCGAAGGTAACATATACCGGAACATCTGGACTGGGAGATTTTACAACCAAAAGTGTATCCTCAGTTAAGGAAGCAGGTAAAATATCATAGGGATACTCGACAGTAACAGAAGCGAGCGAGCTGAGCTTTTCAACGGTTTCCGCTGTTTTTTGAGAAAGATATTCTTCTGCTGATGTAGCTATCTTAGTATAAACAAAGTCAGAAGTTTCAGGCGGAAGGTTTACATCTGACGCGTATAGGTCTCCCAGAAATATATTCGCCGGGTCTCCCGAAGAAACGATAGCTTCACCCAAAATAACAACAGGTCCTGCAAAGAAGTCTCCTTTGCCGATTTTATTTTTTCCTTTTTTTGTTGTTTTTAGTTCCGAAAAGGTCTTTCCGGGATAAGATGTGGCAAGCACAGGAATCACTTCATAAATTTCTCCGAGCGTCGCAACAGCATATCTTGTCATGCCATTTCTTTCAGCTGAACTAATCAGAACATACCTATCTCCTATATTGTATAGGACAGCCGTTGCATCATAACCTTCAATCCACGGTTGAGAGGCGAGAAGATTTTGAAACTCAGGATCGCTTGTTAGCAATAAGCAGTTCGCATTTTTGAGCGTTTCCAGGCTCTCCCCCCAAAGATAGCCTTCCAGACCGCCTCTGGAACTTACAAAATCTATAAATTCTCCAACTTCCGGCCATGAGTCGTTGAAGTACAATTTGGCATATCTGTCGCTGAGAAAACCAGCTGAAAGGTTGACGAGATTTTCACAGGTATTTTGAACGGACCGAACCATCGAATATTCCCTGGAGCGTTTTATGGTTCGATTGAGCTGAAGGCTCATGGTTGTCAATACCATCGAAGCAAAAACCATGACGAAAAGAGTTATGGTCAATACATTACCCTTTTTATTTCTCTTTATAACTGACAACATAGAAGCCCTCACTCCTTCCGGTAAGTGTATCCATGATTTCCACTTCGTATAAAATTATGTTCTCGTCGCCACCAGGATTCGTAAAACTTACATCTTTGGTCACTTCAAATTCATGAAGTCCTACATTATCAAGCAACTGATCAATACCTGTTTTTAAATTTGTGGCAGATGGCGAATACATAAAAAAGTCCACTATAGCTGATTTTGCTGCAAGAAATCTCACCGCATGCTGGTTTTCGCTTGAAACTTCTTTGATGCGGCTCATAATATAGAGACTCGAAATGAGAAAAATACCCACAACAAGCAGGGCTATTATCGTCTCTACCAGCGAGAATCCTCTCTTCAAAAGAACCTCACCGCCCCATTAGTTCTTCTAATAACCCCCTCATAAGATAGAGTGGCATCATAAGTAAGCCACTGGGTTTCGCCACCAGCTGAAAAATCAATATCACTTATATTTTCAGCGATAACACTTGTAACTGTTCCATCAGGAGTCGCAGGAAAAGTATAAATAACTCTTTTTGATGTTTCGTCGAAAAAAATCATTTGTGTAATTGTTGCAAAACCTGTAAAGCCTTCTTCAGTATATTGAGGGACAGAAGTTAAAAAATAAATGGTATGTTCATCAAGTATCTCAGAGAGACCGTTCCAGTTTCTCGAAATAATATAGTCAAGCGAGGTCTGCAATTTCGTCGCTTCTTCATCGAGAATGTTAGATTTCATGATTCGCCCTCCGGTGCGGATGAAAAATACAGTTAGCACCAGTATTGTGATTATCACTATTGACGAGATAGAAAGTGCCGCTAAGAGCTCTGCCAGAGTCATCCCCTTGCGCATATTATCAATCCTTTTTAAAATTTATCTAAAAGTATTATATACCATCTCACCCTTTTACTGAACCTGCGAGAAGACCCCTTAAAAAATATTTTCCCAATAAGACATAAACCAGCAGAGTTGGAAGGGCTGCAAGCAGAGCCCCCGCCATTTGTACGTTCCACTCCACGACTTTACTCCCGGCAAGGTTTACAAGGGCAACGGTGATTGGTTGCTTTGTGGGATCACTGGTTACAGTAACAGCAAAGAGGAATTCGTTCCATATGTTCGTGAATTGCCATATTATGACTACCACAAAACCGGGAAGTGATATGGGAAACAAAACCTTCCAATAAGCCTTAAAGATACCCGCACCATCTATATGGGCAGCTTCTATGAGCTCTGTGGGTACTTCGGCATAGTAATTCCTGAAAATGAGTGTTGTAATAGGAAGCCCGTAAATAATATGAAGGACAACCAGCCCCCATATTGAGCCATACAAATTGATACTCTGTAAAAATCGAATCACAGGGAAAAGCACGCTTTGATAGGGGATGAACATACCAAAAAGTATTAAAGTGAACAAAAGGTTAGATCCCTTGAACTTTATTTTTGAAAGCACATATCCATTTATTGATCCTACTAATGCGGAAATAATCGTAGCCGGTATTACAAGAATAAAACTGTTTTTCAGGTTTGGTGATAGCTTGCTGAAAGCCTTCTCAAAACCGTCCAGGGAAGGCCTGGTAGGCAGGAACCACATTTTTTCAAGGCTAACTTCCTGCAATGGTTTGAAGCTCGTGGAAATCAAAACGTATATTGGGATGAGGAAAAACGCAGCAAAAATGACCAGCAGGATGTATGTAAATATCTTGTTTGCTCTATTCATTTGCCCACTTCCCTTTTCATAGATGAGATAAGATAGGGCACTATAACAATAGCGACCATGACAAGCATTACCATTGCTATTGCAGATCCAGTAGCATATTTATTTGCCCTGAATGTCGTTTCAAACATATATATTGCAGGAACATCAGTAACATTGTTAGGACCGCTTCCGGTCATTGAATAGACCAGATCGAAGATCTTCAATGAGATATGCCCGAGAACAATCATCGCGCTAAGCGTAATTGGTTTGAGAATGGGGAACTTTATTTTCCAAAAAATCTGCCTGTTGGAAGCGCCATCGACTTTTGCCGCTTCAATGAGCGCTTGGTCTATACCCCTCAATCCTGCAAGATACATAGCCATGGTGTAACCGGATAACTGCCATATAGCGGCTATTATAACAGGAATTAAGGCGAGATTGAAATTAAAAATCGAAGCCGTGCTCGTATACCATTTCCATTGTAGAGACTCAAGACCCAGCAATTTATAGAGAAGGTTCATTCCCTGGGGGAATTTTGGCAGAATGCCTGGTGCGAAAATCCAGCTCCAAACGGTTCCTGTTACGACAAAGGATATCGCCATTGGAAAAAGGAACAAATTCTGGAAAATCCTTGACCCTTTAAGACCTTTGTCAAGAAGCGAAGCCAGCAATATTCCCAGTGAGAGGCACCCCAAAATGAAAAAGAGTGTAAAGAAAAATGTATTCCATAAGTCCGTTTGAAATCTCGGATCTTCAAAGAGCCGGAAATAATTTCTAAGCCCAACAAAGACATATTCACCTTTCATCAATCTGGAAAAGCTGTTCCAATTTGAAAAAGATACCCTTACTGTCCAGCCTATAAATCCATAAACGAAAATCCCCAGAGAAACAAGGGTTGGCAGGAGTATGAAAAAGCCGATTAACTTTCTGCGAGTTGATCCTTTTATAAAAACCACCCCCATGAAAGAACAAAGGGCCCCGAAGGGCCCTGTGAATTATTCGAGGTAATCTTCAGCAGCGTAAATTATTTCTCTGAGAGCTTTCTTAACATCTTTGGTTGTTATGAACATGTTCAGCGTATCGTTCAATGCGGTAGCAAATCCTTCCGGGGCTGCTGAACCATGGATTATGGATGGACAGAGAGCATTAGTTGCAAAGTCATTCATCGACCAGGTAAGGTAATCATCGTAAAGGCTCCTGTCGGCATCAATTCTTGCGGGAATGGATCCTTTTATCGGGTTGAAGGTATCCTGCCCTTCCACCGAAGAAATTATCTTTAGCCATTTGATGGCATTTTCTCTGTGCGGAGCGTTTTTAGGTAGCCCAAAAGTGTCTGTTACGACCATAAAAGAACCTTTTGTTCCGGGAACGGTCATCCAACCAAATTCCTTTCCGGGTGTCCACCCGAGGGTCTTCAAATAGCCTTCAGCCCAGTCTCCCATCACATTGAAGGCTGCTTTGCCTTCAAAGACAAGCAAAGTTGCATCCTGCCAGGTAAGGGATGCATGGTTTTCATTTACGTAGTTCATAAGTTCTTTGAAAATCTCAAGGGCTTCTTTTATTCCCTGGTGATCGAAGGAAGTCCGTCCATTCCATAAACCGTTGTAGTTATATGCTCCAAGAGTGGAAAGGAGAATATCTTCAAATAGGTGAGTAGCCGTCCACTTGTTTTTGTCGCCCAGAGCAAGCGGAACATATCCTGCAGCTTTTATTTTCTTGAGTACCTCAATGAATTCAGGCCATGTTTCGGGGACTTCTTTAATACCCACTTCCTCAAGAATCGCTTTGTTATAGAAGACGACATTTCCCCTGTGAACGTTTACAGGTATTGAGTAAACCTCGCCTTCATAGCTGCAAATTCGCAGGATATCAGCAGGGAACTTATCCTTTATTCCCCATTGTTCCAAAAGCCCTGTAATAGGTTCCATCATTCCGGTGACAACATAGGTATCAATTAGCTCCATGCCACCGTGCACCTGGAAGGAATCAGGAGGATTACCACCAAGCATTCTTGTCTTCAATACGGCCTTTGCATTGGTTCCTGCACCGCCAGCAACGGTTGCGTTTATAATCTCAACATCCGGGTAGTACTTATGGAATACGTCGTAAAGAGCAAGTAATCCTTCCTCTTCGCCTCCACCAGTCCACCAGCTGAAAATTTCAAGTTGATTTTGCCCAAAAGCAAGATAAGAGAAAAGCAGAACTGCTAAAATCACTATCACCTTTTTCATACCGATACCTCCCCCTTTCAATTCCCCCAAACGGGGTCTCCAAATTCAGCATATCGAGAAAATTCATTACAAACAAAGATTTAACTCCATTTATTATAATTATAATATTTTCATACCTTATAATGCAATATCATTTATCAAAAATTGCTTTATAAAGAGGTGTAGGTGATAAAAAAATGTATAATATGTTGGGAGGTGTTCAAGTGAATTACAGAGCAATAATGGTCGGTGAGGGATTGAAAGAGCTTGAAGCTTTTAACTGGTTTTCGAACATATATGAGCTGGATTTTGATTATCTGGTGAATACGGGCAGAGATATTCCAACATTGCTTTTTATAGATGGCTCTTCGTATGATGAGAAAGTTTTGCAGGACTGGCTTTATGCTTTTACAAATATCATACTGATTAATAATAACCCCATCAGGGCTTTTATAATAAAAGGGTATTCAGAAGAGGTCAATACATTCAAGGGGTACTATCGGGTAATCGGTGGCCCGAAAAGTTCAAGGCAAATAATTCAAGAGGTTATCAACAGGATTGAATCGCAGCTTTCAAGAATCGTTGGAGTGAGCAGAAAAATAGTTGAACTGAAAAAAATGCTCGTTCTTTCCATGTTTTATGACGGAAGTGTGATGATACTGGGTAAAACCGGTACAGGAAAGAACCTCCTTGCCGAAGTGTTGGCTGAAGTATCCCCTCGCTGGAACAAACCTTTTTATTCCATGAATTGTGCGGCAATTCCAGAAACACTGCTTGAAAGCGAACTCTTTGGATACAAAAAGGGAGCTTTTACCGGAGCAGACACTGAAAAAAAGGGACTCATTGAACTGGCGAATACAGGTACACTTTTTCTCGATGAAATCGGTGATATGCCCGCGAATCTTCAAGCAAAGATATTGAGCATAACAGAAAATAGGGAGTTTTTTAAAATAGGCGATACACAGCCTAAAAGGGTTGATGTACGTTTTATTACTGCAACAAACAGAACAGAAGACACAGCACTCAGAAACGATCTCCGATTTAGATTGTCAGCCATAAAAATAGAGCTACCCCCTTTAAAGGAGCGTAAAGGTGATATTCCAATTATTTTTGATAACGTGCTTAAGAAAAAGGGATACTTGCTTACATTTAAGAATTTGCCCAATGAAATAAAAGATATATTCCTGGAGTATGACTATCCAGGAAATATCAGAGAATTGCTAAATATGATCGAAGAATATCTCACTGTTAATACTGTCGTTTATATGAAAACAACCAAAAACCTCGATGAACTAACTCATCTGTTGACTGAAGAGGCTAAAATTAGATATGTGACAAAGGGGCTTACCTATAAGGAGTTTCTTAATAGTCTGCACAAACTGATAACCCGAGAACTGCTTGAGCAGAGAATAAACGACCTGGAAGGAGATGTCAATCTCCTTTCAAGGGAATTTGGCCTGACACCCCGCAGGCTACGAGATTTAATTGCAAAACTCAGATCTGAGAAAAGTTCAGACTGACTTTTCCTTCCATTCCGTTATTATACCGATAACCGAAGGTCCCAGATGTGTTAATACGACAGGTTCAACTGTTGATATTCGGGCTTCGACATTGTTGAAATTGCTTTTCAACTTTTCAAAAAGGAATTTGCTGTCATCGGAGCGATTTACATCAAGAATCCAGACACCTTTCAACTCATGACCAGCCATAGGCATTGTAGCAATGGAAAACAATCTTTCAAGAAGCTTTTTATTTCCCCTGACTGTTCCTGCTGCTTTGAGTTCCCCATCCGACAATTCAATTAAAGGTTTCAAGTTCAAAAGGCTTCCTATGAGAACCTTTGCTTTTCCAATTCTGCCACCGCGATATAAATGATCGAGAGAATCCACAGAGAAAATTACCCTGACCTTTTTATGAAACTGGTTAGCGTAATCAAGCATTTCGTCCAGTGTTCTTCCTTCACTTGCGAGTTTTCTTAAATTTATAGCTAGTGCCCCTAGAGCGTAACTCGTTAATTTTGAGTCTATAACTTTTACCGGTATATCGACCATTCCTGCCGCAACCACTGCTGAACTATAAGTACCGCTCAATTTTGCAGAAATAACTGGAACGAGAATGCAATCATAATCTGCTTTTAGCGACTCAAAAACTTCAAAGAAATCGTTGGGGCTAGGCTGAGAAGTGAGTGACGAAAAGCTCGGATCTAGCATTTCATCACTGTATTTCTTCAGATCAATTTCAGAAGCTTTGAAGTATGAACCATCTCTGTTGATATAGAGAGATACAGTGTGGATGTCATATTTTTTAAGAGTTTCCTGATCAAGCGAACAGGTACTGTCTGTAACAATAGCAAATTTCAAAATACCACCTCCCGGACATTTTATGCAACAGAATGCCAGCTTAGAATAACCTAAAACGTTCTAAATATGAACACTTTGACTACCCTCAGTTCGGAAACTGTACGCTAAAGGAATATGCTGTATAATTTATTCATAAGACAGGGAGGCGATAAATTGCCTGTAAGAAAAATTCATATTCCAAAAGAAGTAGAAATGAGCGAATTGTTTGGCGAGTATGATCGTAAGGCTCGCTTCCTTCAAAAGAGATTCGATGTGAAACTTTCTATAATTGGCAATGAAGTATGGATAAAAGGAGAAGATTCTAACGTCATTGAAATCGTAAAAGATATAGTTGATGAACTAATTGAGATGAATACTGACGGGCATCTTGTTGACTGGAGGGAATTTGAGTACCTTGTAGAGCAACACGAAATAATGCAGAAGGAAGAAACGCAATTTGGAGGCTATTACAAAGAAATCAAAGGAACCAGCGTTCTAACCAACAAAATAAAGCCAAAAACGGTAGGCCAAAAAAGATATATAGAAATTATGAGAAAGAACGATATAGTGTTTTCTATAGGTCCTGCGGGGACTGGAAAGACTTATCTCGCAGTGGCTATGGCTGTTGACTTTTTGAAATCAGGTAAAGTGCAGAGAATTATACTCACAAGGCCCGCCGTTGAAGCCGGTGAAAAATTGGGCTTTTTACCCGGGACTCTTTCTGAAAAGGTAGACCCTTACCTTCGTCCGCTGTATGACGCCCTCATGGATATGCTTCCTATGGATAGGCTGAATTATTACAAAGACAACGGCATTGTTGAAGTCGTTCCCCTTGCTTACATGAGAGGCCGAACTTTGAACAATTCCTTCATTATACTTGACGAAGCCCAAAATTCAACTTATCAGCAAATGAAGATGTTTCTGACAAGAATAGGCTTCAACTCGCGAGCAGTTATTACCGGTGATATAACTCAAATAGACCTCGAGAGGAATCAAGACTCCGGTCTTGTGCTGGTTCAAAGAGTGCTGAAAAACATAGATGGAATTTCCTTTGTTTACCTAACAGATCAAGATGTTGTAAGAAACCCCCTCGTGAAAGAAATAATAAAGGCTTACGATTTATATGAAAGAGAGGAAAGAACTGATGAAAAAGGGGATTAAGAGAAAAAATCATTTCAGGCCCTTTAGATTTGAAACGATAACGAACTATCTGCTCTTTCCAACCCTGATGGTACTGCTTATGAACCTGTTTTATCTTGACTGGCCCCGGAATCCTTTCATATCCTTTGTCGGCTCGATAATTTTCTGGTATCTTTTTGCTGAAACCAGCTTTAAGCGCAGTGATTACTTCAAGTTACATAGAACATATAGATATGTCGTCTTTACCGTTATAACATTGGGAATACTTCTAAACGCAGCCTTTTCTTATTTCATATCCCCTAATTACTCGGTGAGTCTATCCCCGATTTTTCTTTGTGTAACCATTCTAACCATTCTAATTGGTTATGAAGAAGGTCTTGCTTCCGGACTCTATCTTGCATTTATGACCACTACGGTTAACAGTTTTTCCATAGAGGATTTTGTCGTTCTATCCGTGGTTGCTCTTTTCTCTGCCCTCTTAACGAGGAGAATACTCAGAAGAATCCACATAGCTCGTGCAGGCTTTGAAGTTGGTGCTATATTTCTGTCGCTGAGGGTTGTATACTATATTTTCAACATGAAATTCAATATGATGGATTTGACCTTTTCTTTCTTAAATCCGGTAATATCCTCAATAATCGCCGTAGGTATCATTCCATATATCGAATATGTCAGCAGGATATACTCCGATGTTGGCTTACTGGAACTTGGAAATCTTTCACATCCGCTCTTAAAGGAACTCTCCATGAACGCACCCGGTACTTATTATCATAGTGTAGCCATCGCCAATCTGGCTGAAGCGGCTGCGGAAATGATAGGCGTAAATGCTGTGCTTGCAAGAGTTGCTTCATATTTTCATGATATTGGAAAGACAAGAAGGCCCCAGTACTTCACGGAAAATCAGCGCGACATTAACCCTCACGATGGACTGACGCCTTCAATGTCAAGCCTTGTTATCAACGAGCATGTTAAACTCGGTGTAGAACTTGCAAGAAAGTACAGACTGCCCCTGCTGGTTGAAGATGTCATAAGAGAGCATCACGGCACGCGTGTGAAGAAGTATTTCTATCACAAAGCAAAGAATTTTGGCGAAGCAAACATCGAAAATTTCAAATATCCCGGACCGAAACCTCAATTTAAGGAGTCTGGCATTATCATGCTTGCTGACTCTGTGGAAGCTGCCTTTAAAAGCCTTAAAGACCCTTCTCTTGGAAAGATTAAGGAACTTGTAGAAGACATTGTGAATGGCATTTACAACGAAAGGCAGCTCGATCAGAGCGGGCTAAATCTCAGCGATCTCGAAGAGATAATAGATGCTTTTACTCGCGTTCTGGTAAACACCAGCCAGAGCCGAATTGAATATCCCCGAGAAAAGGTGGAAAAGGTGGTGATTTCCGATGAAAATCGCAATAGAAAACCAAACAGCAAAGATAATCAATCTTGAAAAACTTGAAGCTTTGATAAAAAATGTAATTGTTGATGAACTTGGGAACGAACCCAATACAGAACTGGACCTTTTGCTCACTGACGATGCGGAAATCGCGAAATTGAATGCGAAGTACAGGAAAAAGGAAGGCCCTACTGATGTGCTTTCTTTTGAATATGGGCTTGATGAAGATGTTATTGGCGATATGATAATCTCCCTTGAAACCATTGAACGCCAAGCAAAAGACTATGGAAACAGTTTTGAGGAAGAATTGAGTTTGATGATAATCCACGGATTATTGCACATTCTTGGCTATGAACACGAAAATGATGAAGAAGAAGCGAAAGAGATGTTTCAACGTCAGCGAAAATATTTTGATAAATTTGTCAAGGAGGGATAAAGTGTCCGTAGTTAAACCATTCAGGGCTGTAAGGCCAAAACCGGATCTTGTTGAAAACGTGAGTTGTCCGCCATATGATGTAGTAAGTTACGAAGAGGCAAAGGAATTCGGAAAGCTTCCAGAAAGCTTCATGCATGTTATCAGGGCGGAAATTGATCTTCCCCCTGATGTTCCGCATTATGGAGAACCCGTTTACGAAAAAGCACGGGAAAATCTGGAAAAAATGATAAAATCGGGGATTTTGGTCATAGAAGACAAACCCGCATATTATATCTACTGGCAAAAAATGGCCGACCATACTCAAACAGGTATAGTGGGTTGCGCTTCAGTTGATGAATATCAGTCGGGAGCGATAAAGAAACATGAACTTACAAGACAGGACAAAGAAGATGATAGGGCAAAGCATGTACACACTGTTGGGGCAAACACAGGCCCTGTATTTCTCACTTTCAAAGCAGATAGAGATTTTAATGAACTTCTCGAAGAATTGAAAAACAGGCTTTTCCCACTATATGATTTTACAGATGAAAATGGAGTTCAGCATAAAGTATTCCCTGTTTATGAGCAGAAAGATATAGAAAAAATCAAAAAAGCCTTCGAAAAAATCCCAGCCCTTTATATAGCCGATGGCCATCATAGAGCTGCTTCTGCTTCAAGGGTAAGAGAAATCATGAAATCTCAAAATTCCAATCACACAGGCGAAGAAGAGTACAATTACTTCCTTTCTGTGATCTTCCCGCATTCTCAGTTACAGGTTCTGGATTACAACAGGGTAGTTAAAGACCTCAACGGACTGTCAGAAGAAGAATTTATTAAGAAATTGGAAGAGGCATTTGAAATAGAACGGGCTTCTGTCGCTCCTTATAAGCCAGCCAAAAAGCATGAATTTGGCATGTATCTATCAGGTAAGTGGTATGTACTGCATGCCAAAGAAAATAGCTTTGATGCTGCTGATCCTGTGGCAAGGCTTGATGTTTCTATACTTCAGAAGAACCTTCTTGAGCCTATCCTCGGAATCGAGAATCCAAGAAAGGATCCCAGAATAGATTTTATAGGCGGCATTAGAGGTCTGAAAACCCTTGAAGAAAGGGTAGACAGAGGGTGGGCAGTGGCTTTTGCCTTATATCCAACTTCTCTGGAAGACCTCATGGAAGTAGCAGATATGGGAATGGTCATGCCACCAAAATCCACCTGGTTTGAACCCAAATTAAGAAGCGGTCTCTTTGTGCATCTGTTGAAATGAAAACTGCTGCGCTAATTGTTGCTGGTGGCGAGGGGAAGCGTTTCGGCTCCCCTCTCCCCAAGCAATTTGTAAAGCTTAATGGGAAAGAGATATTCATAAGGTCAGTTGAGTTGTTTTATCAGTCGTCTCTCATAGATTGTGTTGTGCTTGTCATGCATCCTGACTGGGTTGCAAGAGCACTAAGTATTCTGAAAAATTATGGGTTGAAAAGGGTAGAAGTAGTTGCAGGCGGTGAAAGCAGACAGCAATCAGTGCATAAAGGCCTGAATGCGCTGTCGCGATACAAACCCCATAAAGTCATGATCCATGATGCTGCTCGCCCCCTTTTTAATGCGAATCAAATTGAAGAGATATTATCATATGTTAAGCCCGGAAAAGGTGCGGTTATCGCTGAAAAAATAACCGATACCATCTATCAAGCAGAAGATGGAATTTTGTTAAAAGTATTGGATAGAAGAAAACTCTGGAAAGCTCAAACTCCTCAATGTTTTATTTTCGAAGAGATATTGAGAGCACATGAAAAAGCGCTGAGTGACCACTTTTTGGATGCAACAGATGACGCAACACTTTATATGAAATATGGAGGTGAGGTAACTCTTTTGAGTTCCCGTTCACCAAATTTCAAGATAACTGCACAAACTGATCTCCAAATCGCTGAATCTTATCTCATAAAGCTTGAAGAATGATCTCATCAAAAAGCTTTTCGATTTCAATGTCATCTTTATAATGAATTGCCTTTATACCAAGCTCTCTAGCTGAGAGCACATTTGCCTCAGTATCGTCAATAAAAGCAGCTTCAATCGGGTTTGTCTTCTCTGCTTTTAGAATTTCTTTGTAAAATGCGGGATCTGGTTTGGAATAACCAATGATATTCGACGCGTATACACGGTCAAAAATCTCAAAATCCCTGCGGTTTCTCATTATTTCATAATGAGGTTCGATGGTGTTTGAGCCCGCTACAACCGTGAATTTCGCTTTGAGCTTTTGAATAAGAGTATGGGTTTCTTCTTTGAGGATTGGCTTGAAGTGTTTTCCCCATAGTTCATCCAGTACCTTTATACCGGATACAGCATGAAACCTTTTCCAGAATTGATCGGCAGATATCTTCCCGCAACTAAATTCCTTCAAGCCAGATAATTTCGCGTATCTCAAAAATTGCTCCACACTAATACCAAGATCGCTGGAGATTGCAGAGGTCACATCAGCATTATCATAAAATACACCACCAAGGTCAAAAATAATCAGCTTTATCATTAAGATTCACTCCTGTCTATGAATTCATTTAGTAACTTCTTTGCGGTTGGGGTAGCCGCGATTCCACCTTCTCCGGTTTCACGAAGGGATTCCGGCAAAGCTCGTCCTACTTTTCCCATAGCTTCAGCAACTTCATCAAAGGGAATGAGAGATTCTATTCCAGCCAGTGCCATTTCGGCAGCTGTATAGGCAATTGAAACTCCAAAAGCGTTTCTTTTAACACAGGGGATTTCTACATATCCACCAACAGGGTCACATACCAGTCCCATCAAAGACTTCAATGCCAGAGCCGGTGCAGAATATAATGCCCGATAATTGTTATTGCTGGCAATGTATACCAGTATTGAAGAAGCCATAGCTGTTGCTGTACCGATTTCTGCCTGACAGCCAGCAACAGCGCCGGAAATGGAAGCTTTCCCCTTAATACACTCACCAACAGCCCCAGCGACAACCAGGGCTTTGCTGAGCTTTTCAACACTCACTCCGTTAAATCTTTTCAAACTCAAAATAATACCGGGAACGACACCACAAGCCCCAGCGGTGGGACAGGCAACGATTTTCCCCATAGAGGCATTGTGCTCTGCCATTGAAATTGCAACTTCCAAAGCATAAAGCAGCTGCTCATTAAGAAACCTCGGGGTGTAATTCCTTAAATTTTGAGCTATATCACCTGTCCAGCCAGTTAATGATGGGATTGATGCCTTTTGGCGCTCTTTGTATGCTTTCAGCATGGATGTTATCATTCTTTCAGAAAATGCGTATAGCTCTTTTGAAGAAGTTCCACTTTCAAGCATGTACCAGTTCGAGATTACTTCGTACAAATCGGTGCTGGTATTAAGGGCAGTATCTATAAGCCTTTTGAAATTCATTCATGTCACTCCTATTGCAGTGGTTATCGGGGGGAGGTAAGACACAGATAACACTGGTTCCAGTTTTTCTAACAGGGAAATCAACTCGCCCTCTGGTACGTCATCCAGCTCAACAATACACGTTGCTTCGCCTTTCAGCCTATTTGTCCTGACCAAAAACATATTGCTGATATTAAGCTTCTTCATGCTTATTGCCCCAACAATTTTCGATAAGGCTCCGGGTGTATCAGAATTCTTTATGATCAATGTTGGAAATGTCCCGGAAATATTCATCGGGGCTCCATCGATTTCAAGTATTTCAATTGAAGCACCGCCCGTTGATGCGCCGATTAGATAATGTGCTTCGCTATCTGAATTTCCTGATATCATAACCATATTAGGGTGGCTATTTTCAAATGATTTGCAATAAAATACAATGTCAAGCCCTAGAGATGATGCGATTTCAATAGAAGACCTGATTTCTTCCTGGCTTTCAAAATATCCTAATACGCCACCCACAAGGGCTCGATCGGTTCCGTGCCCCTTGTAGCTGCTGAATAAAGGTTTGTTGAGGTAAAATTCCACTCTTTTCAGAGATTCGCCCTTTGAGAAGGAATGGTTGAAAAGGTATCTAAAAGTTCTTCCAAGCCTTACCATTCCTGCTGTGTGCGAGCTTGATGGACCAATTATGATGGGCCCAATGACATCTAAAATCATCTCAAATTCCTCCAAAAAAGCGCAGGAGAATCCCCGCGCCTTTTTAAATTTTAATTGTTTCAAAGATTGTAGAAGGAATCCGTGCCAGCAAATACGGCGGCATCGCCCAGTTCTTCTTCGATTCTGAGAAGCTCGTTGTATTTGGCAATCCTTTCGCTTCTGGAAGCTGATCCGGTTTTAATCATACCTGAATTTGTTGCGACCGAGAGATGGGCAATAAATGTATCCTCTGTTTCACCAGATCTGTGTGAAACCACACAGCTCATTCCATGTTTTTGGGCGTATTCGATTGTTTCCAGAGTTTCGGTAACAGAACCGATTTGGTTGAGTTTGATGAGTATAGAATTGGAACAGCCAAGTTCCACACCTTTCTTCAATCTTTTTAGATTTGTTACGTATAAGTCGTCGCCAACAATCTGAATTTTGTTTCCAAGTAATTTATTGAATTTGGAAAAAGCTTCCCAATCTTCTTCGTGGAAAGGATCTTCAATACTGATTATGGGATACCTGTTGGCTAAATCTTCGTAATAAGATATGAGTTCTTCAGAAGACATTTCTTTGCCGTCAACAAGGTAAACTCCTTTTTCTTCATCGAAGAACGAGTCCGCCGCACAATCAAGTGCAATAAATATTTCTTCGCCTGCTTTGTAACCGGCAGCTTCGATTGCCTTTATGATATACTGAATTGCTTCTTCATTGCTGCCAAGATTGGGTGCAAAACCTCCTTCATCGCCAACAGCTGTAACATGCCCATCGGACTTGAGTAATTTCTTTAGATTGTGGAATGTTTCAACGCCTGCCCTCAGGGCTTCTCTGAATGTGTCAAAACCTGTGGGGACAATCATGAACTCCTGGATATCGAGGTTGTTATCGGCATGTTTACCACCATTGACGATGTTCATGAATGGTACAGGCAGCTGTCTTGCGTTAGCACCTCCGAGATATTTGTAAAGAGGCATATCAAGATAATTCGCTGCTGCTCTCGCCACAGCCATGGAAACACCTAGAATTGCATTAGCACCGAGTTTGTCTTTGTTCTCAGTTCCATCAATTCTCAGCAAAGCGTTGTCTATGGCAACCTGGTCAAGCGCATTCATGCCAATGAGCTCAGGTGCAATTGTTTCATTTACATTATCAACAGCTTTTAGCACGCCTTTTCCAAGGTATCTCTTCTTGTCGCCATCTCTTAATTCAAGAGCTTCAAATTTCCCTGTTGACGCACCAGAAGGAACAATTGCTTTTGCATAAGTCCCGTCATCAAGCCATACTTCGACTTCAACGGTGGGGTTTCCCCTTGAATCAAGCACTTCTCTTGCCAGCATATCAAATATTTGAGCGTACATTTAACCACACCTCCTCAAATCAATCAGGTAAAACTAATGTTCCGGTTTTCTCGCCTATTATAGCACTTAATAAACTGTTGGGAATAAAGAAATTTATAACAATCACGGGTTTTTTGTATCTCTGGCAAAGTGAAAATGCTTCTTTGTCCATTATTTTTAGCCCCTTTTCAATGGCTTCGCTAAAGGTTATTTTGCCTATCCTGGTGGCTTTTGGGTATAGTTTCGGATCCTTATCATATACCCCGTCAACTTTAGTTGCCTTTATCAAAACGTCAGCGCTAATTTCAATAGCACGAATGGCTGCAGCAGTGTCAGTTGTGAAAAAAGGAAGTGTTGTGCCACCTCCGAATATTACCACATGGTTTGTGCTGAAATACCTTTCAATGAGATTATACTGGTGAGGTTCAAAAGATGGTGAGTTCACGCTGGAAGAAATAGCCACTGCTTTTATACCGCTATTTGTAAGGGCTTCTTTCAAATATATTGAGTTTATGAGCGTGCCAAGCATTCCGATCTGATCGGCCGATTTTGAGCTGAGCGAGGACAGTTCTACACCACGAAAAAGGTTGCCGGCACCGATAACAATCCCAAGTTCTATGCCATGCTCCACTACGCTTTTGAGTTCGCCAATCAAGTAATCGATCTTTTCTTTCGCAAATCCTTTATTGCCTTCACCGCTAAGAACCTCACCACTTAATTTCAAAAGAACCCTTTTGTACATACTTACCTCCCAAAAAAAGAGGTGAGCAAAGCTCACCTCAGTAATTTCTTAATTAGAACCTCCACCAAGTTCCCATCTTACAAAACGACTCACCTGAATGTTTTCACCCGTTTTAGCGATCAGGTCAACGATGAGTTCTTTAATGGTTTTACCCTTTTCAAAAACATATTCCTGTTCAAGAAGGCAGTTTTCTTTGTAAAAATTCTCTATTTTACCTTCGATTATCTTTTCAATAACATGCTCTGGCTTACCAGAAGCTTTAAGCTGTTCCGCATAGATTTCTTTTTCTTTTGCCAGGACATCTTCTGGCACATTTTCCCTCGATACCCATCTTGGAGCCATGGAAGCTATCTGCAAAGCAAGTTTATGGGCTAATTCTTTAAATTCATCAGTTCTTGCAACGAAATCGGTGTTGCAATTGAGCTCTAACAAAACCCCAAGCCTGTCGTTGTGATGGATGTAAGAGTAAATGATTCCTTCTCCAGTGGCTCTGCCTGCCACTTTATCAGCTTTCATTGCGCCTTTTTTCCTCAAATACTCTTTTGCTTTTTCAAAATCGCCTTCGGTTTCGATAAGAGCTTTTTTGCAATCAAGCATACCTGCTCCAGTCATGTCTCTGAGTTCCTTTACCATTGAGGCAGTGATCTTTTCAGCCATCTTTGCTCCTCCTTTATCAGATAAATAAGTATTCTCTTTAAGGATTATAACGCACGTATCTAATTCAAGATTTCAAATAGGTTAACCAAATGAGATAAGGCAATGCTATTTATACTTTTTTTCAAAAGCGCGCGCAACATAATCGGGAACCCAAAGAGATACGTCGCCACCAAATTTGGCTACTTCTCTGACAACTGTGGAGGATATAAACGAGTATTTTGAATCTGTCATGAGAAACACTGTTTCCAGATCCGGGCACATAGCTTTGTTCATATGGGCCATCTGTAGTTCATATTCAAAATCTGAAACAGCTCTCAATCCTCTCACAAGAACGTTGATTTCATTCTTTCTGGCGTATTCCACGAGAAGGCCATCATATGTTTCCGCTTTTACATTTCTGTATTTTTTGATGGCTTCTTTCACCAGACCACATCGTTCTTCCCAGCTGAAAAAATATCGCTTGTTTATGTTGTTCATGACCAATACAGTGACTTCGTCAAATATTCTTGAAGCCCTATCGAGAATGTCTATGTGGCCAAAAGTGATTGGGTCGAATGATCCCGGATACACCGCGCGCTTCATTAAACATCACCCTTTGGAAATGCTCTGAGATATCTCTATTTGTTGACCGGCTTCAATTTTTTTTGAAAGATCAACAACATCTTTCAACGTCATATTTCCGAGTTCGTCCATCATGGCTTTGTAAAGCTTCAACCATACATATTTAACGGCACAATTTGAATCTATCTCGCATTCATCACTGGATTGCAGGCACATATAAGAATTCATGGGCCTGTCAAGTTTCAGAATAACTGCTTTAAGCTTTATCTCCTCGGGCTTTTTTGCGAGCGTGTAACCACCATACCTCCCTCTGGTTGATTTCACAAATCCGGCTTCTCTTAACTCAGCAAAAATTTTTTCAAGAAAATCCCTGGGGATCTTGTTTTTGTTAGCAATTTCAGAAAGCGAGACCAATTCTCTACCGCTTTCTGAAGCAATTGCAAGATCCTGTAATGCTCTTAAAGCATAGCTACTTTTGATTGTGAATCCCATTTTTCACACCTCGTTTTCCTCTAATTCTTCGGTGCCCAGAAGAGCTTCCACAAATTCGCAGGAGTCAAAAGGCTTCAAGTCATCTGTGCCTTCACCAACACCTATGTATTTTACCGGTATCCCTAATTCCTTTACAATAGCGAATACAATCCCGCCTTTTGCTGTTCCATCTAGTTTTGTTAGAACAATACCCGTTACGTTAACAGCATTCATGAATTTTTTTGCCTGAACAAGGCCATTTTGTCCCGTAGTAGCATCGATCACAAGGAGAACCTCATGAGGGGCTTCTGGAATGACCTTTTTCACCACGCGATGAATTTTTTTAAGCTCTTCCATTAAGTTGTGCTTGGTATGCAACCTTCCAGCGGTATCAATTATGACAACATCTTTAGACTTGCTTTTTGCATGGCTCACGGCATCAAAGGCTACCGCGGCAGGATCGGCTCCCTGCCCCTGGCTGATAAAATCGACACCAATTCTTTCACTCCAGATTTTAAGCTGATCAACAGCAGCTGCCCTGAAAGTATCACAGGCCGCAAGTACAACCTTATTTCCTTCTTCAGCAAACCGTTTTGATAGCTTTCCTATCGTGGTTGTTTTTCCAGTGCCGTTGACACCAACAACAGAGATAACCAATGGACGTTCTTCCGGAGATATCTCAACACGTTCTATTTTAAGCAAATCTGTCAGAATATCTCTTAACGCTTCTGTCGGATTTTCATAGTTGCTGACTTTCTCCTTTAACTGTTCAATGACCTCGCCAGCAGTCTCCACCCCCATGTCAGAAGTGATCAGAAGCTCCTCTATTTCTTCAAGGGTATCATCGTCGAGTTTTTCAAAATTAAGGAGCTTTTTCACGCGCTTGAAAATGGATTCTCTTGTTTTTCTTAATCCCTGTTTAACTCTCGAAAATATTCCCATTATCTAACCTCCAAAAAATTTCCCGGGTTGTAGTTATTAAGAAGCTCTTCGATTTTTTCAAGAACTTTTGAGTATTTTTCATCAACCTCAACATCCTTAGGAGATGAAGTGCGCAGTTTCAATTCGATTTTTTGCTCTTTTAACTTTCTGCCAATGGTAATCCTCAGAGGAATCCCTATGAGATCAGCATCCTTGAACTTGACACCCGGCGAAAGCTCTCTATCATCTAGAAGCACTTCATAGTTCTTCTTTTGGAGAATTTTATAGAGATCTTCGCTTACTTTCATGATCTGCTCATCAGAGGTGTTAAGAGCGGATATTATTATCTGATAAGGTGCAATTGAAAGCGGCCAGATAATTCCGTTTTTGTCGTGCAGCTGTTCAACACTTGCACTCATGGTTCTTGAAATTCCCCAGCCATAGCATCCCATGATATAAGGCTTGCTATTTCCGTTCTCGTCAGTGAAATAGCCATTCATCTTTTCCGAGTATTTTGTTCCAAGCTTGAAAATATGACCGAGTTCAATTCCTTTAGTGCCTTTTAGTGCTTTACCGCATTTTGGACAGGGGTCTCCTTCCTGAACCATCTTTAAGTCAGCCCATTCATCGATATTAAAATCTCTTCCGTAACAGGCGTTGACATAATGGGTTCCTTCTTTCATGCCTCCAACAACGAAATTTGCCAGGGGTTTTACTGTGTGATCCGCTACGATTTTCATGTTGTCAGGAAGTCCTATGGGACCAATGAATCCAATTGGAACACCAAAGAGTTCGAGAACTTCCTGAGGTTCCGCAAGCCTTAGGCTCTGATCGCCAAGATGGGCTTTAAGTTTTGATTCGTTTAATGTCACATCGCCTCTAATAAGTGTCATGACATACCCCTTTTTGCCATGATATAGTAATGATTTGACGATATCACCAGGCTGCTTTTCTAAAAAGGAAGCGACTTCTTCCACAGTTCTCACTCCGGGTGTTTCAACACGTTCAAGCGGTGACATCTGTTCCACCGAATTGCTCTTATCAAAGAGCATATATTCTGCTTTCTCATCACTTGCTGCATAACCGCAATCGCAGTAAAGCAATGTGGATTCACCGCTTTTAGCGAGAACGTTAAACTCGTGGGATTCATTTCCGCCGATAGCGCCTGAATCGGCTTCAACCACGAGATATCTCAATCCAATTCTATCCATTATCCGCGAGTACGCATTATAAAATTTCTTATAAGCCTTATCCAGTGATTCCCAATCTGTATGGAAGCTATAAGCGTCTTTCATGATAAATTCTCTCGCACGCATCAATCCAAATCTTGGCCTGATTTCATCGCGGTATTTTACCGCAATTTGATATAACGAAAGAGGAAACTGCCTGTAAGATCTCAACTCGCTCCTTAAAACACTCGTTATTATTTCCTCATGAGTAGGTCCAAGGGTAAAATCCCTTTCATGGCGGTCTTTCAGTTTCATCATTTCGGGTCCATAGTCGTCCCATCTTCCTGATTCATGCCAGAGTTCTGCAGGTTGGATAATGGGAAGCAAAGATTCCTGGCAGCCAATCCTGTCCATCTCTTCACGCACTATATTCTCAATCTTTTTCAGCACTCTCAAACCAAGGGGTAGATATGCGTAGACACCCGCTGCTACTTTCCTTACAAAACCTCCACGTATAAGCAATTTGATGCTAATTAAATCTGCATCGGAAGGAGCTTCCCTCAATGTCGGAGCATAAAGCTCTGAAAATCGCATCCACAACTCTCCTTTCAATCATGACACTTTATATCGGTGAAATTATAGCATCTTCTGGTTGACTTTTCCTGATTCTGCTATAATGTATAAGATAAGAAAAAGATAATTCTGGGAGGAGGAGTATTATGAGTGTTCAAAAAGTTATCCATGAGATGAATGAGTACGTTTCAAATGTGAAAAAATCAGCCAAATTTCTCATCGACAACATTCAAAAGCGCCCAAAAATAGCGATTATATTGGGATCAGGTCTTGGTGGAATTGCGGAGAGTTTGGAAAAACCCCAGATTTTTAGTTACAAAGAAATACCGGGATTTCCCCTTTCTACAGCGCCAGGCCATAAAGGCGAGCTGTTATTTGGCGAAATCCATGGATATCCTGTGATGCTCATGAACGGCAGATTTCATCACTATGAAGGTTATGATATGAGAACAGTCACATTTCCTATAAGGGTTATGCAGGAACTTGGCGTGGAGATATTGATCGTTACCAATGCCGCCGGTGGGCTTGATCCGGACTTCGAAATCGGGCATCCAATGCTCATCAAAGACCAGATCAATTTCATGGGCAGTAATCCTTTGATAGGTCCAAATATTGAAGAATGGGGACCAAGATTTCCGGATATGAGCGAAGCTTATGATAAAGAGCTGCGTTCCTTGGCCTTCCTTGCCGCAAAAGAACTCGGTATAGGGGTTTATGAAGGAGTATATGTTGGAATATCGGGCCCGAGTTTCGAAACCCCTGCTGAGCTGAAAATGTTGCGAAGCTTTGGCGCAGACGCTGTAGGAATGTCAACAGTCCCGGAAGTGATCGTTGCCAGGCATGCTGGCATAAGAGTGTTGGGAATGTCGGCCATAACAGACAGGGCCGTTCCCGATGACCTCAAGCCCTTAACGGCAGAAGAGGTAATTGAAGTAGCAAACAGAACTGGCAGGCAGATGGCAAATATCATATTAAGACTTATTAGCAAACTCGATTAAAGGCTGAACAGGGGGATGTCAATGTACGACTTTAAATCCATTGAGAAGAAATGGCAGAACTACTATGAAAAGGAAAGACCTTATGAGGTGAATTTAAGAGAAGCAAAAAAGCCTTTCTATAACCTCATGATGTTCCCATATCCTTCTGCTTCCGGGCTACATATCGGAAATATGTATTCCTTTATTGGATCTGATGTTTACGGACGCTATATGAGATTGAAGGGTTATGATGTATTTGAGCCTATTGGCTTTGATGCTTTTGGGATTCACAGCGAAAACTATGCATTAAAGGTTGGCAAGCATCCAGCAGAATTAACACCAAAAAGCATAGAATACTTCAGAGAAGAGCAATTGAAGAAAATTGGGAACATTTTTGACTGGCGTAGCGAAGTGAACACCTCTGATCCTGAATATTATCGCTGGACACAATGGATTTTTTTGAAGCTCTATGAAGCAGGTCTTGCTGAAAAAAGAGAATCAACAGTCAACTGGTGTCCATCCTGTAAAACCGTTTTGGCTGACGAACAGGTTATTGAAGGTAAGTGTGAAAGGTGCAGCACGGAAATCACAAAGCGACAGATGAGCCAGTGGTTTTTCAAAATCACCAAATATGCCGACCGACTGCTGGAAAACCTGGATAAGCTCGACTGGACAGAAATAACCAAAAACATTCAAAGAAGCTGGATTGGTCGTTCTAAAGGCGCTACGATTGCTTTCAAGGTTGAGGGAAAAGATGAATACATTGAAGTATTCACAACTAGACCTGATACAGTCTACGGAGTCACTTATCTTGTTCTTGCGCCTGAGCACAAAATGACAGGGTCATTAATAAAAGCTGATCAAGAATCGCTTTTCGACGATTTCCTGAAAACTGTAAACAAAATGGATGAGGCTACCAGAACATCAATCAAAAGGGAGAAAAATGGGATATTCACAGGCAGTTTCGCAATACATCCACTTACAGGCGAACGCATTCCCATCTGGATCGGCGATTATGTCCTGGCAGAATACGGGACAGGTGCTGTTATGGCGGTACCAGCTCATGACGAAAGGGACTATGTCTTTGCGAAAAAATACGGATTAGAGGTAAAACAGGTAATAGAATGCTCTCCAGAGGAACTCCCTTATACGGAATATGGAGTAATGATAAATAGCGGTCCCTACACCGGTTGGAAGAGCGAGGATTTCATCGAAAAGGTCGGTGAAGTCCATGAGAAGATCAGACCAACAGTTAACTACCATCTTCATGATTGGTGTGTTTCGCGCCAGAGGTACTGGGGTCCGCCTATCCCGATTATTTATTGTGATAAATGTGGGATTGTTCCGGTTCCTGAAGAAGACCTTCCTGTATTACTGCCAGAAACTAACGATTATATACCTGATGGTAGTGGCCTTTCTCCCCTTGCAAGGAATGCAGAATTTGTCAATACAACCTGTCCAAAATGCGGTAACCCTGCCAAACGCGAGACAGACGTGAGCGACAATTTCCTTGATTCCGCATGGTATTTCTTGAGATACGTTTCGCCCCGTGATGACAAACAACCTTATGATCCTGAACTCTCAAAGAAATGGTTACCCGTAGATATGTATATTGGTGGAAACGAGCACGCCAATCTTCACCTCATGTATTCCAGGTTTATAACTATGGCGCTTCATGATCTTGGTTTGCTCCATTTTGAAGAACCCTTCTCCTCTTTCAGAGGTCATGGCTTAATCATCAAAGACGGCCAGAAAATGAGCAAATCCAAAGGCAACATAGTAAACCCTAATGATTACTTTGAGACACATGGCGTGGATGCTTTAAGAACTTACCTGATGTTCATGGGAAGCTTCCTTGAAGGTGGAGATTTTAGAGATAGCGGAATGGATGCAATAAAGAGATTTTTGAATCGGGTATGGGAAATAGCAAATCTTCCAGAGGCCAAAAGTCCCCTTGAATTGAAAATTAAGATGGGTGAAACAGTGGAAAAGGTTCAATATTCGATTGAAAACATAAAATACAATACAGCCATCGCTGCAATAATGGAATTTGTGAATGAAGCATTGAAATACGGCAGCATTGAAAGACAGCTCGTTATTGATCTTGCAAAACTACTCGCGCCATTCGCTCCTTTCATATCCGAGGAGATATTTGAACTGAAAGGGGGAAAAGGCGGTGTGCTGAATGCAGGATTTCCTGCGGGTTATGAAAAATACCTCAAACTCGCTAATATAGAAATCCCTGTGCAAATAAACGGAAAGATCAGAGGGAAAGTTCTTGTATCGCAAGGAGCCACACAGGATGAAGTGTTAGATGTCTTGAAGGAGGATTCTAAGATTTCAAGATACCTTGAAGGCAAAGAGATGAAAAAAGTCATCTATGTTCCTGATAAGATAATGAATATCATCGTCTCATAAAAATTCCAAAGCCCGCGAAAGCGGGCTTTTTTGGAGGTGCAGATGAGCAGCCTTACGATTACAATAATAATTATCTTTGCAACAGCCATTGTCGTTGCATATTTGAAAGCCACCTGGAGGGACAGGTGCTTAAAGGATATGGAAGGCTTCCCGGTTATAGCTGAAATGAAGGATGGCAGGACAGTTTGGGGAACCCTGGACCTTGAAAGCAGCGGTTTGCTTTTAAGATACCCAAAACCCTATAAAAGCGGTTCACATTTTGAAACGAGCTTTATTCTCTACAGGTCAGAATATGCTAGCATAAAGGCAATTTATAGAATACCAGCGGATCTTGATGATACATTAAGAAAAAAACGTGAGCTTAAAACATTCTCTTCCCAATCCGGCTTCTTTGTCACTGTAAGGAAAGCTGTTCGCAATTTCTTTGCAGCTGTAAGAGATGCCATAGTTGAATCGATGAAACTACTCATAGGTCAGGTTACCCCAAAAAGCTCCGTTCTCTCGGGAAAAGAGAAATATGTCAATAAAATGGGAGAAAGCTTCGTGGATTATATAGGTAACTCTTACGATCCGTTGCTTGAGAAATTAATTGGCAGGCGTATAATATATGAGCGCTTTGAAGATGATAGATGGCGAGAGTATCAGGGAATACTGAGAAATTACACAAAGGATTTTATTGAGATAATAAATGCCTTTGCACCAATAGTGATTGTTTTTTCCGTAAAATCCGGGAAAAGGGAAATGCTGGGAATAAATATAGAAACAGATGGTGAACATATATCTCTGGAAAATGGCAGGCAAACACCCGTAAAATTGCTCCTTGAAGATGTTGTAACTTTGCAACCCGGTGAAAGCGCAAAGATTCCTTTTAAAAAGACTTTAAGTATTGAGCTGAATGAAGAAGTTGACGTAATTTTTCCCAGATCCGAAGCCATAGTTCGCCACACGGTGGATTAACATGCCGAAAGTTGCCATCATAGCAGTGATGAGTGTAAACGGCGTCCTTTCAAGGAAAAAAGAGCATTCGGTGGACTGGTCTTCAAGTGAAGACAAAGGATTTTTTAAGCAAATTACACTCAAAATGGGAGTTGTGATAATGGGTAGGAAAACCTTTGAAACTCTCAATTACACTCCTCTCCCGGGTAGATTGAATGTGGTAATGAGCAGAAAGCCCTGGTTATATGAAAAGATTTCATCGGAAAATCTAATTATCACAGATATGAATCCAGAAACGCTTATTGACCACATTCATAAACTCGGTTACGATAACATAGCCGTAATCGGTGGCCCTCAAATTTACTCCCTGTTTTTGGAGAAAGGTCTTGTAACGGACATATTCCTGACCATTGAACCCCTCTTTCTCAGTGGAGAAGTGCACTTTCAATTTAGCAAGCGAGACCTTTCTTTAAAGCTTTCAGAGATTAAAAAGCTTTCATCTAATACCATTCTGCTTCACTATACCCTCGAGAATTCATAAGTAATATTCAAGAAAAAGTAACATATATCATAACTGCGTAATATATAAATATACATATATGTATATAATTATATTGACATCATACGAAAAGGAGGAGTCGAAAAATGCCAACACCCTTTGAAAAAATAAGGGAAATATTTGACAGGGCACATGCTTCGGGCAGTCTTGCTGTGGGGAATCTGGATATCGACAACTTCTACAACATCAATGAGAATTATGGCAGAAAATGCGGAGATGAAGTAATCAAATTCATTGATGACATCCTTAGAGAGAGTTTACCGGATGGTATGATCATTGAAAGAGCAGGCGATGAATTCTTTGTAATGAGCACAGAGCATACAGCGGAAACTTTGCTGATGGAACTGGAAGATGTCAGGAAGCAAATCGAAAAGGTGGAACTCGAGTGTGGCAAACATTTAATTAAATTTACGGTATCAGGTGCTGTGGCTGACATCCCCAGAAGCGCTTCAAGTGTCGATGGCTTGATTCATGTTCTTGAAGATGGGATGTTTACAGCAAAAAAGCAGGGACGAAACAGAATGATCTTTGCTCCCGCTGAGGGTAAACAAAAGATGTCTCTGAAATCAAGCTATTATCCAAAGTCTCAGCTTGAGAAACTCTCTAGGCTGGCAAACCGGTTGAAAAAGACCGAATCTGCTCTCCTTAGAGAAGCCTTAACGGATTTATTGAGAAAATACAGCCAATAATAGTTCCCGCCGAAAAAACAAAGCGCGCAAAAAGCGCGCTTTTTTGTGGAGCGGGCGACGGGACTCGAACCCGCGACCCTCAGCTTGGGAAGCTGATGCTCTACCAGCTGAGCTACACCCGCTTACAGTAGAATTCTAACACTCAAGAAAAATGGTGTCAAGTTTTCTCATTTAGCTAAAAAGCAAAGGTCATCCTCAATTAAATCCATCGCAAGCGCTCTGTCAATCTTCGAAAGGACACCTATTGCAGCAAAAATATAGTTTTTATCATATCCCAGTTTCACGTCAGACCTTGGGAGTAATTCCTTTATGTGTTTTCGGGCAAGATTTTTAACAGAGCCCATTATCTTCTCCCTGAAATGTGAACGCGTCAAAACACCACCTGTTCCCAGAAGCAGTTTTATTGCCGTGAGATCCTTTCCTTCTGCAACTTCTATGCGCCCGGTAGGTCCATAGAGCTGCCTAATCCTCCCTGCATGCCTTCTAATAGCAGTCTCAAAGCAATACTTGGCGAGCCTCGCGATAAATTCCTCAGATCTCCTGTCTTTTGGATAAGGGGAGATGCTGCTCAGTAAATCATCATAATCTGCAAATTCAGAACGAAGCTGGTGCTCTCCTATGTGATCTATAACATGCCTGGCGTTAACGAACACCCCTAAATCTCCTTCAACGGTGCGCTTGGCAAGAGGTTCGGGTGCAACTAACATTTTCTGAATTTCCGGGTCACCCTGTGTGTAGGAATCAACATCAGTGGTAGCGCCTCCAATATCAACTACGAGAACATCCTCATAGTGTTCGGCAATCAACCCGGTAGTTAGCATAACAGCCGCGGGAGTGGGAATTACATTTTTATCAACAACCGAATAAATTCTCTCCATGCCGGGTGCCTTGATAATATTTTCAGCGAAAGCCTTTCTTATGATCTCGCGAGTAGGTTCCACATTCAGCTGATCAATCCGTGGATAAACGTTTTCAGCTATATGAACAGTCTTTCCAGCAGATGTCAATATCTCCGTTACTGTTTCCGTGGCCGCAATATTTCCCGCGTAGATCACCGGTATGCTTAGAGGAAGCTCAGAAAGAAGTTTTGCATTGTGTATAACTGTTTCCCGCTCTCCATAATCGACACCGCCAGCAAGGAGAATCACTCTTGGGTCAACTTCGACAATATGTTCCAGATCCCTGCTGCTTAATTTTCCAGCTGATACATACTTTATTACAGCGCCTGCTCCTAAAGCGGCTTCACGGGCGGCCTTCACAGTCATATCATAAACAAGGCCATGGACTGTCATTTTCAGCCCTCCAGCCGCACTACTTGTGGCAAGGAACATATTCCAATCAAGTGAGTTAACAGCTAATCGCTTTTTGAGGATTGAAATCGCTTTTTCAATCCCGATAGTTACATCACCGGCATCTACGGTGGTGTAATGCTCGCCTTGAGAAAGAAACCTTAATTTCCCGGAGGCATCGGACGCAAAAGCTGAAATTACCGTTGTGGTACTACCAATTTCAGCAATTAGTACATCGACTTTCATTCACTTACCTGCTTTCAAGGAGTTCTCGCACAATCCGATTAACGGTCTTTCCATCGGCCTTTCCCTTTACTCGGGGCATGAGTTCTTTCATTACATTTCCCAGATCGGATGGCTTTGAAGCACCTATTTCATCTATGACTTCAATAGCCAATTTCCTTATTTCATTCTCAGACAGCATGCTGGGCATGAATTTTTTGAGTATGTTAAGTTCGGCTTCTTCAGCAGCCGCAAGCTCCTCCCTGCCGGCTGCCTTATATGCATTGATTGATTCTTCGCGCTTTTTAGCTTCTTTCAGTACAATATTCTGCACTATTTCATCTGTAACACCTTTTTCTCTGGCTTCGGCTGAAGAAGCAAGAAAATTCTTGATAGATGCCACAATCGATCTCAGAGTGTTGAGCTTCACATGGTCTTTTTCTTTCATAGCGGTTTTAATTTCCGATTGAATGCTATCATAGAGGCTCATATCATTCCTCCTTTTCGCTCTCAGAAGCCTGTTCGGCTGCAATTTCCTCTTCCGCAAAGCTCACGGGCCTCACAAGCGGGAAGGGAATTATATCCCTTATGTTCGGCGAGTCGGTTATGAACATCAATATCCTATCCAGGCCGATTCCCAGTCCACCTGTAGGAGGCATTCCGTATTCGAGAGCTCTTATAAAATCCATATCCATCATATGTGCTTCCGCATCACCAGCATCTCTTAATCCAGCCTGGTGGAGAAATCTCTTGTGCTGTTCGATGGGATCATTCAATTCGCTGAAAGCGTTAGCACATTCCATACCATTTATCACTAGCTCAAAACGCTCAGTTACACGGGGGTCATTACGATGTTTCTTCGCAAGAGGCGAAATGATTACCGGGTGTTCCAGCACGAAGGTTGGATTTACGAGTTCGTCTTCGACAAGATCCCACAATTTTTCAATCAAATGCCCTCTTTCCTTGATTTCAGGTACATTATCATGGCTTTGCAACACTTCAAGAAGCTCTTCATCGCTGTCTTCAAGAATATCCACACCGAGGCGTTCTTTTATGAAATCCTTCATCTTCACTTTGCGCCAGGGCCTTGAAAAGTCGATTTCTTTTCCCTGGTATTTAATAACTGTCCCTCCGGTTAGCTTTTCGACAACAGAGCTTATTAGGGCTTCTGTTAATTCCATCATGTCGCCATAATCTGCATATGCTTGATATATCTCCATCATGGTAAATTCCGGGTGATGCTTATAAGAAATCCCTTCGTTTCTGAAATTTTTTCCTATTTCGTAGATTTTTTCAAAACCGCCTACAAGATAACGTTTTAGATAAAGCTCTTCCGCAATTCGCATGTACATATCGACATCAAAAACATTTATATGGGTGATAAAAGGCCTTGCAGAAGCGCCACCGGTAACTGAATGCAATACAGGCGTTTCTACTTCAACAAATCCCCTTTGATTGAGAAACTCCCTTATTAGCCTCAAAAGCTCGAATCTCTTTTTGAACCTTTCCAGAGCCTCATCGCTGGAGAGCATTTCAACATAACGCTGTCTGTAAATGATTTCTTTGTCTTTCAACCCATGCCATTTTTCCGGGAGCATTCTAATTGCTTTTGAGAGGATTTCGAATCTATGAACGAAAATGGACATTTCTCCGGTATGCGTTCTGAAGGGAAACCCTTCAATTCCCACAAAATCCCCAAGGCTTACGTGCTTCTTGAAGACCTTGAAATTCTCATCACCTACGGAATCTTTTCGAATATAAGCCTGTATTCTCCCTGTATCGTCTTTCAAAACAAAGAAAGCAGATTTGCCGTGATGTCGTAATGCCATTACCCTTCCGGCTGTTGAAAGGACAACATCTTCCTTTGTTTCAGAAGCTTCGAGATAATCAAATTCCTCTTTAACTTTTGAGGCTGAGTGGGTTTTGTTGAACCTATATGGATAAGGTTCTATGCCAAGTTCCCTCAGTTCAGTGATGTTCTGTATTTTTTGTTGCCTGATCTCTTCATTCATTTTCCTAAGCCTCCATCATTTGGATATTGCAAGGATTTTGTATTTGATGTTACCAGAAGGAGCTCTTACCATGAGCTCTTCGTCAACGCGTCTATCCAGTAAGGCTTTTCCAATAGGCGAATCTATGCTAATTTTGTTTTCAAAAATATTTGCTTCGTGCGTGTTGACGAGCCTGATTTCCATGGTTTCTTTGCTTTCTAGATTTTCAAGCAGAACTTTACTTCCAATCCGCACTATTGAATTATCACCGTTGTCTTCTATTATTTCGGCGTTGTTGAGGATTTCTTCAAGCTGCTTGATTCTGCTGTCGATTTTGCCCTGTTCATTTTTTGCTTCGTCATACTCGCTGTTTTCACTTAAATCGCCCAATTCTCTTGCTTCTTTAATTCTTTCAGCGATTTCATACATGAGCTTCTTGCGAAGCGTCTCGAGTTCCTTTTTCAAGTTCTCATAGCCTTCTTTTGTGAGATAGATTACTTCCCTTTTCGTCATTTATATCCCTCCCAAATGGTTCTTTGCTTTAAACTCATCTTTCAATTCACTTATTATATCCATAAAATGGTCAAGGTCTCTGAATTCTTTGTAAACAGAAGCGAATCTAACATATGCTACCCTGTCTTTTGATTTGAGCTTCTTCATAACCAGTTCACCGATTTGCAGCGTGGAAACTTCTGAATTACCTAGTTTCTGAACCTCGTGTTCAATTTCGGTGAGCATTTCTTCCATTTCTTCAAGGGTTATAGGCCGCTTTTCACAGGCTTTTATGATACCAGACAAAATTTTCTGGCGATCAAAACGTTGCCGGCGCCCGTCTTTTTTTACTACGAATATGGGTCTTTGCTCAAACCTTTCATAGGTGGTGAAACGTCCGTTGCAATCCTCACATTCCCTTCTTCGTCGAACAACAGTTCCACCATCGGTCGTCCTGGTATCAATCACTCTGGTTAAATCGCTTCCGCAAAAGGGACACTTCATTTTTCCTCCTCCAATTTCTCGGCTATTTTTTGCAGTTTCCTTAACCTGTTAAACACTGCTGATTTGCTCATAGGTGGGTCCATAAGCTCTCCGAGTTCTCTTAAATTGAGTTCTTCGTATTCAAGCCTGAGTTTTGCAAGTTTTTCGAGTTCATCTGGCAAACTGTCCAACCCAAGCTTTTCTTCAATGGTTCTTATTGCTTTTACGTGTCTTGCCATTGCCTGGCCAGACTTATTGGCATTGGCTGTGATGAAATTTAGCGTTCTGCTTACATTACCACGGATCTGCCTCACTTCCACAGCTTTCAATAAGACAGATACTGCTCTGGAAGCTTCTATAAGCGAAAGCAACTCAACAATTTCCCTGGAGGCTTTAATGTATACCTTGTATTTATTTCCAACCTCTACATATCCTGCCTTGATATTCAAGGAATTTGCCAGATGCGTGATTAAATTCATGACAAAGTTTCTTGTAGTATCAAGAGATATTTCCAGATGATAACCCCTCGAAGGATCTACAATAGAACCGCCAGCCAGATACAAACCCCTCATAAAGGCACCAAAGTAAGCAGGATCATCTCTCACAAAATCTGGTAAATCGTCACTTAAAATAGAAATGCCAAGGCTCTCGAGAAAATCGTAAACTCCATCGAAAGAGTACAAAATTTCTCCACCACGTCTATGCTTCAATCGCGTTTCTTCAGTGATGCTTGTTTTAACCGGAAAGATCTCAAGCTTCTTGGACAGGGTATATAGCCTTTTAAGGCTTGAAATAGAATTCAAAGAAATCGCGAGGTATTTTTTTGCATTACTTATTCTTATAGAACCTCTGGATTTTACATAGCCCAGAAATTCCGCTCGCGCTTCCATATCGTTATCGATGCTTAAGTGGCAAAGTTCATCCTTAATCTTATCAGCAAAGCTCATAAAAATCACTCACCGTCTTTGCGTAACTCTCTGTGAATCAGCGAAACATTACGACTTTCCAGCTGCATGGTTTCGTATAATTTTTCAGCTATATATACAGATCGGTGCCTTCCACCTGTGCAGCCAACAGCGATTTTGATCTGATTTCTGCCGCTCAAGCTGAACTCTTCGATTGTAATGTCGCTTACCTTTTTTATTACCGAGAGGTATTCTCCCATTCGCTCAAATTTTTCGAGAAATTCGCCGATCTCTCTATTTTTTCCTGTTAATTCAGACAGTCCTGCAATATAATACGGGTTTGGCAAAAAACGCACATCGAAGACGAGATTTGCATCCTGGGGGACGCCATTGACATAGCTAAAACTTTCAATAATCACACGAATAGGAGGAATTTTGCTCAATTCCCTTTTTATTGAATCGAGCAAGCGCTCATGCATTTCTTTTGTATCCATATTAGATGTGTTGATTATTTCATCGGCAATATCCATCAACGGTTTCATCATTTCGCGTTCTTTGCGAATTGCTTCAGCCAGAGTGTATTCTTTCATCAATGGGTGAGCCCGTCGTGTTTTTCCATATCTGTATTTGATGATTTCATCATCTGCATCCAGGAAAATAATCTTTATCGTTACGTCATCTAAATTTTCTTTCGCTTTTTGAATTTCCGCTATGAAAGCTTCAGCGCTTTTGAAATTGGATATTGCCCTTATGTCGACTACGACTGCGAGATTGTCCATTTCCTTTCGCTTCAATATTTCATAAAAATCATGGAAAACGGCAGGAGGAACATTATCCACGCTGAAAAAGCCGAAATCTTCAAGGAATTTGAGAGCGGAAGTTTTTCCAGCCCCGGACATGCCTGTCAGCAATATAAGATTTCGTTCAGCCATAAGAACACCTCATAGATTGATGATTTCTCCTAATCTTTCGAGATCGACATGGTTAACTTTGAGTTCACCATTGGATCCCAGAAGAAAGGTAGCCTTCCTTTTAAAATCTTCCGCACTACCAGTTACATAAAATGAAATGCGGGATTTATTTGTGTCCCCAATTTCTCCAATCCAATCAATTACCTGTCCTGAAACGTGTTCTGCTGGGTCAACTATTTGAGTTTTATTTCCAAGATACTTACTGACTGCATTTTTCAGGTATGAATAGTGGGTACAGCCTAAAATGAGAAAATCAGGCGAAAAAGCCTTTATCTCTTTGAGATAATATGCAACGACCCGTTCTGTTAATTCGCTATCGCTTAATCCTTCTTCAACAAGGGGTACAAATAACGGGCACGCCTTTTGAGAAATCCTGGAGATATTCCCGTCTATTATGAGTTTTCTTAAATAAACCGAGCGTTTCACTGTAACCTCTGTTCCTATTATAGCGACGGAGTTTTTGCCGGAAATACTGTCTCTCAAATATCTGACAGCAGGCTCTATAATACTGAAGAATGGGATCCATAAACTTTTCTTTTCCGTTTCTGTCAACAACGAATCTGTAGTATTGCAAGCTGTTACAATGGCATCGACATTTAGATGCCTGAAAAAATCAAATATCTCGAAAACAAAGCCACGCACCATTTCCTGTGGCTTGGAACCATATGGCAATCTCGCTGTATCAGCGAAATAAAAAAAATCAATCCCATAAGGGATTTTTTTGAGAAGCTGCTTTAATACAGTGAGTCCGCCTACTCCTGAGTCATATACGCCGATTTTAATCCTTTGCAATCCTCCCACGTCCTTTATAGTGATCCTTCAAAACTTCATTATATTTCTCTTTGAGTCTTTGAAGCTCATTTTGTGCTTTAATAAAATCTGTGGTCATGTTTACTAACATAGCCACCAGAACGTTATCCATCCCGACCTTTTCAACCTCTTTTTCAAGGATACCAAATTCCTGAATGATTTCATTGAAAACCCTGTCAACAATGCTTTGAGGTTCATTTGTGATGAATTTATATTCTCTTTCCCCAAGTTTAAGAACCACAGGCCTTTTCATAAAAAATAGCCTCCTAACCTTCGTGCTTCTCTAAGTTTCCCCGGATCCTCTTAATCAATTCTTCTATGGTCTTTTCTTCGGTTTCTAGTCTTAACTCCAACTCTTTTACCCTTACCTGGAGTTCTTCCTTTTGCTTTTCAGCGGCCTCCAATTGTGTCCAAAGCTGTTCATTTTCCTTTTTTAGCTTATTGAATTCATCGACCATTTTGTCTATAACAAGTTCAAGCTCTTCGATCATATTCATCCAGACACCCCCATAATCATCACAATGTAATGATTTAATGATTATCGAATAAGTTTGCCATTCTTGTTCTAAACTAATGACTTATAAAACGCTTAAGCAAATTGAATCACTAACCATTATACTACTTCGATGGCAATTGACAAATGATAAATGGATTAAAGGGGACCTATCAGGCCCCCTTGTATCGGAATTAAAGATATTTTTTCGCGATTTTCACAAGTTCGATAAAACTCTCCTTCAAGCTAGCGCCTCCAACAAGGCCGCCATCGATGTTCTCCATTTTTATAAGGCTGTCGAAGTTTTCGGGTTTGATGCTTCCTCCGTAAAGGATTACCATCTGATCGGAAACATCCTGGCCATAAAGTTCACCGATAAGTTTTCTTACATATCCCATTGCTTCATCAGCCTGTTCAGGTGTCGCTACCTTCCCGGTTCCAATTGCCCATACCGGTTCATAAGCAACGATTATTCTTAACACTTCATCGGTATTTATTTCTCTCAAGCCTTCGATAATCTGATCTCTTAGAACATCGAAAGTTCTCCCGGCTTCTCTTTCTTCAAGGGTTTCGCCGATGCAGAATATCGGTGTAAGATTTTCTTTTAGTGCAAATTTGATTTTTTCATTTATAAGTGCATTGCTTTCTCCAAAAATGTGGCGCCTTTCAGAATGCCCTGCAATGACATACTCTGCGCCAAGGTCTTTTAACATTGTCGTGGAAATTTCTCCTGTAAAAGCTCCACTTTCTTTTGGATAAATGTTCTGAGCGCCGACTTTGATTTTTGTGTCTTTCAGCACATCTATAACAGCTGGGATGTCGATACTCGGGGGGCAAACAACCACTTCCAGAGAATCTTCCATACCTATCGACGCTGCGAGAGCTCCTGCAAAGAGCTTCGCCTCAGTGGGAGTTTTGTTCATTTTCCAGTTTCCAGCAATGACTACTTTACGTTTTTTTTTATAACCTCCTCTGCTATGCTGGCTATGCCGGGAAGTTCTTTGCCTTCCAACATTTCAAGGGATGCACCGCCACCGGTTGAAACATGGCTTACTTTATCGGCGAGATTGAATTTATTAATTGCCGCAGCGCTGTCGCCACCGCCAATTATCGTGTCTGCTCTTTCCAGTGTGGCAAGCGTTTTCGCGATTTCTTCGGTGCCTGTTGCAAAATCATCGATTTCAAAAACGCCCATTGGTCCATTCCATACAACTGTTTTGGCATCGCTAAGCTTCTCTTTAAACAGGGCTATGGTATTTGGACCGATATCCAGGCCTTTCCAGCCAGAGGGGATACCTTCGTCTACTGAAACAGTCTTTTTCTCTGCGCCGGCTTCGATCTTCTGAGCAATCACCGTATCCACAGGGAGAACAAACTCAACGCCCTTTTCCCTGGCACTTCTGAGAATATCCTTTGCCAATTCTATTTTGTCCTCTTCAACCAGGGAGTCCCCTACTTCCTTACCAAGGGCTTTGAGGAAAGTAAACATCATTGCTCCGCCTATTAATATTCTATCGGCTTTCTCCAAAAGATTTGTAATTACCCCGATCTTATCTGATACTTTCGCGCCTCCAAGTATTACAACATAAGGGTGTTCAGGGCTTTGAACGGCTTTCCCGAGCATCAGGATTTCTTTTTCCATGAGAAAGCCCGCTACACTCGTAAGATAACTTGCAACTCCTACATTAGAAGCATGCGCCCTATGGGCAGTCCCGAAAGCGTCGTTTACGTGGATATCACCAAGAGAAGCCAATGCTTTTGCGAATTCGGGGTTGTTGTCTTTTTCCTCTTTATAGAACCTTACGTTTTCAAGAAGCACAACTTCTCCATCTTTCATGGCTTCTACAACTTTGTGAGCACCCTCTCCGATGCAATCGTCAACAAAGGAAACATGGTGTCCAAGCAGTTCTTCTAGCCTTTTTGCCACAGGCTTAAGGCTATATTTCGAGTCTTTGACACCCTTTGGCCTCCCAAGGTGAGACAAGAGTATTACCTTACCTCCCTGTTCCAGAGCGTACTTGATAGTGGGCAGGGCAGCTCTTATTCGTGTATCGTCAGAAACTTCTCCTGTTTCTTTGTTCAAAGGTACATTGAAATCGACACGCATAAGTACGCGCTTTCCCTTAAGTTCCACATCTTTTATGGTAAGCTTTCTCTTCATAACCATTCCTCCCGGAATAAAATTGATAAAATGGGGCCATTAAAGGCCCCAAATCAAAGTGTTACATGTTTGCTATCTTTTCAGCCAAATCAACAACTCTGCAGCTGTAACCATATTCGTTGTCGTACCAGGAGCAAATCTTCACGAGGTTTCCACTCACATAGGTGAGCGTAGCATCAAAGATACCTGAATAACTTGATCCAACTATGTCGGAACTAACTATGGGTTCTTCGTTGTAGCCGAGAATACCTTTGAGATAGGTTTCGCTGGCTTCTTTCATAACAGCGTTGACTTCTTCAGCGGTGGTTTCCTTCTCAACAACGACTGTAAGGTCTGTAATAGAACCATCTGGAACTGGGACCCTTACGGCTATACCATCCAGTTTGCCTTTCAATTCCGGGATAACCACACCTACGGCTTTGGCAGCACCTGTTGTAGTTGGAATCGTATTTGCAGCTGCAGCTCTGGCCCTTCTCAAATCCTTGTGTGGAAGGTCAAGAATTCTCTGGTCGTTGGTGTAAGCGTGTATTGTTGTCAAGAAACCTTTAAGTACTTTGAAGTTGTCATTTAGTACTTTGATAACAGGGGCGATTGAATTTGTAGTACAGGAAGCGTTTGAAATGACAGTATGTTCCGATTTTAGAATGTCTTCATTTACACCAAGAACAACTGTTGCATCAACATCGCCTTTTGCGGGAGCAGTTATCAAAACTTTTTTTGCACCAGCTTCGATATGGGGTAACGCCTTTTCTTTGTTTCTGAAAACGCCTGTTGACTCGATAACTATTTCAACACCAAGGTCTTTCCAGGGCAAATTTCCTGGATTTTTTTCGGCAAATACTTTGATTTCCTTACCATTCACAACGATTGCATCATCCGTGGCTTCAACTGTTCCATTAAATTTTCCGTGAACACTATCATACTTGAGAAGATGTGCCAGGGTTTTTGCATCGGTCAAATCGTTGATTGCTACGACATCGAAGTTGCCTCTTTTAATCATTTCTCTGAAAACCAGTCTGCCTATCCTTCCGAATCCGTTAATAGCTACTTTCACTTTCAACACCTCCTATATACATGAACTCTCACATAATGTCTTCCGGCAATCCCATTGAACCTGTGACTTTTGCATACTCCTCATCTCTACGCTTCTTAATTTCTTCCAGCGCTTCATTTACACCAGCGACGATAAGGTCTTGCACTATCTCAAATTCTTCGTCCTTTATTTCGTCGTCGATCTCAATAGACTTTATCTTGTAATCGCAGGTTGCAACGACTGTGACTGCTCCACCGCCGGCGGTCGCTGTTATTTCTATTTCTTTGAAAGTTTCCTCCAAGTTTTCCATCTGTTCCTGCGCTTTTTGTGCTTGCTTGAGCAATTCATTCAGGTTCCCGCTTTTTTTGGACCTCTGCCCATAACTCCTTCCGCCAAATCCCTTAATCTTCTTGGCCATTTTCTTCCTCCTCCACTTCAACTTCTACACTATCGAATAAAGACATTATCCTCTTCATATAAGCTTGCTGCTCGGGCGGGAGTTTTGCGAGGGCATCGCTGCTCTTTTTGCTCGCTTTGATCTCTTGAGTGGCCAACTCTAAATCCACTCCTAATTCGCTTTTTACAAGATCACTTATAGCTTCAAAGCGTTCCCTCATAATGGCTTCTGCGAGGCTATTATCATGCGAAAAGCTCACTATAAGCCTCTTGCCCTTTGAAAATTCTTGAAGCGACATTCTGGATAGTTTCAACAGCGTCCATGAAAGAATGTGATTTTTGCTGAAAAGGGTTTCCAGAAATCCCGCGAGCTTATCTTCACTTTCTTCAGCCCTGGGCTGTTCCTTTTGTAAAATTGTCATGGAATCTTTTGGTTTATCAACATCTCTTCCTTTATAAAGGATTTGTACGCTGTTTTTGGGTGCTTTTTCCTGCAAAATCCTAAATTCATCTGTTTTAACAATGTTTAGCGTTTCAAAAGCCCTTCTTTTATCGTCAGAAAATCTAAGCTCTCTTGATATTTCCCACAGCAATTTAACAAGCGAAGCAGCTGTTTTAACATCCAAAGCGTTTGAAAAAACCTTGTTTTTAACCATTTCGATGGCTTGATCGAGTAAAGCTTCATGACCGTAACCCAATGTAGACATCTCCTTTGAGATTTCCATCAGCTGGTTGAAATCCGTGGAAAGAAGAGCGGAGATGTACTTTTCCACCACATCGGAAGGTAAGATTCCTAAAACGTTCCTCACATCGTTTTCGATGGCCTTTCCTGAAAAAACCAGGACTCTTTGCAACAAATTCACCGCATCTCGCATACCGCCATTGGCAGCTAGTGCTATCAGGCGAAGACCTTCCTCGTCAAATTCCTTGCCTTCGCTGGTCAATATTCTTTTTAAGTATTCTATTATTTGAGCGAGGTTAAAAGGTTTAAAAGTGAAAATCTGGCAACGTGAAAGAACTGTTTCAGGTACTTTTTCAAGGTTTGTTGTAGCCAAGATGAAAAGAATATGTTCAGGTGGTTCTTCGAGCGTTTTTAGCAGGGCGTTAAATGCTTCGCGCGTAAGCATATGAAATTCGTCGACAATATAGACCTTATAATGTCCCATTGTTGGTCTATATGATGCTGCGTCTCTGATTTTGCGCACTTCGTCAATTCCCCTATAAGAAGCGGCGTCAATTTCAATTACATCCATGTGGCTTGAGCTATCTATCGCTTTGCAGGAGTCGCATGTGCCGCAAGGCCTTTCGGCTAAATTTTCAGCAGCACAGTTAATGGCTTTCGCCAGAATCCTCGCCGTTGTCGTTTTGCCTGTACCCCTCGGGCCATAGAATATATAAGCATGCGCTATATCGCCATTGGCGATAGCGCTTTTTAATATTTGCTTGACCTGCTCCTGTCCAACTATCTCGTCAAAATTATGGGGCCTGTATTTTCTATACAATGCTTCTGACAAGTTTATCACCACTCTGAAAGGATTATATCAAAAAAGCTCTCTCTTTTTCGGGATTGATTATAAAATATCTTTTTCGCTTATATTGTGAAATAATTAACAAATAACTCCACAACTTTCTCATCAGAAAATTCAAGTCAAGTTCTGTTCCAGAATAAGTGTTGCGAGTCCGTACAAACTTCTTTCACGCAATTAAATTCAAAATACCAGAAAGCGGGAACTTTTGAGCGATTTTTCAGGCGAATTTGATCTCCCCTGGATTATTTATCCTTTAATTTTATCATGCTGATGAGTTCTTCTACTTTCAATTGGGTCTGATTCATTTATTAATATTTCCGCATACAATAGATTTTTTTTATTTGCATATTTAGGGTAAAATTTTTTGGGGTGATTGCATGAAAGAGATGACGACAAAGATACTCGCTGAAATCTCCGCCCTCGGAAAACGCTTTTTGCTTTCCGAAGCGTTATCTATTTTTGGGGATAAATATTCAAAAGATCAAATAACGGAAGCTGTCGAAACTGCAAAAGCTGAGGGAGTTTTATGGCTGGATAACGGCGTTCTTCACTTTGAGGACGATTGCTGGAAAGAATTTTTTGAAAATGCAAGATTAATGGGAAAAGATCATCTCAGTCTGGCTCTCCAAAGAGATTTAACGGAAGCAGTGAAGTTTCATTTCGAAAACAGTGGTTGTTCAAAAAGAGCCTTTGCAGCAGCCCTATTATGGCATGCAAGAAAAAGATATTATGAATGGCTTCCAAAGGATAAACTGCTGAAAGAAATACAGGTTATTGATGATATATTGGGATTTGAAAGCTGGGCTAGTATGAGCTTGAAAGCACGTATCAAAGCCCTTGATTTTGAAAAGATTACAAAGGGGAGGCTTATAGAAAAATGGCTCAAAGGGAAATTTCATGTTGACTGCATGAATTTCTTGAGAATGATTGAAATTAATCTTGACGAGCAGCATTTTTCCGAACTTCTTCGTGAGAAGCTAAAGCAGGCATCTACTGAATACCAAAAGATTGTTCTTGAGTTCTTTCAAATTGACACGAAAAATATCATGAGCCTTTCCAGGTTGAACATAGAAAATCTGAAAAGGCTAAACAAGAAGTTGAAGCCAATTTCCCCGCAATATGCGCGATTGAAAGTAGCTGTTTTGAACCTTTTTGCAAGGTACTACAACATTAAAGAACCTCCGAAATTCAAAAAGTTTATTGAGCTAGCTTTAAAAATTGCCAGTGAGTTCAACATCAAAGATTGGATTTCAAAACTTCACAACAACTTGAGCCTTTATTATGAAGAGGATTTCAAAGCCTATTCTGAAGAGTTAAAACTCAGGGCGATCGATGAAGCCACGGAAATAGGCGACCACGAGACGGCGGCTTTTATTGCGATTAATTTAGCATATAGTTACCTGGCTTGTGGCGAAAAAATATCTCTCAATAAGCTGATGGGAAAAATCAGCGGTTATATCCAGACATCGAAGAGCCCGGAGATAAAGTCAAGGTTTTTTGAATTCAAGGCTCTTGCGGCTGTGTACGATGGAAATCACACTGAATTTGAAAAATATATCGCTGAGTATGAAGATATCTTCAGAAAAACAAAAGATTCAAGGGTACTTTCAAAGAGATATTTTGCCGATGTGCTCAGAATTCTATTTCACATTATTGGCGGTAATATTGAAAAAATCAAAAGTATCTCCGAAAAGCTCGTAAAGATCGAATATATTGAAAACGATGAAAGAAGGTTTCTCGAAATTGTTAATATCGGGCTTGAAGACCCGATAAAGTCATATGAGCTTTTCAAAGAATACCGAAAGAGCATGCGTTTTTACATAGAAGAAACTCTTTTGTTTTTAGCTCAAATCCTGCCCGGGGAATTTCTGGAAGACTTCAGGAAATTTTTGATTGAGCAGCTTGTTTATTCGCGCCAAAGGAGAATGCTCCTTTCACAAGCCCAGCTCTATCATGCCCTTGGCTTGGCGTCAAATAAGCTTGATATTCAGAAAGATACATTGCGTTATATGAGATTTGCTGCATTTTTGTATGATGCTTCGGGTATGGATAGTCTTTCACATAAATTGAGAACGCATTTTCTCCAAAAGAAAGCTTTTATTGATCTCGTGAAACAGATGAAGATAAATCTTGAAAATGCCGGAGTAAACAAAGAGCTTTTAGCTGTTCTGGAAAGATCCACATTCAATGCAAATGAATCTTTGAGGTTTATTGGACGCTTGATGGCCGTCGTTCTTTCCTTTGCAGATGCCGAAAATTTTAACGACCTTGCCCAAATAATTTTCAAAAGTCTTATGGAGGAATTTCCTGCTAGTGTGGGCAAATTCGAATTTGGAAGCGACAATACGGAAACATTTTATTTCGGAACAGAAGAAATCCCGGATTTTGGAATTACATATAGCTTTGAGCCTTTTTATGTTTCTTATAGCTTTTATGTTGGCAAAAAATATAAAGCGAAGCTTGAGCTGTATAATCCCGACCAAAGGGTGGATGACCTTACTATTCAAAAATTTTATGACTTAATGGCTTATCTGGAACCGATAGTAGAGCTTGTCCTTTTGAACTTCAGCAGGTATAGAATGGCTATCAGGGATGAGCTTACGGGTTTATATACGAGATGGTACTTCGAAGAGAGATTTAAAGAGGAATTTTCCAGATCAAATAGGACTGGCGAGGTATTTTCACTTATCTTCTGTGACCTTGATGATTTCAAGAAAGTAAATGACAATTATGGTCATAAAGTTGGTGATGAAGTATTGAAGATGGTCGCCAAGATTTTTTGGAAGAATGCCAGAGAAACTGATATCATTTGTCGCTATGGCGGTGAAGAGTTCGTTTTTCTTCTTCCTTGCACTACGCATACCGGGGCAATGGTCTTTGCTGAGCGTTTGCGGAAATCACTTGAAGAGGCTTATACTAAAGCATCAGTTACAGGGAGCTTTGGTGTTGTTTCCTATCCCTCACCCAATATTTTTTCTCGTGAGGAAATCCTTAGAATAGCGGATGATCTATGTTACAAAGCAAAAAAAGAAGGGAAAAATCTTGTGAAAGGGTGATATTTTGCATAGATCATGGGAATATTACGACGAGATAGCCAGCAAGTATGATTACATGTATGAAGAGCCCTATTGGGTTCTTTATCATATGCTTTTGGAACTACTCATATCAGATCAAAGAATAAATGGAAGAATTCTTGATTTAGGGACCGGTACAGGGCGCTGGGCAATCGATTTAGCCAAAAAAGGTATGAATGTTGTGGCTATAGACCCATCAGAGAAAATGCTGTCAGTTGCAAAAATGAAAGCCCATTTAAATGAGGTGAAGATTGATTTCATGAAGGCGAAAGGTGAGGCTCTCCCATTCGAAAAAGATTATTTCGACGCTGTTCTGGCAATGGGCGATGTTATTTCTTATTGCGATTCACCCATGAAATTGCTTTCAGAAGTAAACAGAGTTCTAAAACCAGAGGGAAAGCTCGTTGCCACAGTAGATAACGCCTTTGCATTCCTGCAAGATTTTGTGTCCAATGTTGAGTCAAAAAATGCAGAGAAATTCATGCGAAATAAGAGAGTTCTAATCGGTGATAGTTCAGTTAGCCGCATTCACTTTCATACAACACCCTTCTTTCCTGATGATATCAAAGTATTACTTTCTAAAACAGGATTTAAGCTTATAGATATTGCGGGAATGGTAGTTTTTGCACCTTACGATGAGGAAAAATTAGCGAGAAACATTGATGACGCTCTGGCATGGGAATACAGATTTTGCAGGGAAGAGCAGTTATTTGGAAGAGCCGAACATCTTTTTTTTGCTGCGGCGAAAGGGTGATAGTGAATGCCTGAAAATTCCATAAAAAATATTTTTGGAACTTTCTTGATCATTGCGATAATAATTTCCTTTGTCTTTTCAGTCCTCTCTTTATTAAGACTCGATGAAGTCAACGAGAGATTGAGCGCTTTTAAAACAAAAACAATTGAAGATATCCAGCAACTGGAAGAAAGGACAAATTCTGAAATTACAGCGATAAAACGCCTTATTTCAGGGGGAGGCCCCATTGAGGATTATCTTGTGGCAAGAAACTTCATAGAAAACACAGAAAATGATTTAAGGATAATCTTAACTGAATTGCAGGAAAATCCAGAAAGGCCGTATTTTAGAGTCTTTGTTACTGGAAGCAAGGAAGTTTGGATAGGATTCAAAAAGAGCGCCGAAGAAAGCAAATACAGTTACCAAAAAAATTTCAAGCCCGGTCTATCTAATGAGAAGTTTTTTTATCTCAAAGCGCCTTTGCTCGAAACGGGTTACACAATTACGCTTTCAAAGGACGCTTATATAAGGACAGCTATTCCCGACGCGGTATATTTGCTCTTTTTTGGATTTGACAGTGCAAAGATCGCAAAAATGCCTGCCGGAGAGGTTCAGAACCTTGCTGAAGATTTTAACCTTTACATTCCCGGCGAATAGCAGGAGGAAAAAATGGCAAAAAAAATGCGAAAGACTTTCTTGTTCACTACGATGGGAGGATTTTTCAACTTCGGGTTTTCAGCGATAGCTTTTGGAAGCGCCCTTCCCGCTATTGAAAAGAGTTTGAACATAGACCATGAAAAAGCGGGTCTGATTCTCGCCACATCTTCTCTTGGCTTTTTCTCGGCAGCATTTTTTACAATGATTTTTGGAAAGAAACTGGGGGCATTTAAATCGCTTACACTATCAATGCTAATTAATACGGTAGCGCTTTTTTTGATAACAGGAGCCCGGGCATTTCTCTGGCTTTTTGCATCCTATCTTCTTTTGAACTTTGGAAATGGTTTGCTCGAAATTGATTCAGGCGTGGGAGCTTCGATCATTGAGAAGGAAAGGCGTGGCTCAATACTGAACTTGATGCATTCTTTATACGCCCTTGGAGCGATTTTATCTCCTGTGCTTGTATCGCTTTTTTTGAAGAGCGAAAGCGATTGGTGGATGCCATTTTTTATAGCAGGATTGAGCAATGCCTTTGTATTTATCTTCAGCATAAGATTGCTTCCCGCAAAAGCGGGACCTACTAAAAAAATAGAAGACCCTGAAATGGTGAAAGGCTCCGGTAAAAGGGATACTGTGTTTTGGCTGATCATGATCGGCGTCTTCCTTTATGTGGGCTATGAAGTGGGTTTTTCTTCATGGCTTTCTGCGTACATTTATGATGTCAAAGAATTGGATTTAAGATTAGCTGCCCTGTTTCCTTCCCTGCTGTGGTTAGGCTTGCTGGTAGGACGCCTTCTCGCCGGGATTTTTCTTGAAAGGATGGGATATAGCAAATCTATGCTGATATTAACCAGTATATCCCTCTTTTCATTTCTTGGGGTTTTGTACGCAAAATCCGGTATTATAATGAGCTTGTTGGTTTTTGGAGTGGGATTTGGATTTTCAGCTATGTTCCCCACATTACAGGCAGTACTTCTAAGAGGCAGCAAGCTAGATGCTGAGATATCAGTAAGCGCTTTTACCTTTGCTGCATCCCTTGGAGCGACTTTTTCCAGTTACATTATAGGTTTTGTTGGAAAATTCTTCGGTTTGGGAGCGGGTATTTTGCTGATCCTTTTCATGATTTTACTGGAAATGTTTGTCGTTATCTCATTGTACAGGAGGGAGATAATTGCAAGTAGAGAGATATGATGTCATAGTAATCGGGGCTGGTCCAGCAGGTTGCGCGGCATCAAAAATCCTTTCTGAAAACGGTGCCAGGGTCTTGTTGATCGACAAATTCGGTTACGATAAAGATAAAGGCTGTGGAGGCGGCCTTACGCCAAAAGCTTTAAGATTACTTAAAAAAATCTTTCCTCGTACTCGAGTGGAAGCAAACCCCGTGAGAAAGCTTGCGGTAAATTATGGAAAAAATGGGCAAACCAAGAAGGTATGCAGCTTGCTTTTCAAAAATCCAATATTTTATATCACCACCAGATCCATTTTAGACGGCGAACTCCTGAAAGCCGCCATTGAATCTGGATTAGAATTCAAGAAGGAACGGGCAATTGCAGTAGAAAAAAGCAGCGAGTTCTTCAAGGTCAAGACAGATAATACCGAATTTCACGCTGATTATGTGCTCATCGCCGCAGGTGTATTTGGTTTAAGCTTGTTGACAGATAAATTCCATCAGAAATATTCCAGCATAGTTCATTTCAAAGCTAAAAAACTTTCAAATGCGGCTTCGCTTACTTTTTTCGAAAATGGCTATGTCTGGTATTTCCCGGGTGTTGAAAAAGCCTCGATAGGCTCTGGTGTTTATTCGGAAGGTAAACAGTCTTTTTATAAATCAATGGATAATCTTAAATCAACCCGGTATGAAATACCTGAAAACATTGATTATCGTGTAACTCCAATTCCGGATTTCTCGCTGGATTTTATTTACAAAGCGAATGAACTAATGGATGGGTGTCTGTTAATTGGCGACAGCGCAGGACTTGTTGATAGCTGGACGGGTGAAGGGATAAGCTATGCCCTTTACTCAGGCATGGTTGCTGCAAAATCTATCATTAAATACAGGAATTCTGGGCTCAACAAGAAATATCTCCGTGAGCTTCAACCTATTCTGGAAAATCTTGTAATGGCCGTTGGATTACGGAACAGCTTTTTAAGAAATTTCCCCGAAAAGGTTCAGCTAATAAAGGATAAAAAATTTGCAAGGCTTCTCTTTTCTTATGTTTCAATATTTTCAAAAAGCATTTTTGGTTTAGGATTAAAAAGCTACTTCATTCCCGGGGCAAAGGTAAGGATAGAGAGTTTTAAGAATGAAGATGGGTGGTCATAATGAAAATAAGTGGCGAAAAAACCAAAGCCCTTGTTGAATTCATCAGTGGATTTACACGCTCTCGCGGAAGTGCGTCATACAGCGAATTACTTGTAAAACTGGTTTCTTATCTCAAAAATGCGGGTGTTCCATCAAATGCAATTCGAATTAAGGAATATCCCTGCGATGGTGAATCAATATTTGGGAATTACAGATCAACCTTCGCCTGGGAGCCCATCAAGGCTGAACTCTGGCTAAAGAAACCATATAGGCAATTTATCACATCTTTAAAGAATTCTCCCACCGCACTGCTTTTTGGCAGCGCACCAACTGATGGCTGGATCGAGTTGCCTCTTGTGGTGTACAAAGGTAAGGGGAATTACTTGGGCAAAGCAGTGCTGGCAAAAGCTACTCCAAAAAGAGTGTTCGAAGATGCAGTCATCAATGGAGGGGCAAAAGCCATTCTTCTGAGTCATATGAGAGGTCAATGTCCGGAAATTGCCCGTGAACCCGAAAGTAACCTCGATGTAGTTAATTATCTGAGCATTCCCAATACAAAAGAGGATTACAAATATAGAGCTTTTGGCTTCTCTCTTTCTGAAAGGAAGTACCGTTTATTAGAAAAGCTTCTGGAAAAAGGGCAGGTATCAATAGAAGCTTCAGTCGAGACAATGGTTGAGAAGGGAATGTTACAGATTCTAGAAATAGACCTGACAGAGAAGAAGAGCCCCTATGTGTTAATCATTGCCCATCTATGCCATCCTTCTCCGGGTGCAAATGATAATGCCAGCGGAGCGGCACTTGCACTTGAAATTGCAGAAATAATATCAGCCGCAAAGGGGTTTCCTCCTATAAAAATCTCTTTAGTGCCTGAATTTCTTGGGAGCACACCTTACGCTATTGAAATGAAGCGGGAAGATGATCTACCCTTTTTGGTAATCAATCTCGATATGGTCGGGGAAAATCAGGATAAAACAGGCTCTTCCTTTTTGCTTACGGAAACGCCGCCTATCTTACCGAAGAGATATGACTATCTGCTTGAATATAACATCATGAAAAATATTCCCCGATGCGATGAAATACCTATTAAACGCTTTTATAGAATCCCATATAGTGCAGGTTCTGATCATTGCCCTTTTACAGCCATTGGCATAAGCTCTCCTTTTCTGGGTCACCTGCCCGATCGGTACTATCATACAGATGCAGACAGTCCCGATAAAGTGGACTGCAAAGAATTAGAATGGGTTGGTAGTTCTGTTCTGAAAAGCCTGAAAGATATGTCATCTTCCAACCCCCATTCCGATGTATATATAAAGAGCAAATCGATATCTGATTTCGTTTATTACTGTGAGAATATCAAACACAAACCCGGAAGCAAAGAGTTATATGGAGCCTTTTTGAAAGCCTTTGAAGCGCAAGAAAACGGTTTTAACTCTCTGTTCTCCATAGAATCTTTTCTACCATCTGAAAGGAGCCTGGTTCCAAAATTTGAGGGGTCTATAGGATTTGAATGGTATTATGACCTTCCTGAAACTTTAAAAAAATCGTTGAAATGGAATGCTGTATCTCTGGCAGAATTGATTACGGTATCGGCAAATATATTAGGAAGTAGAGAATCCACTGAATTATTTATTTCCGTTTATTACGGAATCTCTCAGGAAGCAATTTCTGAGTTAATTGATTTTTTGGTGGATAATGGTTATTTTATGGAGGGAGAATTTTGAGTCAAATAATTGTGTCTGGTGAAAAAAAGCTTGAAGGAACGGTAAGAATTAGCGGTGCGAAAAATGCGGCTCTTCCAATACTTGCTGCAACCGTAATGATTGATGAACCCGTGGTCATAAGAAATGTACCGGAACTGAGAGATATTAATACAATGCTCTCCATACTCCAAAAAATAGGGAAAAAAGTAACTTTTGAGCACGGAGTAGTGCAAATAGAACCCGGAGAAATCCTTTTGGGGAACGTTCCCTACGATCTGGTAGGAAAGATGAGGGCATCGTTTAACCTGTTCGGCCCATTGGTTATGGCATGTGGCTGGGCAAGAGTGGGAAAGCCAGGGGGTTGCAATATCGGACAAAGGCCTGTTGATTATCACGTCGAAGGTTTAAAACGTTTTGGCTTGAAGATAGTGGAAGAACATGGTGATGTCTTTGGCGAAATACCCGCTGAATTTGACAGCCATGTTGAATATGAATTGCCTTTTAAAAGCGTTGGCGCAACAGAGCAACTGATGACCACCGCTTCGTTGATGGAAGATAGCGAAATAGTTATTAAGAACGCCGCCGAGGAACCAGAAATAGTTGATCTCCAGAATTTCCTTAATAAGGCTGGCGCGAACGTTAGTGGTGCAGGTACAGATACTATTCGTATTAGAGGGGTTAAAAAACTCCACGGAAGCGAGTACAGTGTAATCCCCGATAGGATAGAAGCCGGAACATACTTGCTTGCTGGCGTCATAACCCGTGGCAATGTTATTGTTGAAAATGTTATTCCCGATCATTTGAAAGCCCTGCTTGACACTTTGAAGAAAATGGGCGCAGAAGTTACTGTAAGTGATAATACAGTTAGAGTGGAAGTATTAAACAAGCTAAAGCCTGTTAAAGTCAGCGCCGAACCTTATCCTGGATTCCCAACAGATTTGCAGCCAATTATTACAGCGGTGCTTTCCACAATTGAAGGGGATTCTATCGTAGAAGAGCTTGTTTTCGAAAATCGCTTTGGCTATGTTGATGAAATGAATAGGATGGGCGCCCACATAAAGGTTAAAGACAGAAGAGCTCACATCAAAGGAACTCGAAAACTCAGCGGTGCCGAAATAAGTGCTCCTGATATAAGAGCTGCTGCTGCCCTTGTCATTGCTGGCATGGCTGCAGAAGGCGAAACGATTGTCCACAATGCCGGACATATATTCAGAGGATATGAGAAATTAAAAGAAAAATTCAACTCTATTGGTGCTTATCTTAGGGTCTATCCTGATGAGGAGTGAAGGTATTGACATTCCCTTTATACCTTGAAGCTTATAAAAACGGAACGTTAAGGGAAATAATAACATCCTTTGAATCTCATCTAAAACAGTGCCAGCTATGTCCAAGAGAGTGCAAGGTAAACAGATACCATTCAACAGGAATATGTGGTCAGGGCTCCACAGCTAAGATAAGTGCAGCGGTTCTTCATTATGGTGAGGAGCCTCCCCTTGTTGGCGAAGGTGGTGCTGGCGCGGTATTTTTCAGCGGTTGCTCCATGAAATGTGTATATTGCCAAAACTTTGGCTTTAGCCAGATGAACAGAGGCAGGGAAATAGATGTTAGAGAGCTCGGAAAGTTGTTCTTGAAAATTCAGGAACAGGGAGGGGAAACTCTGGATCTGGTTACGCCCACACCACATCTCCCTCATATACTGAAAGCTTTAGAATACGCTATAGAAAAGGGATTCAAGCTTCCTATTGTATACAACACAAGCGGCTATGAGAAACTGGAAACTATCAAATCGCTTGAAGGAATTGTTGATATTTATCTGGCTGATATACGTTATACTTCCGATGATATGGGAAAGAAATACTCAGGAGTTCCGGATTATTGGACTGTAACAAGAAAATCAATAAAGGAAATGTACAGGCAAGTTGGCGCATTCAAGAAAAACGAAAGATTCCAACGAGGGCTAATAATCAGGCATCTGGTTCTGCCAGAAAAAATATCCGGAACTGAAGAGATGCTCGACTTTCTCGCGTTTGAGCTTTCCCTATCGGTGCCAATTTCTCTAATGTCGCAATACAAGCCTGTCTATAAAGCCTCTGAATATTCTGAATTGGCGCGAAGGATCACACCGGATGAATACAATTATGCTTTAACGCTTCTGGAAGATTACGGTTTTGATGGCTGGATGCAACACTTTGAAAAAAAAGAAGAATTTAGGGTAAAACCGCTGTTGGAGGAATCATGATTTTCTTTCTTTCATTTTTAGTATGGATGATGGCGTCAACGTCAATGAACCTTGAAAATCTAATATTTGCCGTTATAGCAGCAAGTTTTTCCTGGTTTGTGGGAAGGAGGGTTATCCCCACGGGCAATGCCATTGGGGTCATAAAGGCTATTCTTTTTAATATTCCAAAGGCAATTATGCAAGCTTTCAAAATGCTTCTTACGACCCAGGTATTTTCAACTTCCGAAACTCCTTCCCCTAAAAACCGGATGGAGGAATTCGGGAAGATAGTTTCGATAACTCTGACACCTGAGGAACTGGTGGTCTTTAAGGAAAAGAATATTTTGGTTATCCATGAGGTGAGGAAGAGATGATTTCTTTCATTGCCATTGGGACATTGATATATTCCTTCATCGTTCTCTTCCTTTATTCAGGTAATCGAAATCCGTGGCACCTTCTTATAACTTACTCATCAATCACAATGAAAGCTCTAGTATTGCTCATATTTCTTGAACTTGTATTCGAAGTGAGATATCTTTCAGAAATCATCTTAATTTTCCTTTTTTTGAATTCCGGAGGGACAATTATCGCTGCTTATTTTTTGGGAATGAGGGATGGAAAATGAAGATAATTGCTCTTTTCTTTTTTTTCAGCGGAAGCTTTCTTGTTATTTTTGGGACATTGCGAGCTGTTATTGCAAGAAGTCTGGTGCAATCTTTGCATTATTTTGGTATTTCCGATACGGTTGGTTTGAGCATGCTTGCTCTTTCAGCATTCTTTTTTGGGTTGCTAAATCCACTGGAAGCGCTTGTCTTGATAGGACTGATCGTTGTCTCGGGGCCTGTTATCTCACACATTATTGCTAGAGCTTATTTAAATTCCCAGAGGAGGTAAAATGCTTTTTGCAGTAGCTGCTTTCTCGATTTTTTATCTTGTTGCATCTATATCAATGATATCTGCAAAAACTAACTTTAAAGCAGTTATTTGGTATGGAATTTTAGGTTTTTTTTCGTCATTAATAATGCTCCTTCTCGGAGCACCGGATGTTGCGCTGACACAATTCACAGTTGGTGTCATCCTTATCATATTGGTTTATATAATGGCAATTAGAAAACAGCGAAGGGTAAGAATTGGTTATATTCCAACCCCTCATATGATATACCACAGTAACGATACTCTTCATGGGCTTGAATGGGAAATAATTTCCAGAATACAGGTGCTTGAAGGTTATCATATTGAGCCGAAAGCCTTTAAGAACTCTTCTCAGGCAATAGAGGCGCTAAAATCTGGAAATGTTGATATAGTTTGCGGCGGCCTGATAGATGATAATGTTCAAGATCAAGACTTTTTTGAAAAAATTCCTTATCTCGACACAATTCTTTTCAAAATAGGAGACCGTGAGGTGGATTACATTAACCTGAAAATCCTGGGCAAAACGGTGGAGAAAATTGAAGCCGTACCATCATCCAGGACACGTTACATCTTTCTTTTGTCAAGGGGAGCGGAAGATTTGAAGAATTTCATAGTTTCAGACTTGAATGAACTTGAAAGTTCCGGGGAACTAAAAAACATTGTGGAGAGATACCTATGAACTTAAAGAAATCTCTGGTGATAATTCTTGTATGCTATATTTTTGGTCTTTTGCTTTTTCAGATCGATTTTACGCCAACTTCCGAACCTAAGGCCAAAATAGCGACTTTAATAGAAAAAGTGAAAGTGCCAAACACAGTCACTGCTGTTTATTTGCAGTCGCGGGCCTACGATACTCTTTTTGAAGTGATCGTGTTTTCCGTTGGGGTTCTTGGTGTGACCATCATGTTGAAAGCTGAACCCAGAAGCGAGCTTTCTGAACAAACTGTTTTCGGAACTGCTCAGGTTTATAGTTCAGGTATATTAGCCATATCAGTTACGCTCTTTTTGTATGTGGTATTAAATGGGCATATTTCACCAGGCGGTGGTTTCGCTGGAGGCGTGATTCTTGCAGGTAGCGTTGTGCTTTATGGAGTAAGCTCGAGTTTTATAAAAGCTCTTTCTCACTATGAAAAATTGCAGATGAGGATTTTGGAAAACATAGCGCTCGTTGCTACTCTGTCATTGATGACCATGGGATTTTCTTTCCCGAATTTTTCTTTCAAGCTTAGCGAATTGCAAAACTTCGGAAGCATCTTGAGTGGGGGTGTTATACCACTTCTTAACCTCTTTATAGGGCTTAAAGTTTATGCGGGATCGTGGAAAATGGCAAGCGAATTCGTGGTCAGGAGGGGGACACTATGATAAGCGATGTGGTAATATATACATCTTTGGTTGGGGCCTTTATAGGCACGCTGGGGATGCTCCTGACTTCGAACCTGATAAAGAAAATACTTGCTCTTGGTATCGTTGAAACTTCCGTAACGCTCTTCTTTGTGGCTATTTCTTCAAAGAGTGGCACAAAAGCACCTATCATCCAGTCTGTACCCTTTGAAGCGGAAAATTTTGCAGACCCAATACCTCAGGCAGTGATAATTACGAGTATCGTAATTGGATTTGCTATTTTGAGCCTATTGCTTGCCTTTACAATAATGCTCCATAATAGGTTTCATACGGTAGATGTCAATCTGATTGAAAATATGCTGGAAGGGGAAGAAGAATGATAATTTATCTGAGCATTATCCCGCTTTTGCTCGGTGGCTTATCGCTGGCGCTTCATAGAAGGAGAAAAATAGCGATTTCCTTAACTTTTGCTTCTTTGATAGCGTCTGCTGTCATACTTTTGTTCAACCTTGGAAAAGACTTTGAAGCTGTTATAGGTGACTGGGGCATGCTTGGGATTTCAATAGGGTACGATGAATTTTCACTTCCCTTTCTTTTGGCTGTAATAGTAGTTTTAGCGGCAGTGACTCTAAATTCTCTTCATAAAAGCTATGATGGCTTTTTCTATGCTCTAATCACCCTGCTTCTCGGATCATTGAATGCTGTTTTTATCACAAGGGATCTTTTTAACGTCTATGTTTCCTTTGAGCTCGCATCGATAATAGGCTTTATCTTGATTGCGTATGGCAGGGAAGGAAAGCAAATATGGGCGACTGTAAAATACATGCTTATTGCGGCACTTGGATTCAATTTTTATCTGGTTGGCATCGGGCTTGTTTACTTGAAAAGCGGCACTTTTTCCTTTTTAGCCCTTGATTACATGGACCGGTTGCCAGCAGCGCTTATATTTACCGGGCTTTCTGTCAAATCCGGGTTATTTTTGCTTTCGATGTGGCTCCCAGATGCTCACGCAAATGCCGGGACCGAAATCTCGCCGATACTTTCTGGCTTGATGGTGAAAATAGAGGATTATCTTGTTATCAGATTTTTGCAATACAGCTCTTTTGAATGGTTGAGAAACTTCTATCTGGTGATAGGCACATTCAGCGCGGTCGCTGGCGTACTCTTTGCTATGAACGCCAGGAAAGCAAAAGATGTTCTCGCTTATCATACATTTTCACAGATAGGCTTTATTATCGCTGCAAGCAATATGGCTGCCGCATGGCATGCGTTTAGCCATGCAGTGTTCAAAGGATTGCTTTTCATGACTGCGGGGAACATCAAAGAGCGATTGGGTACTCAGAAGATCAGTGAATGGAAGGGTAAAGTTAATATCAAGGAATTTCTACCTTTGATTGTCGGCTCGGCAGCGATAATGGGAACTCCGTTAACATCTGGTTTTGTCACTAAAAATGGCATTATGGATTCCATATCAGGGCCAGCGAAATACTTTCTGATAGTAGCGTCGATAGGAACGGTCATTAGTTTTTCAAAGCTGATATTTGTCGGTATATCAAAGGAGAAAATGAAACAGCGCTGGAATATATCCCTTGGATATGGCATTATGGTGTTCACTATATTCGCTCATGGAATTATCGGCTTTGACACGCACCATACCCTTGATGCATTGCTCATGATCGCCGTCGGAATTCCTCTGTATTTCATGCTGAAAAGTTTCTTAAAGCCATTGCCCCGAATTCTTGAAAAGCTCGATAATTCCTTTATTCTGTACTTATTGCTTTTTGGAGTAATGTTATCTGTCATAATAATATAAATCCCGGACTTTTCCACTTGAAAATACGGAACACATACTTTATAATAAGTGATGTGTACGCCCGTAGCTCAACTGGCAGAGCGGCGGTCTCCAAAATCGTAGGCTGGGGGTTCGACTCCCTCCGGGCGTGCCAAAAGAGGGGACTTGTCCCCTCTTGTTTATTTTTCATGTGGTAATGGTATTTGATGAGGAATCGATGCAGCCTTTCAAATATGCTTTACAGAAGATTGCTCCACGGCATATCATCCAGCCACTATGCTTAACCAAATATATACGAAGTAAAATGCCAACAATGCCATACCACCAATTCTTCCAAGCTTTCTCCTTTTCAATCCGGTGAAGAGCAACAAAAGAACTATTGAAACAAGAGCAAAGATTACATCCTGAGTAATGTCTCTGTCGCTTTGTATAGGCGATGCCACAGCTGCGATGCCAAGAACTAAAAGCAAATTGAAAATATTCGAACCTATGATATTCCCTATTGCGAGATCAGCTCTTTTTTTAAGCCCCGCAGCTATTGAAGTGACGAGTTCCGGTAAAGATGTTCCAAAGGCAACCAGAGTAACGCCGATTAAGGTATCACTTACACCAAAAGATCTCGCCAGGTTCATACCTGAATTTACAACCAGGTCTGAACCAAATAGCACTCCGGCAAGCCCACCGACCGTTGCTAAAATTGCAAAAGGCATTTTTCCTTCAAGATGGTGAAAGCTTTTTTCCACTACAACATCCAATTCACGATCACTTTTCGCCATGGATAAAAGATAGTCCACAAAGATTGCAAAAAAGCATAAGAGCACTACTCCATCAAATCTATTGAGTCCCATCTTTCCGCCAAGCAATAGCATTCCTGCTGCTACTGTACTCAAAATAACAAAGGGCATTTCTTTTTTTGTAGTTGATGCTGAAATCCTCAATGGTTGGATAATCGCTGTTGCACCCAATATGAGTGCAACATTTGCAATATTTGAACCAAGGACATTCCCAATGGCGATTCCAGAGCCATCTATCGCTGCCTTGACACTTACAGCGAGTTCAGGCGCACTTGTTCCAAAGGCCACTATGGTAAGCCCTATAAAAAGCTCGGAAACTCCAAAGCGCCTTGCAATGGCAATGGAGCCATCAATAAGATAGTCAGCTCCCTTTACCAGAAGAGCGAATCCGATTGCCAGAAACAGCATATTCACCATCAAGATATCACCTGCTTAAAAAATGCGGCACAAAGGCCGCATCTCTTATTTTACAGTAATTCATTTAATTATACCCAGCTCTTTGCCGACCTTTGCGAACTTCTCGAGGGCATAATCAAGGTCTTCTTTTGTATGGGCAGCGCTAATCATAACTCTTATTCTTGCTTTTCCTTTTGGAACCGTTGGGTAACCGATAGACTGTGCGAAGACTCCTTCCTCAAAAAGCCTTGCGCTGAAAGTGGAAGACAGCTTGGCATCATAAAGCATTACCGGTGTAATGGGAGTTTCACTGTGACCCGTATCAAAACCCATTGACTGCATTCGTCCTTTAAAGTATTTTGCATTTTCCCAGAGCTTCTCAACAGGTGTTCCATCGTTCTGGAGTATTCTAACCGCGGCTAGAGCGGCTCCCGTTTCTGCGGGTGACAGGGAGCTGCTGAAAAGGAATGGGCGCGCCTTTTGCTTTAGGTAGTCAATCAGCTCTTTTTTACCAGCTACAAAACCCCCAACAACACCAAAAGCTTTTGAAAGTGTCCCGACTTCTATATCCACTCTCCCGTGGAGTCCAAAATGGTCTACAATTCCACGACCATGGCTACCAAGGACACCTTCGCCGTGTGCATCATCTACCATTAGAAGCGCATCATATTTTTCGCATTTCTCAACTATTTCTGGCAAAGGAGCCAAATCGCCATCCATGGAAAAGACTCCATCTGTGATCACAAGAAGCTTTCTTGCACCATTTGCCCTGGCTTCTTTTAATTTTACTTCAAGATCTTCTGCGTCACGGTGTTTCCAGACGTACCTTTTGGCTTTTGAAAGTCTTACTCCATCTATAATACTGGCGTGGTTTAATTCGTCGGATAGAATGGCATCTTCAGCAGTAGTTATTGCGGGAATAACAGCCTGATTGGCGTTGAATCCTGATTGAACAACAACAGTGGCTTCAACTTTTTTGAAGTGCGCAAGTTCACGTTCAAGGTCGCTGTGGATTGACATCGTACCAGCGATTGTCCTTACTGCACCGGGTCCTACGCCCCATTTCTCAATGGCATCGATGGCAGCTTTTTTTAATTCATCTCGATAAGCAAAACCAAGGTAATTGTTTGAACACATGTTCAGCACCTTTTTGCCATTGATAGTTAACCAGGCTCCCTGAGGGCTTTCCAGTGTTTTAATTCTTATAAGAAGCCCGTTTTTCTCAAGTTCTTCAATTTCTTTTGAAAAGACACTGTAATCGAACATGAAATCACCCCCACAAGATTTATTCTATTTCAAGGATAACTTTTCCGGCAATGCCATCCAACATTGATTTTACACCCTTTTCCCATTCGTCCATTTTTAGAACGTGGGTTACAACCGGAGAAAGATCCACGCGCTTGTTTCTAAGCAACTCGGTGGCAACCTGCCATGTCTCAAACATTCTCCTGCCGGTGATGCCGTAAAGGGTAAGCCCTTTGAAGATAACAAGAGAATTGATATCAAAGTCTACGTTACCCGAAAACACACCGAGAAGCGAAACTTCTCCACCGTTTGTAGTGCTTTCAAGCCCCTGTTTAAAGGCGTTAAGATTACCTGACATTTCCATAAAGAAGTCAACCCCATCACCGTCTGTAAGCCTTTTCACCTCATGCACAATATCGACTTCTCGCGGATCGAGAATTACATCAGCTCCCATTTTTTTGGCGAGTTCCTTTCTGAATTCTTTGAGTTCTGTCACGATAACCTTCGCAGCACCTGCGCTTCTTGCAACCGCTGTAGCCATCAAACCAATAGGTCCTGCCCCGGTTATAAGAACATTTTTACCTGTAAGGTCAGTAACAAGCGCTGTATGAATGGCATTTCCGAAAGGTTCCATAATTGAAGCAAACTCCGGTGAAATACCATCTGGGACTTTCCACAGAACAACTTCTGGGACTTTAACATATTCTGCAAAAACACCATCTCTATCGACCCCCAATATATTCATGTCTTTGCAAATATGCATTCTTCCAGTCTTGCACTGCAAACATTTCTGGCACGGAATATGTGTCTCTGAAACCACTACATCGCCAACAGAAACCCGGGTAACTCCCTGCCCCACTTTGACAACCTCACCTGTGAATTCGTGCCCCACAATCTGGGGAGGGTGTATTTTTTGTTCTGCCCAGTTATTCCATTCATAAATATGCAAATCAGTACCACAGATCGAAGCTCTTTTTACTCTTATCAACACTTCATTTGCAGATAGTTCTTCAGGTACTGGAACGTTTCTTACGGTAAAACCTGTGCCTGGATTTTCTTTCACAATAGCTTTCATGGATTGGGTTCCCACCTGGACTCCTCCTTTGCAGGATTTTTCATTACACTTCAAGTGTAATACCAGTATTATTGTTTCCCAAAATTGGAAATGCACGAATAATCCAGAAACATTTAATTCAGGTTCTTTATTCTCGCTGTATCTATTCCATGGCAAAGCAGAAAATTCTTTATCTCTTCTATGGTTTTCAACCTCATATATTCGTTTCTCATCTTGGCGGCGTTGTTTACGCCTCTTGTATAACCGACAAAAAATTTCCTCGATTCTTTTATACCCTTTTCAAATCCTTTTTCTTCTGTTAGCAAGGATAAATGTTCAGCAAAAGCCTTTAGCCTTTCAAATGCAGTGATTTTTTCGTAAGTTTCCTTTTCAATCAGCTCTTTTGACTGCTTGAATATCCATGGATTGCCAATGGCTCCTCTGGCAACAATCACGCCATCTACCGGGTAATTGTCGTGTATTTTTTTTATGGCTTCAGGGGTAAAGAGGTCGCCGGAACCAAACACTGGTATTTCATACTCACTGCAAAATTTGGCTGCCTTAGAAATGGCTTCCCAATCTGCTTCTCCCATGTATTTTTGTTTGGTAGTCCTTCCGTGGATGAAAATGGCATCGGGATTTGCCGTTATCAGTTTGCTTACTATATCAAGCACCCTGTTGTCATTCCATCCAAGCCTTATCTTCACGGAAACTGGTTTGTCTGTATTTTCTTTGAGCAGCTTAATTATCGAAACTAACCTGTCCGGATTTTGCAATAAAGCGCTTCCCGCTCCTTTTCTTGTTACCTTCTTTACAGGGCAACCTGCATTGATATCTATCCACGTTACTAAATCAGCAATACGCTTATATGCTTCCAGAAATTTTAGCGGCTCATTTCCAAAAAGTTGAACTCTGCAAGGCTTTTTAGGAAGAAGTTTTGAAGTGGCTCTGTCATTGAGTAAAATGCCATCAACACTAAGCATTTCTGTAAATACAAAGTCAGCACCCCATTTGAGCGAGATACTGCGCATTATATGATCTGTATAACCAGCCATAGGGGCGAGTCCTATTTCAAACTTTTTTTTCATAAAAGGCTACAACCTCCGGCAAAATGCTCTCGGGAATCATTCCCAAAATTGATTTTTTGCCCTTAATTCGCTGACGAATTTCAGTGGCAGATAACTGTATAAGAGGAGCTTTCAGAAAACTTATACCTCTGTTCTCATAGTTCAGAAGTGAGCTATTAATAAGCGAATCGTTTTTTTCAAAGCGTGGGTACACGACTATGAAAGCTTCTTTCAAGAGTTCCTGAAATTTAAACCACGATTCAATGTTTCTTGCGCTATCTTCTCCTATAAGTAGATAGGGAGGGGTATGATGCCTTTTGGTAAAATACCTTACAGTCTCAATAGTGTAAGATAGCCCCCCTTTTTCGGCTTCGAAAGTTGATATTATAACCCTTTTATCATGGACGAAGGCCTTTTTCAACCATTCGGTACGTTTGTCAAAAGGGGCTTCCACAATGTCTTTGTGTGGCGGGTTAAAGGCCGGGACAACATACAGGAAGTCGAGTTTCAAGGCTTCCATAGCATATGAACACAGTATAAGATGCCCATTATGAACAGGGTCAAAAGATCCACCAAAAATCCCATATTTTTTACTCTTTGTATTCATACTCTCTCCCATTTAAAATTACAGTGTCGCCATCTTTTGCGCCTGCCTTTTTAAGTTTCCTGGAAAGCCCTCCCTTTTCTAATTGCTCAAGGAGGAAAGCGTCCTGCTTTTCTTTGAGCTTAATCTTATGGCTAAAATAATCAACTGCAGGGCCTTCCACAACAAACACACCGCTTTCTTCTCTTCTGACTTTGAAATTATCCAAAGCTGGCTCTTTGATGCTTACAGGAGAAACTTTCGGCATTTTAGGCTCTTTTGCGCTTTGAAAGTTCTTCAAGAAACTCTTGCTATTTTTTATGTATTCCCACATTTTCGCTTTTAATTCTCTTATGTTCCAGCCAGTTGCAGCGGAAATTGGCATTATATCCTTTCCTGTTTCAATTATAAAGCGCTTTATTCGTAGTTCCAATTCTTCTTTTGGAAGCACTTCAGCTTTGTTTGCCACAATAATTTCAGGCTTTGAAGCAAAATCGGGATCGTGCATAATGAGTTCGTTCCTGATATCGTGGTAATCCTGGACAAAGTCCCTACCGTCAATTGAGGCAATGTCAATTAAATGCACAAGAAGATAGCAACGCTCAACGTGCTTTAAAAAATTATGACCCAGACCTGTACCTTTATGGGCTCCCTTAATCAATCCAGGAACATCAGCGACAATAAATCCGCTATCTCCCATTCTCACTACACCAAGATTGGGAACCAGAGTAGTAAAATGATAATTTGCTATTTTGGGTTTTGCGTTTGAAATAACAGAGATGAGTGTTGATTTTCCAACATTAGGATAGCCAATAAGACCCACATCTGCGAGTAATTTGAGCTCCAAGCGTATATGCAATTCCTCACCCGGATCTCCTGCTTCTGCTATTTTGGGAGCCTGATTAACAGAAGTGGTAAAATGAACATTTCCTTTGCCACCTTTACCGCCTCTGGCAACACATACAGTTTCACCCGGTTCTTTCAGGTCAGCTATGAGCTCATCCGTTTCGGCGTTAAATACCTGTGTTCCAAGAGGCACATCTATGATTATGCTATCGCCATTTTTTCCATTCATCTTAGCACCTGAGCCATTTTCTCCGTCAGGGGCGATGAATTTTCTTTTTCTTCGAAATTCACTTAATGTGTTCTTGCTTATTGTCGCGCGAATAAAAACATGGCCGCCATTTCCTCCATCCCCTCCATCCGGGCCACCGAAGGGAACAAATTTCTCCCTTCTGAAAGAAATAGCACCATCTCCACCTTTGCCGGCTTTCACATAGATTTTTCCAGTGTCAATAAGGCTCTCAGGTTTACTCATACTTCTTACCCTCACTTTCTTCTTATGTTATAATAACACCGCCAGAAGAAAGGGGGAAGACCCGTGGCCAGTATAGTCAATATTGGATTCGATTCTTATGTTGTGGTTGATAGAGTAATGGCGGTTTTGCCCGCTCATAGTTCAGCTGTAAAAAGGCTCAAACAGCTCGGTGTTGAGAGTGGAAAAACAGTCAATCTTACATTTGGAAAGCGAACAAAGTCGATCATCATGATCGATAGCGGGCATATTCTCTTTTCCTTTTTGCCAGTCGAAAAGTTGGTTGAAAAGCTATTTTCTGATCAGGAGGAATAAAGCGTGGATTTCAAGATGATGCCAGTAGTACCTTATGTTGTAGAAAACAGAGGAAGAGGAGAACGAATTTACGATATTTTTACAAAATTGCTCAACGAAAGAATAGTATTTCTTGGATGGCCTATCGATGATGAGGTCTCCAATATCATAGTGGCACAACTACTCTTTCTTGAGTCTCAGGACCCCGAAAAGGATATCAGCATTTATGTCAACAGCCCGGGTGGTTCAGTTACTGCCGGCCTTGCCATTTATGACACTATGCAGTATATAAAGCCTGACATTTCCACAATATGTATTGGCATGGCGGCTTCTATGGGAGCTGTTATCCTTGCCGGAGGCACAAAAGGAAAAAGATATGCCCTTCCCCATTCCAGAATAATGATTCACCAACCCTGGGGTGGAGCTGAAGGAACCGCAAGGGATATTGAAATTAGAACAAGAGAATTGTTGCACATTAAAGACGAGATTAACCGTATTCTTTCATTGCACACAGAGCAATCCTTGGAGAAAATCGAAAGCGATACCGACAGGGATTTTTATATGAGCGCTCAACAGGCTGTTGAATACGGATTGGTAGATAAGGTTATCGAGCCCAAAAAGGCAAAAATTAAAGCTTAACAGACATCAATGAAATTGCCGGCGCAATGCGCGCCGGCTTTTAATATTAAAGTGAAGGCAGCTGATATAGGGAGGTTCGGGACTTGGCACTGAGGGAACTAACTCCTATGATGAGGCAATATCTTGAGATAAAGAATAACTACAAAGACTGCATTCTCCTGTTCAGGTTGGGAGATTTCTACGAAGCCTTCTTTGATGACGCCAAAAAGATTTCCGAGACCCTTCAGATAGTTCTTACTTCGTGAAATGGCAACCCCATGGCAGGTGTTCCGTACCATGCGGTTGACCAATACGTTAAGAAACTCCTTGACGCGGGTTTCAAAGTGGCTATTTGCGAACAGGTAGAAGATCCGTCGGTTGCAAAGGGGCTTGTAAAAAGGGAAGTCACACGGGTGCTCACTCCCGGAACTATCATGGAAGATGATCTGCTTCCTATGGAAAAGAATAATTATCTTTCAATAATGGGTGTCCATAAAGGTAGAATGGCTTTTGCGATCACTGATATATCGACTGGTGAAGTGGGCACAGCGGTTGTTGAGCTTGAAGAGGCAAAAGACCTTATAGAGAAATACAGACCTTCACAACTGATACTTCAAGAATCCCTGAAAGAGCACAAGGATTTTCTTGTTTCAGAGACGGGAAATTTATTTGTTGAGAGCCTTGAAGATTGGCATTTTGGTTTCAGTTCAAGCGTTGAATACACAAAGAGGTTTTACGGCCTTGTATCGCTGGATGCTCTGGAACTCTCTAATGAGGAAATAACAGTACTTGGTACTTTGTTCAAATATATTGAAATGACTCAATTTAAGGCCTTCACACATTTCTCACTTCCCATAAAACTTCTGGCTCCAGATCATATGCAGCTGGATTCTGCGACAATTGAGAACCTTTCGCTTTTGCCATCGGAGAAGAAGGGTTCTCTTTTTGAAACTTTAAAAGAGACATCTACCGCAATGGGGACACGTTGCTTAAAGCGGTGGATTCTGGCTCCGTTGACATCAAAGTCAGAGATAAATAAGCGCCTTGACTATGTAGAGGCTCTGGTTAACGATTCACTACTGCTGGAAGAGCTTCGCGAGTTTTTGAAAAGGGTCTTTGATATTGAAAGAATCAACACGAGGATAGCCTCGGGGCGAACTGTCCCGAGAGATCTTCAGTCGCTGAGATCAACTCTTCAAGTGTTGCCCTATGTTAAGGAACTCTTTGAAACGAACAATGTTTTCCTTCAACTTGCTGAAGAAATTCCCGACTTCTCACAGGAGCAAGAACTGCTTGAAAGAGCCCTCGAAGATGAACCATCTGCGACTCCCGGCGACGGTAAAGTCATCAAAGCAGGGTACAGCAAGGAGTTTGATGAACTTAGAGAGCTTTTGTTTAGTGCAAAAGAGAAACTTAAAGACTTTGAACTAAGGGAGAAGCAAAGAACGGGTATAAATAATCTTAAAGTGAAATACAATAAGGTATTTGGTTATTTTATCGAAGTCTCAAAGGCGCAGCTTGAAAGGGTACCTGAGGATTATGTGAGAAAGCAAACCCTTGTGAATTCAGAACGCTTCATAACACCTGAACTCAAAGAATTTGAAGATAAAATGCTAAGCGCCAGCGAGAAAATAGAAATTATGGAACGTGAGCTCTTCTCTGAATTGTGCGATCAATTAAGCAAAAGCAAGGATAAGTTGAAAAATGCTGCCCGACTTCTTTCAGAAGTGGATGTTTATCAATCTCTTGCTACTGTTGCCCGTAAATACAACTATGTCAGACCGGTATTTTCAAAAGATAGATTAATACTAAAAAACTCAAGGCACCCGATGGTAGAAAGATATGTCAAAGATTTTGTGCCGAACAGCATCACCTTTGGAGAAGATAGAAGCTTCTATGTCCTTACCGGACCAAACATGAGCGGGAAATCAACTTTTATTAGGCAAATAGCTTTGTGCTCAATAATGGCGCAAATCGGTTCTTTTGTTCCCGCTGAAGAAGCTTTATTGCCTATTTACGACAGGGTATTTACAAGAATAGGCGCGAGAGATGATGTAGCAGGCGGGAAGTCCACCTTTTTGGTGGAAATGATGGAAACAGCTTCAATTCTCTCTAAGGCAACCGAAGACAGCCTTGTCGTTCTTGATGAAGTTGGCAGGGGAACAAGCACCTTTGATGGAATAAGCATCGCATGGTCCGTATCCGAGTTTATCTATGAGGCAATTGGCTGCCATACAATATTTGCTACTCACTTCACAGAGCTCACAGAACTTGCGAACATGTACAGGGGAATACACAACATCACTGTTGCAATAAAGGAAACAGAAAACGGTATCCTTTTCTTGCACAGGGTAGTGGATGGCGTCGCGGAACAATCTCATGGCATTGAAGTCGCAAAACTCGCAGGAATTCCACAGATCGTTTTGCAAAGGGCAAAAGAAATCCTTCGCGTCATAGTGAAAAGCAGCTCCCTTGACAAAACCGTTAAAGTGCTCACAGCTGAGGAAATATCAAAGATCAGGAAGTCAAAAAAGAGCAAAATGCACAAAGATCAGCTTTCACTTTTCGAGGGGAAGAAATGAATAAATGGTATAATTTGAATTTGGAGGTAGTGTCTATGGATAAGCTGTCTAAACTAAGGCATGAATTGATAAAAAGGGATCTGGACGCGCTGCTTATATTTAACAGGGAAGGCAGTAACAGGGCATCCTGCTGGTACATCTCTGGATTTTCAGGCTCTTTTGCCGTCCTGCTTATAACAAATGACTGCGAATACATTGTTACAGATTCTCGGTATTTTACGCAAGCTTCCATGCAAACAGCTTTCAAGTTAATCCCTTATAATGGCGGGGGGCTTGAGGGATTGAAAAACATACTCAGCCAGCTGATTTCTGAGAATGCCATAAAACGCCTTGGATTTGAAGCTGAAAGGATAACGCATTTCCACTTTAAGAAGCTTCTTTCTGAGCTCAGCGTTGAATTAGTTGAATCAGACGAGATTATAAAGTCCATGAGAATGACAAAAACAGAAGGCGAAATAGAAAAGATAAAAAAGGCCATAGAAGTAGCAGAAGCTTCACTTATAGAGACCCTAAACATGGTGAAACCCGGCGTTACCGAAAGAGAAGTAGCTGCAAGACTGGAATATGAAATGAAGAAAAGGGGTGGAAATCCCTCTTTTGAAACCATAGTGGTTTCAGGCGATAGAAGCGCTATTGTACACGGCACTCCCTCAGAGAAGAAAATATCACTGGGTGAATTCCTTCTAATTGACTTTGGTGCAATTGTTGATGGCTACTGTTCAGATATTACAAGAACATATGCCATTGGCGAGCCTTCAGATGAAATGGTAAAGGTGTATAATATCGTTTATGAAGCCCAAAGAAAGGGCAGAGAAACTGCCAGGGCTGGAATTACGGGTGCTGAACTGCACAATGTGGCAAAAGATATTATTGCCAATGCAGGGTATGGAGAATATTTCGGTCATGGACTTGGACACGGTCTTGGCATGGAAGTTCACGAAGACCCAACAGCAAGCCCGTTAAACATAGAACCTTTACCGAAAAATTCTGTGGTTACGATTGAGCCCGGTATATATTTGCCAGGTAAGTTCGGTGTTCGAATAGAAGACGATGTCTTTTTGACCGAGGATGGCTGTAAAATCCTTACTACACTCGATAGAGAATTGAAAATATTATAATTGCGGAGGTGTCTTCTTTGGTTGAAGTCGGAGATATAAGAAAGGGCATGGCATTAATTGTGGATAACGAAATTTACATTGTTCTCGATGTGAATAAGCATTTTACCGGTCGAGGAAGCGGCATTATCCGAACAAAAATGAAAAATATAAAGACAGGATATGTTAGAGAGTTCAAATTCAATAGCGGCGAGAAAGTTGAAGAGGCATCGCTTTCTTTAAGGCACGTGCAATATTTGTACAATGATGGGAATATCTATTATTTCATGGATCTTGAAACCTATGAACAGTATGCATTGGATAAAGAGGTTGTAGGGGATTCGGTATATTACATGACTGAGAACATGGAACTCGATCTTCAGTTCCATGATGCCATACCAATTGGGGTTATTTTGCCCAACACTGTTGTGCTTGAAGTTACAGACACCGCACCGAGTTACAAGGGCGATACCGTTTCAGGCGGTGGAAAACCTGCGGTTTGTGAAACGGGTCTAAAAATAACAGTGCCTTTTTTTGTTGAAAATGGGCAAAAGGTTCGTGTAGATACAAGAACAGGCGAATATATAGAAAGGGCTTAAAGAAAGGAGGGACACAGATGAATTTTGATGAGACAGAACTCGGAAAAGTCGAAATTTCTGATCCTGTTATACGGGATCTCGCAGTGCATTCTTACATGGAATTCAATGGATTAAATTTCACCGACCAAAAAGCAAAAAAAGAAGCCAAAGCGGCTGTGGACATAGAAGTAGAAGATTCCGACACCGGTAAAAAGCAGATAAAGATCAATGTTTCCACAAAAGTTAAATATGGTGAATCGATACCTGAGTATGCAAGAAATTTGCAGAGGAAATTAAAGGAAGATGTCGAAAATTTGAGCGGTCTTGAAGTGTCTGAGGTTTACGTTAAAGTTCTCGATGTTGAGGAAGTAATTGAAAGGAAACCAGAAGAGGTAAGCGAAACGGAAGAAGACGAAGAAGAGGGAAAATAACATATGGCTGAAAAGCGTGGAAACAGAAGACGAATGCGTGATATCGTCTTTAAATCTGTATTTCAATATGATTTTCACAAAGATGCCGATGCCGCAGCCGGTTTTTTGAGGAAGGAATCAGGATTTCACTCATTCGACGAAGTAACGTGGCAAAGGGCTAATAAATACCTAAGTGGAATTTTAGAACATCTTGAAGAGCTTGACCGTGTGATTTCATCGCATTTGATAAACTGGACTTTTGATCGCTTGACAGCTGTTGACAAGAACGTTCTAAGGCTTGGAACATATGAATTGCTCTATGAGTTGGATATTCCGATCGAAGTTACTCTAAATGAAGCCATTGAACTTGCTAAGAAATATGGATCTGTGGAGGACGGAAAATTCGTTAACGGTGTTCTTGACAGAATAGCAAAACAGCATACACCGCCTTCAAAGCGGGGACTTTGATGAGGTGATTTGATGAATGACCTTGAAATTGCACGACAGGCAAAGCTTCTTCCGATAACAGAAGTTGCAAAAAAGGCTGGAATTCCAAAAGAATATCTCAAACTATTTGGCGACAACGTAGCCAAAGTATCTCATAAGTATCTTGAAGCCTTAAAAGAAGAACCGGACGGGAAACTCGTTCTTGTAACTGCCATTACGCCAACAAGCGCCGGCGAAGGGAAGACAACCACATCTATTGGCCTTGCTATGGCTTTGAACAAGATCGGTAAGAGGACTTTCGTAACTTTGAGAGAACCATCTCTTGGTCCGGTAATGGGCATTAAAGGCGGTGCTGCCGGTGGTGGATATGCACAGGTTTTGCCTATGGAGGAAATCAATTTACACTTTACTGGTGATATTCACGCGATAACCACCGCGCATAACCTTTTGTCCGCTTCAATTGATGCGCATATAAAGTTTGGTAACAAGCTCGAACTTGATCCGACTCGCATATATTGGCCCAGAGCCATGGATATGAACGATAGAGCTCTCAGGAATATCGTGATAGGATTGGGTGGACGATCTAATGGCCATCCAAGGGAAGACGGTTTTATCATCACCGCCGCATCTGAGGTCATGGCTATTTTGTGCCTGGCCAAAGATATTGAAGATCTAAAAAATCGCCTGGGTAACATCATAATCAGTCTGAGCAAAGGTGGCGACTTTGTGCGAGTCAAGGACCTCAATATTCAAGGCGCAATGGCAGCTGTCTTAAAAGACGCTATTAACCCTAATCTGGTGCAAACAATCGAGGGGACACCAGCTTTTGTCCATGGTGGACCCTTTGCAAATATCGCTCACGGCACGAATTCGATTATCGCCACAAAAATGGCTTTAAAACTTTCTGACTTTGTGGTAACCGAAGCAGGATTTGGTGCTGATCTTGGCGGAGAAAAATTCCTTGATTTCGTTTCACAAGTTGGTAATTTCAAGCCTTCTGCTGTTGTTCTGGTAGCCTCTATAAGGGCTCTCAAGTTGAATGGCGGTGCAAATAAAAAGTCACTTGAAATTGAAGACACTGATGCGCTGAGAAAGGGGTTTGAAAACCTCAAAGTGCATTATGAGAATATGCGCAAATTTAGGCTGCCGGTAGTTGTCGCTATTAACGATTTTCCGGATGACACTGTCGCAGAGAAAAAGCTTTTGGCCGATCTGTGTGACAAGAATGATATCCCCTTTGAAATTTCAACAGTATGGAAAGATGGCGGAAACGGTGGTATAGCTCTTGCGAAGCGCGTTGTTGAGTTATCAAATACCGGAAGCGAATACCAGCCGCTTATCCCTCTTGACGCTCCAATAGAAGAAAAACTCAGCACTATCACCAAAGAAGTGTATCGGGCTGGCAGTTACAGCTTCGAACCAAAAGCAAAGAGCATGCTTCGAATTCTTAAAAAGCAAGGTTTTGGCAATTACCCGGTTATTGTAGCAAAAACGCAGTATTCGATTTCAGATGACGCCAAAAAACTCGGTGTGCCGAAGGGATATAATTTTCAAATAAGGGATTTGGCGCTTTCAGCAGGAGCAGGCTTTGTTGTAGCTGTATCAGGCGATATTATGTTAATGCCCGGGTTACCAATGGAATCCAATGCTCAAAGGATAGACATTGACGGAAATGGCGAAATTATAGGTCTTTTTTAACGGAGTGATTATATGGCGACTATTCTTAGTGGTAGGCAGGTATCTAGAAAGATTTATCAGGAAATTTCAGAGCAGATATCTCGTTTCGGTCAAAAAAGACCGAGGCTTGTTTTGTATTGTAGTCATCCAGATAATTCCACGCAAGCGTATATGAAGTCGATACTGAAACAGGGCGAAAAGCTTAATATACCTGTGCAGGTGGTTGAAGCTTCAAGCCAACCATTCAAAGACATTATGCGTTTCAACAACGACCCCGGGATTTCCGGAGTCATGGTTATGCATCCTCTAAAAGAAGTCGATGAAGACATGGTAATCAAAAGCATATCACCGTTGAAGGATGTTGAAGGCAGGGGACCGATGAATTTGGGTGGAGTGGTTATTGGCGAAACGAGTTATGCTCCTCCTACAGCCGAAGCGGTTATGGAGATACTGAATTACTATAACATTCCCATAAAAGGGAAGGATGTTACCATACTCGGTAGATCTACAACAGTTGGTAAACCACTTGCCATGCTCATGCTCAAAAAGGGCGTAGATGGAACCGTTACAGTTTGCCATTCCCGTACAAAGAATATTGATGAGAAAGCAAGAGCTGCTGACATTCTTGTCAGCGCTGTTGGTAAAGCAGGCTTTGTAAGAAAAAGCTGGGTTAAAGATGGGGCAGTTGTAATAGACGTTGGTATCAACTTCTCCGATGGAAAGATCGTTGGAGATACCGATTTTGATGAGGTCAGGGAAAAGGCTTCAGCAATAACACCTGTTCCGCAAGGAGTAGGACTTGTTACTACGGCTGTTTTGTTTAAACATCTTGTTGAATCCTTTAAGAGGATTTTGGATGGTGGTTTATGAGTAATCAGGAACCCCTTTTCAAGAAAATAAAGAATTACAGTTACCAGGAACTGAAAGTATTTGCTGGAGAAATCAGGGATTATATTAAGACCGTGGTTTCCAAAAATACCGGTCATCTTTCTTCAAACCTTGGCACTGTTGAGCTTACTTTGGCCCTGTATCGCATTTTTGACCCGGATGAGGATATCATAATATGGGATACGGGACATCAGGCATATACTCACAAATTACTTACAGGGCGCTATAACGAATTTGAGACTTTGCGCCAAAAAGGTGGTATTAGTGGTTTCTTAAAACGTGATGAGAGTGTATATGATGTGTTCGGCGCGGGCCATGTAGGCACATCTATCCCGGCAGCTCTAGGAATTGAGAAAGCTATTTCAATGGCCAATGAAAAGAAGAACATAGTTGTGGTTATTGGTGATGGTGCCCTTACATCTGGAATAAGCCTTGAAGCTATTAACCAATTAAAACAGTTAGGCTCAAAATTAAAAATCGTTTTGAATGATAATGCCATGAGTATCAGCAAGAATGTAGGAGCACTCTCAATGACGCTAACTGATTTAAGACTGAATCCCGTTTATAGAGAAATTAAAGGTGATATAAAGGGCACCCTTGAAACTATGCACATGAAAGGGCTCGAACATTTGCTCTCTCGAATAAAAGATGGCATAAAGCACACTTTTTTGGGGGATAATGTTTTTGAGGATTTCGGCCTTAATTATGTTGGACCTGTTGACGGCCACAGCATCAAGGAAATGGAGGAGATTTTCAAGACAATAAAGGAATTTAACGAGCCTTTCATTATTCATGTGGTGACTCAAAAAGGTAGAGGGCTGGAATACGCCGAAAAGGATCCTGCGAAATTTCACAGTGTATCTAAAATTGATCCTGAAACAGGCGAAAAAATATACAATGACTCGCTTATTACATACAGCAAAGTCTTTGGGAATGTTGTCGCGAAATTAGCTGAAAAAGATACGCGTATAGTTGCCATAACAGCGGCCATGCCTGATGGGACAGGTCTTACGGAATTTGCTAGAAAATTTCCAGGAAGGTTTTATGACCTTGGAATAACTGAGCAACTTTGCACAACATTTGCAGGTGGCCTTTCAGTTAAAGGTGCAAAACCTATTTTCGCAGTTTACTCGACATTTTTACAACGCGCCTTTGACCAGATTGTTCATGATATTGCCCTGCAAAAATTGCCTGTGATTTTTGCAATAGATAGGGCGGGAATTGTTGGGCACGATGGCGCAACACACAATGGCGTATTTGACATAGCCTATTTGAATATAATCCCAAATATGAAAATCCTTGCTCCATCAAGCCTTCAAGAACTTGCAAATATGTTTTACAGTCTTTTGCTATATGAAGAGCTTGATGGACCTGTCGCAATCAGGTATCCAAGACAGTCTGAATATGGTATACTGTCTGAAATAATAGAAAATATGTCAAGAATAAAGCTCTGGAAATGGGAGAAACTTATTAATGGAAAAGAAAAAATCGCTGTGCTTGCAACTGGGAGCATGGTTCAGCCTGCAAGAGAAGTCGCCGCAAAATATGGTCTTAATATGTATAATTGCAGAGCTATTAAACCCCTTGATACCGAAGCTCTTGATGCGATTTTAGAGGAAAACAATCTAATACTGACAGTAGAAGAGGGCATAAAGATTGGTGGTTTTGGGACATCGATCATGCTTTACGCAAATTCAAGAAATTACAGCGGGAAATTCCATATAATGGGTATCGATGATGAATTCTCTGAACATGGTACAAGAATGGAAATTTTAAAAGATCATGGTCTTGATTTTGAAGGCCTGGAAAGCACAATTAAGAAATTGCGAGGTGAAATGAATGCTTATAACCACGGAATACGGAAAGATCGAAATAACATTACAGGCCATAAGCTCGATCGTTAAAAAGGTTGTTCAGGAATCTTACGGCCCGGTCAATGTTGGTTCACCCCAACAAGGCTTTTTTGCTAGAATACTTGGTTCCGAAGAAAAGCACGGAATAAAGGTTATTGAGGAACTTGATGGAACACTTGAAATTAACGTTGAGCTGGTTCTTGAATATGGTGTAAGAATCCCCACTGTCGTCGCCAATATTCAGGAAAATGTATTCCACAGGCTGAAACTCCTAACAGAGGCTAACAACGTAAAAGTAAATGTATACGTTGTTGGACTACAAGACTAACGGGGGGCGCTATCAATGAAACGACTCAACGGCAAGTTTTTTGCAGTAGCTTTCAAAAAAGCCGCTGAGCGTTTGCTCGTTAATAAGGATGAGATAAACGCTCTAAATGTGTTTCCTGTACCAGATGGTGATACAGGTTCCAATATGAGTGCAGCAGTTCTTGAAGCCGTAGAATACCTGAACCGGCTCAGTTCAACTGATCTTGACCAGATTGTAGATGCAGTAAAAAAAGGAATGTTGATGGGAGCTCGTGGAAACTCTGGTGTTATTCTTTCGCAGATTTTCAGAGGATTCGCTGAAGGAACAAAGGGACGAAAATATCTTACCACAAAAGCTTTTAGCGAATGCCTTGTGAAGGCAAGGGAAGTGGCCTATAAATCAGTTATGAAGCCTGTTGAAGGAACTATGCTTACAGTAATACGTGTTTTAGCAGAGAAAGGGCTCTCTGAATTGATAGAGGTCGAGGATTTTGAAGAGTATTTTGACCGTTTAACTGAAATTGCCTTTAAAACGGTTGATGAAACCCCTAAGATGCTCGATAAACTTAAGGAAGCCGGTGTCGTTGATGCCGGTGCAAAAGGATTAGCATACATAGTTGAAGGGTTCAAACTGGCAGCCTTTGGTCAAATTGAAGCTGAGCTTCTGGAAACCCCGGCTGCTGCTACAATTTCTGCTGAGCAGATTGTAGAAATAGCACGCGAAGAGATAAAATTTTCCTATTGCACAGAGTTGATAATCAAGTTAAGAGATAAAAATGGTGGAACTCATGAAACAGTCGACGCTTTAAAGAAATACCTTGAAACTATGGGTGATTCAATTGTCGCTGTGAATCAAGATGATCTCATAAAAATCCACGTTCATACAGACCATCCGGGCGATGTCATTGAAGAGTTCCTGAAACATGGTGATCTTCAAAAGGTAAAAATCGATAATATGAAAATCCAGCACGACCACATAGTGGAAGCCAGTGCAGAAGAAAAGAAAACCTACGCCGCTGGAAAGAAACATGGCATTGTAGCAGTTTCACCCGGAGAAGGCCTGAGTGAGATCATGAAGAGTCTTGGGGTAGACTATATAATTAAAGGCGGTCAAACTATGAATCCGAGCTTGAAAGACCTGTTTCAAGCAATTGAGCGTCTTGACTCTGAAAATGTAATAGTCTTCCCTAACAATCCCAATATACTCCTAACCGCCCGTGAAGCCGCAACAGCGGTTATGGAGAAAAACCCGGGCAAAAAAGTCTTTATTCTCGAGACAAAAACTGTCCAGGAAGGAATTGCTGCTCTTACCGTATATGATGACGAGTTAGAGACCGAAAAGCTCTTAGAAGAAATAAAGGAAGCCATGAGTCATGTAATCCCTATATCTGTTACTTATGCGATCAGGGATTCAAGCATAAAGGGTAAAAAAGTTCGTAAAGGCGAATACCTTGCAATCGGAAAAGACGGGCTGATCAATTCCGGCCGAAAACTCGAAAAAGTTGTTCGCGACGCAATTGGCTCAATACTTAAAGATGCTGAAGAAGATGAATACAGTATCATAACAGTGTTCTATGGCTCAGATGTTAAAGAAGAACAGGCTGAGAAACTCATCGAACTACTTTCTGATGATTATGATGACATGGAATTTGAAGTGCATAAAGGCGGCCAGCCATATTACTACTATCTAATCTCGCTTGAATAAGAATGGAGGCTAAAAAATGTACTTGCAGGAAATAATAGCAAAGCTAAACGAATATTGGAGCTCAAAAGGTTGCCTTGTTGATCAGCCATATGATGTAGAAATGGGTGCCGGAACTTTTCACCCTTCAACTTTTCTGAGGTCTCTAGGCAAAAAGCCGTGGAAAGTGGCGTTTGTGCAGCCCTGCCGCAGGCCAACTGATGGGCGATATGGTGAAAACCCCATGAGAACCCAGCGTTATTTCCAGTATCAAGTCATAATGAAACCTTCTCCAGAAGACTCTCAAGAGATCTATCTTGATTCATTGAGAGTTCTGGGTGTTGACCCAAAGGAACATGATATCAGATTTGTGGAAGATAACTGGGAATCTCCTACCCTTGGTGCCTGGGGAATCGGTTGGGAAGTCTGGCTTGATGGCATGGAAATTACCCAATTCACATATTTCCAGCAGGTCGGCGGCGTAGATGTCTATCCTGTCTCGCTGGAAATAACCTATGGTCTTGAGCGCATTGCAATGTATCTCCAAAGGAAAGACAGCATTTTTGACATCAACTGGAATGAGCATTTCAAATATGGGGATGTATTTCTTGAAAATGAGCGTCAGTTTTCTGTATACAATTTTGAGCTTGCTAATACAGATATGCTTTTTGAGCTATACAAAATTTACGAAAATGAATTTTCAAGATGCATGGAAAGCGAACTTCTATTGCCAGCCTATGACTATCTTGTGAAGTGCTCCCATACATTCAACCTTCTTGATGCCCGCAATGCAATAAGCGTTTCCCAAAGACAGGGCTATATAAAATCAATAAGAAACATGGCAAAACAAGTCGCGGAAACATATGTAGCCAGGGAGAGTGATAATAATGACCTGTAAAGCGCTTTTAGAAGTTGGCGTCGAAGAGCTTCCATCAACTGAAGTCAAGAATCTGACAAAGCAGTTGAATGAACAGCTGGAAATCCTTCTTAACAACTATAAATTGAAGTATGAGAGCATCAGAACTTTTGTGGGGAGCAGAAGGTTCGGGGTGCTTATTGATGGGCTTTTGGAAAAGCAAGAGGACTTCTTTGAAGAAAAGAGAGGCCCGGCAAAGAAAATCTCCTTTGAAAACGGAGAACCCACAAGAGCCTTAGAGGGATTTTTAAGGGCGAACAATGCAACCGTTGAAGATGTAGTTGTAAAAGAAATAAAAGGAATTCCATATGTATTCTTAAAGCGTACTGTGCGTGGAAAAAATACAGAAGAATTGCTTCCCGTTGTATTCAAAGATTTGCTAAACTCTTTGAAATTCAGAAAACCCATGCGCTGGGGTGTTGATGATTTCTCATTTGTACGCCCTGTGAAATGGATTGTTGCAATGCTGAACGATAAAGTGATTGAATTTGAAGCCTTTGGAAAAAAAGCTTCAAACTGGTCTAAAGGACATAGATTCTTCTTTGATAAGGTTGAAGTGAACGCTGAGACTTATTTTGAAAATCTTAGAAAAGCGCTTGTGCTGGCGGATATTCAGGATCGGAAAGCGCGCGTTCTGAATGAGCTCAAAAGAGTTGAAAATGAGCTAAATGCAAAAATCCCGGTGGACGAAGAGCTGCTTGAGGAAGTTGTAAGTCTTACCGAATATCCAACAGCTGTTGTTGGCGAATTCCTCGAAAAATATCTTGAGCTCCCCCCTGAAGTCATTATTGTAACGATTAAACATCATCAACGGACTTTCCCGGTTTACTTAAAAGGTGAGCTTAGCAAGGAATTTGTTGCCTTTCAGGATGGGCCTGGCGATCCAAAGGGGAATGTAAAACGCGGATATGAGGAAGTGATTAACGCACGGCTTGAAGATGCTCACTTTTACTATTATAAGGATCTCTCAAAACCTCTGGATTCATATAACGAAACACTCAAAGATATCCTGTTTCAGCGTAGTCTCGGCAGTATGTACGATAAAACCTTGAGAATACGAAAGCTTTCCGATGCAATTTCCGAAAAGCTGTTTTCAAAACCTGAGGAACGAGCCCAGATACTAAGAACTGCAGAGCTTTCAAAGGCTGATTTAGGTACAAGGATTGTTTACGAATTCCCGGAATTGCAGGGTACAATGGGAAGAATTTATGCGCTTAAATCTGGTGAGCCTGAAGAGGTCGCCCAGGGTATAGAAGAGCATTATAAAGACAATGTTGCAGAAATTCAGACGCTATCCGGAGCCGTCGTGGGAATTGCCGATAGAATTGATACAATTGTAGGAAATTTCTTTCTGGGTAATATCCCCTCAGGCTCAAAAGACCCTTACGGAATTAGAAGAAAATTCCAGTTTGTTTTCAACATCTTTTGCAATCTCGGATGGTATATAGACATAAAAGATTTATATAGACACGCAGCTGAAATATATGGATTTGATTATGAAAAATTTTCTGATAAGCTCGAAACATTCACGCAGAACAGATATGAAAACTTCTTGATGGAAAAGGGTTATTCGATTAGAATTGCGCGCGCAGTCAATTCCTGGTGGAATCTTCCATACAACGGAGAACTCGTTGCTTCAGCGTTGAAATCAATCGTTGGTAATGCTGAATTCAACAATCTTTTAATTGCTTATCAGCGTGTGCATAACATTAGCAAAAAGCATGATTCAACAAGATTCGACGGCAGGCTTTTCCTTAAAGAAGAGGAAAAAAGCCTTTTTAACGAGTATTTAAAAGTGTATGATTCTCTAAAAAAACATATCGATGAGCACAAATTCGACAGTGCCATAGAGGATCTTGTTTCTTTGAAGGAACCCATCGACAAGTACTTTGACAATGTTTTTGTCATGGATAATCAACCCGACATCAGGCTCAACAGGCTGGGATTCTTAAAAGCGCTTGATGAGCTATTTTTAAAAATCGCAGACTTTTCTCAGCTTCTCGATGAGGGGGTTTAATAAGCGCTATGGGTTACAAATCCGGGATTGTTTCCATGGTGGGAAAACCCAATGTCGGAAAATCAACGCTGATAAACAGACTCGTTGGCGAGAAAATTGCAATTGTCTCCGATAAAGTGCAAACTACCCGTAATCGTATTGGGGGGATATTGACCACCGAAAAAGGACAGGTTATTTTTTACGATACACCCGGCATTCATAAGCCCCTTCATAAACTGGGGCAATACCTCGTAAAAATTGCGGTCGGAGCTCTAAATGGCTCCGACCTTCTTCTCATTTTAGTCGATTATGAAGACGGCATAAAGGCATCAGACCATCTGGTTGCCCAGCATGTAAATGCATCAAAGATTCCAGCATTTCTTGCAATAAACAAAATCGATTTAGCACCAAGTAAAGATAGACTGGTAGAATTTTCAAAAAGAGCTCTCGCGCTTTTCGAAAATGTAGAGAAACATTTTTTTATATCTACTGAAAAAGGCGATGGTGTAGATGAATTGCTCGAAGAAATAATAAAAAGGCTTCCAGAAGGCTCCATGCTTTATCCGGAAGATATAGTTACAGATAGGTCTTCGCGCTTTATGGCTGCGGAAATTATCAGAGAAAAAGTGCTTCTGCTTACAAAAGAGGAAATCCCCCATTCCACCGGTGTTTATATCCACGATTTTCAGGATAGAGAAAATGGCGTGCTTTTTATCAGGGCTGACATTATAGTTGAGCGTCAGAGCCAGAAACCAATAATAATAGGGAAAAATGGAGCTATGATAAAAAAGATAGGTGTACTCGCGCGTCAGGATATGGAGTACATTTTCGATTCCAGAGTATTTCTTGAGCTCTTTGTCAAAGTGCGCAAAAAGTGGCGGGAAAAGGATAATTTCATCAGGGATTTTACAAATTTGAACGAAGATCTCGAATAAGGGGGTAAATTATGGGAAGAAAGAGCTTTGTCCTCTGGATATTGCTGCTCATGATGGTATTGCTGAATGCCGATCAGATGGTTATGGCGCCAAACATAGGCAGAATTGAAGAGGAGTTTGCAATTGGCGATAGGGAGATTGGTTATATTGCAGGCTCTTTTACCATTATTGGCGCAATACTTAGCCTGGTCTGGGGTTTTCTGGCTGATAAGTACGAAAGAAAGAAACTTCTCCTTTTAAGCGTGCTCGTAGGGGAAATCCCTTGCTTCTTTTCGGCATTTGCAACAAGTTATCCTCAGCTTTTCTTATTAAGGGCACTCACAGGAATAGGTATTGGCGCTGTCTTCCCGGTAGTTTTTTCATATGCGAGCGATATCTTTGACGAAACTGAGCGGGCCAAAGTGAATGCTATACTCTCAACTGCGATATCAATCGGTGCAATTCTTGGCATGGTCATCGCGGGTTTTTCTGGAGAAAGCCTTGGCTGGCGAATTCCATTCATGATTGTCTCGTTGCCAAATCTCATTTTCGTTTTGCTCTTTTACTTTATAGCTGAAGAGCCTGAAAGAGGGAGTGCAGAGGTTGCTGTTGGCGATCTGGTAAAGAAAGGCCAGAAATATAATGCCCAGGTTAAGTTGAGTGACTATCTCGATTTATTCAAGATAAAGACAAATCTCGTGTTGTTCATTCAGGGCATACTGGGAACCATTCCCTGGGGTGCAATACCCTATTTTCTTGTCGAGTTTCTTCAGAGATACAAAGGGCTGGATCAGGGAAAAGCCACAATTGTCTTTATCTTCTTCGGACTTGGTAATGTTCTCGGTATATTCTTTGGTGGCATAATCGGGGGAATGCTTTACAAAAAAAGAAAAGCATACATGCCAATATTCAGTGCTATAATGACCGCTGCAGGAGCCTTTTTAGCCCTTGCTGTTCTTAACCTTCCGACTGTTACTAACACAACGGAATTCCTTCTTGTTTCATTGCTGGGTATGATTGCTGCCGCAACAGCATCAATGACCGGGCCAAATATGAAAACTATGCTGATGAATGTGAATGTGCCTGAAAATCGCGGCCGCATTTTCTCAGTGTTTAACATAACTGACTCACTTGGAACAGGGCTGGGGAAGGTTTTTGCTGGAAGTATTTCTGTAACCCTTGGCTCTCTTTCCGCGGCAATGAACATTTCAGCACTTTTTTGGCTTCCTTGTGCCTTTGCGTTGTTCTTCTCAGCATATACATTATCTAAGGACGTTGACAATCTCCATGCTAAGATGAAACAAACTGCCCTATCAATGAAAGCTTGAGAGTGTCAAGAGCCTATAGTTGGCATTAGATAACGCTTATGGTCTTCAATACGCCTGATTGAGTTATAATAGTATTGCTGAAGTAACCCTCAGACCGCTTCGCTGCCCTCGCAAAGGGCAGCAATTTTTTTATGTTTTCAATACTGGAAATACCTTCCGCCAGTGATACATTTTTTTGATTCTCTGACTGGAAATTTCCCAGATCAAAAGCTTGCTGGTTTTTATAGAAGGCTTGAGTCTTTTGCCATAATAATCATAGACAGCGCTTAATTGCCCATAATCAACACCCTTTTCATCGATACCTATTCTGTTTACACCTATCACAAATGCCTGATTTTCTATTGCTCGCGCTCTTAAAAGTGTATGCCAATGTAATTTCCTGCTTTTTGGCCAGCATGCTATTACGAAAAAAAGCTCGCCGCCTATCGTATCTCTGAATAACTCGGGAAATCTCAAATCATAGCAAATCAAAAGTGAACATTTCAATTCCTGATAGGAAAATTGGACAGAATTCTTTCCCGAACAATAAAATTCATCTTCCTTAGCATAGCGGAAAAGTTTTCTCTTAAAATACACTGCTCTTTTGTTGCTTTCAGGATCATAGAATACGGCTGTGTTATATAAGCAATTTTCCACTTTTAAAACAGTGCCATAGATTACTGCTATCCCGTTCGTTTTTGCTAGTTCCTCAAAAAAGCTCATATCGCCTGGATCGTGTAAAGGGCAATTCATGGTAAAACCGCTAAGAGTCATTTCTGGAAACACGATTAAGTCCGCGCCAGCATTTGCTGCTTCTTTAAAAGCATCTATCGCTTCCAGTTTGCTTTGCTCTTTATCGCTGTATACGGGATCAAAAAGCGCACCAGCTACTTTCATAAACTCCCCTCCATGAGTTCAATGATCAAGTTCAATCCCTCAATTGATTTCGCAAGGTCTAAAGAAGGGGCTTCTTCCCTGTAAAGCACCTGTCCTGAAAGGTATGGGAAATGCACAAAACCAGCTTTAATCTGATAGCGGTTTTCAATGATGAAATGCATCACCTGATAAAAAAGTGCATTGCATACAAAAGTGCCAGCGGAGTAAGATACTCTTGCAGGAATGCCTCCTTTTGTAAGAGCTTCAACAATTTTCCTTACAGGAAGTGTCGAAAAATACGCCGCTGGTCCTCCTTCGACAATTTTCTTATCGATAGGCTTTTGTCCCCTGTTGTCTTTAATGCGAGCATCAATCCAGTTTAACGCAACCATTTCCGGGGTTATTGCTGCCCTGCCACCAGCCTGCCCCAGCATTATAACTGTATCAGGATTTACTTCTTTTATAAGGCTCGTCAAGACTGTTCCTGATTCATAGAACACAGTTGGAAGTTTTACAAACTGAACATCTCTTCTAACCCTTTTGATTTCTTCACAAATCACTTCTGTTGAATTCAAAGGGTCCCTTCCAAAGGGTTCAAAATAGCTTATTAGAAGCACGTTCTCACCTTCTTATTTTCTTTAGTAAAATGATATCATTAAATTAACGCAGGACAAAAGGGAGGAAGCATTCAATGAGGTATGACTTCGATAGGATAGTTGACAGGCGCGGGACCTCTTCATACAAATGGGATATGCTTGAAGAAATCTTCGGTTCCGATGATCTCTTGCCAATGTGGGTTGCGGATATGGATTTCAGATCCCCGCCTGCGTTAATAGAAGCCCTAACAGAGAGAGCGAAACACGGTGTATTCGGATATACAGCAAGAAATGACGGTTTTTATCAGAGTTTCATAGATTGGGTTAAGGTCAGGCACGACTGGGATATAAAGAGGAAATGGATAATAGCTTCTCCGGGAGTGGTTCCTTCCATAGCAATAGCTGTTCAGGCTTTCACAAAACCGGGAGAAAAGGTGTTGCTTCAGACACCTGTGTATTACCCATTCTTTGATGTCATAAAGAATAACAACCGCGAATTAGCAGTAAATGAGCTCAGGTATAGCAATGGTCGTTACGAAATGGATTTTGACAGCCTCGAAAAAGAGATTGATGATAAAACAAAGCTTCTCATACTTTGCAGTCCTCACAACCCTGTTGGACGTGTCTGGACGAAAGACGAGCTTAAAACACTTGGAGAAATCTGTTTAAGAAAAGGTGTTATAGTGCTGTCCGATGAAATCCATTCCGACATTGTTTATTCAGGTTCAAAGCATACTCCCTTTGCAAAGATTTCAGAGGAACTTTCAGAAATTTCTATAACATGCATGGCGCCCAGCAAGACCTTTAATATCGCAGGTCTTGAAACTTCTCTCACCATTGTTCCCAACAGCAAACTAAGAAAAGTATTTGAGAACAGGCTTTATGATCAACTCTTTATGAGGTTGGGGAATATTTTTGGAATCAATGCGACGGAAATGGCTTACCGTCATGGTAAAGAATGGCTTGACGAGCTTCTCGAATATCTTGAAAGAAACAGGGATTATGCGGTCAAATATATAAATGAGAATATACCCGGGATTAAGCCTGTAAAACCGGAAGGCACATATTTGCTATGGTTGGATTTTCGAGGCCTCGGAATGAACGACAATGAAATTCGAAATTTATTGCTTCACAGGGCAAAAGTTGCGTTGGGTCATGGCCCCATTTTTGGAAAAGGTGGCGAAGGATTTCAGAGATTGAACTTCGCCTGTCCCAGAACTCTCCTGGAAAAGGGATTAGCAAAGATAGAAAAAGCTATGAGGGAGTTGAGAGATGGTTGATCGGGCAAAGGGCTTGAAATCGATAGTTTTTGCGATATTCTATCTTGTAATGGTGTTTATTTCTGGAGTTTTTGGGTACGCAATTATTGAAGGCTGGGATTTAACCGATTCGTTTTTTATGACTGTAATTACGATATCAACTGTAGGCTATGGCACACCAAGAGACTTAACACCTGCTGGAAAGCTTTTTACAAGCTTGCTAATATTCAGCAGTATTACTCTGGGCGTTTATGCTTTCTCTAAAATCGCCGCTTTTGTGGTTGAAGGCGAACTAAGCCAGACCCTGAAAAGAAGGAAAATGTTAAAGGAGCTGGTAAAAATGAAAGACCACATAATTGTAATTGGAGCAGGAACTATCGGGTTTAGCATTGCAAAAATGCTGTCAGAACGGGGGCTTAAGGCAATCCTTGTTGACAATGATTCCGAACGCATTGAGTATATAGAAAATTCCGCTGAAAACCTGACGTGTTTCAAAGGAGATGCGGTAAATGAGGAAGTTTTGAAACAGATAGGCGTTGACCGAGCCAAAGGATTGATCACCACGCTTCCGGTAGATGCGGATAACGTCTTTGTTGTGCTAACTGCAAGGCAATTAAACCCTTCGCTGGAAATAATTGCCAAAGCCAATGAAGTAGAAAACATCAAAAAGCTGTACTATGCAGGTGCTTCAAAGGTGCTTCCCATACCTGAAATAGGTGCCCGCAGAATGGTGAACTTGATCTTAAATCCAAGTATAGAAGGTTTTCTCGACACACTGGTCGAATCAGGTGACATGCAGATTTATTTCGAACAGGTAGATGTTCCAGAAGATTTTCCATCAGAAGGCATTGAGCTTGGCAAACTCAGAATCCCGCAAGAGACAGGTTTGATCGTCATAGCCATACACACTAGCGGAAAAAGCACATTCAATCCCGGGGCTTCTACTCTGATAAAACCGGGGCAGTCTTTGATGGTTCTTGGAAAAAGGGAACAGATCGAGAAATTAAGGCAGCTGCTTCAAGGTTGAACCATATTCTTCCTGTTGAGATATTCTACAAGCGTCAAGAAATTCACAAGAACCATGTAACCATGATTAAACCTATCAAGGTCTCCTTTCTCCGGATGAAACTGGACACCATAAATGTATTTACTTTTGTGCTTCATCATCTGTATTGATCCTGATTCGTTTATAACGAGCAACTCAAATTCTTTCGGAAGCCTGTTCAGCGTAAAAAGATGATTCTCCCATGCGTTAAATTCTTCCGGGATCCCCGTAAGGAGCACATCATCTTTTACAATCTTTAGTTTTCGCCAGCCACGCTCCTCAGAGATTATGAGAGCAGAACCGTATATCCTTCCAATAATCTGGAAACCCATGCATATTCCTAAAACAGGGACATCTGCATCTTTTATAAGCTCAACAGAAGCTTTTGCATGGCCTGAGTTGCTAAAATACGCCGCCATGCTATTTCCCCCACTGATAATGAGTGCTGAGTATTCTCCTTTTTTGGGGAATTCGCCACGAAAAGTCCGGTAAACCTCATAATCTGCATTCAGTTTATCCAAAGCCTTTTCTATGAATGAACCGCCATCTGGATAGTCAGAATCATTTTGAAGGAGGGCAATGGGATGAGACAATGAAAAAGATACCACAGATATCGATAAGGTCAGGAAAATCAGTAAAACACCCCTTAAGTGTCTCAGCACCTATCTTGACACCTCCTTTACGTGATGATAAACTATTTATGCGTGCCGGGGTGGCGGAATTGGCAGACGCGCATGACTCAGGATCATGTGGGCATTATGCCTGTGCGGGTTCAAGTCCCGCCTCCGGCACCAGACTGGGAGAACTCCTCCCAGTTTTTTTATTATAGGCCAGCTCTTTTTTTCAGCAGCGAAAGTGCTGCTTTGAATTCTTCACCAAAGTACCTATCTTTATCATGATCCGTTAGGATTTCCTGAAACTTTGAAAACAATTCTTCGATCCTTTTCCCCGATTTCAACGGCTTTCTGAAACACATAGCCCGATAAGCCAGAAGAGCTTCAATAGAAATAATCTGACTCCAGTTGTCTACTATTTTCCATAGTTTTCTAGCTCCCCAGGCACCCATGCTCACATGATCTTCCTGAAAACCAGAGGTGGGGATACTGTCTGCGCTTGCCGGATGAGCCAGCGTTTTGTTTTCTGATGCGAGTGCAGCGGCGGTATATTGCCACAGCATATAACCGGAATTCAAGCCGCCTTCACCATTTGTGAGGAAAGGTGGCAAATCGTTGAGCTTGGGGTTTACAAGCCTATCTATCCTGCGTTCGATCATGTTTGCCATATCCGTAAGGGCGATAGACAGAAAGTCCATAGCCAATGCTATCGGTTCTCCGTGGAAATTGCCTCCGGAAATCGCATCGCCATTTTCAAAGATCAACGGATTATCCGTTGCAGAATTTATTTCAGTTTCAAACACTTTCTTTACATACTGTATGGTATCATAAACCGCCCCGTATACCTGCGGTATGGTTCTGAGGGTATAGGGATCTTGAACCCTGTCACAATCAAGGTGAGCGCGCCTTATTTCGCTGCCATTGAGGTTCTCCAGGAGCCTTTCCGCGACGTGAATTTGTCCTTTGTGTGGCCGAGCTTTATGCACTCTGGGATCAAAGGGAGATGTACTACCTTTAAGGGCATCAACAGACATTGCAGCCACCGTGAGAGCCTCATCGAAGAGCTTTTCAGAAATATGAACCGCACAGCTTCCAACTCCAGCCATAAACGCAGTGCCGTTTAACAGGCTTAGCCCTTCTTTTGAAGCCAATGTAAGTGGTGATATATCGAGTTCGCGCAGAACTTCCATGGTTGGGAGCTTTTTGCTGTTGTAAAAAACCATACCTTCACCTATCAGCGCCAGGGCAATATGCGCCAACGGGGAAAGATCACCACTGGCACCAACAGAACCCTGTTCTGGAACAACAGGAATAATATCATGATTGAGAAAATCGACTATTCTTTCTACAACAACGGGTCTAACACCTGAATAACCTTTGCAAAGGGAATTTGCCCTGATAACCATAATAGCCTTCACCAGTTCAGGTGCCAGAGGATCACCCACGCCTGCTGCGTGAGAACGGACTATATTGAATTGCAACTCTTCGATTTTTTCGGGACTTACCTTCTTGTTTGCGAGTATTCCAAATCCCGTATTCACACCGTATATAGTCTTTGTAAGCTGGTGTTTTTCAAGTTCTTTTCGACTTTCGCGCAGAAGAATGAGGGTTTCCGGGGATATTTCGACTTTTTCTCCTTTGAATGCAACATTATAGACGCCTTCTATTGTCAGGGAATTCCCGTTGAGAACCACTATGCCACCTCCGATTGTTGAATTATCTAACCCATTCAAGGCCGGGAATCTTTACTTTCTTTTCCAGCAAGCCAAAAAGCCACGTGAAGAATAATACCACTATAAGATATATCACCGCGACAACAAGGTACACTTCAAAAAACTGGAAATTCCTGCTCGCTATGAACTTCGCCTGCGCCATAAGCTCGGGCGCGCCGACTATGTAAGCCAGGGACGTATACTTCAGGAGATAGATAAACTCATTGCTCCAGGCAGGTATAACCCGCCTAAGCGCTTGTGGCATTATTATATGAATAATAGCCTGCTTTCTCGTCATTCCAAGCGACCTTGCCGCTGTCATCTGGTTCCTGCCAATCGAAAGAATCGAGCCTCTCAAATACTCTGCCTGGTAAGCCCCGCTGTTGATTATAAAACCGATAATGGCAGCGGTAAAAGGGGTAGGCTTCAACCCATAAGGTGGGAGACCGAAATACAAAATGAATAATTGAACAAGCAAAGGGGTTCCCCTTATTATCTCAATAAATCCCGTTGAGATTATCTTCAGAAATTTATTGCCGTATGTTCTCGAAAGGGCTAACACAATACCAAGAGCAAATCCTCCCAGAACTGAAATCAAAGTCATTTCCATGGTTATTCCGAGCCCTTTCAAAAGAACTGGCCAGTATTTCTCGATAATGTTTATAATCCTATCCATTATAAGCATCTCAATCGCCCTCGCCATATAGCTCGGATAATTTGTTCAAAAATTGCCTCGTTCTTTCATTTTCAGGGTTCTTGAACAGCTTCTCAGGTGAACCCTGTTCCACTATATAGCCATTTTCCATGAAGATAATCTCGTCAGAAACAGATCTCGCGAAACCCATCTCGTGAGTAACCACCAGCATGGTCATGCCGCTTTCCGCAAGATCTTTCATCACACGGAGCACCTCTCCGATCAATTCAGGATCGAGGGCTGATGTCGGCTCGTCAAAGAGAATAATCTCAGGTTCCATTGCTAGAGCCCTGGCAATGCCAACCCTTTGCTTTTGGCCACCCGACAGCTGTGCTGGATAGAGATTCGCTTCACGTTCAAGCCCGACTTTCCTCAATTGTTCAAGTGCTTTTTCTCTTGCCAAATCTTTATCCATTTTCTTAACTTTGGTAAGCCCTATCATAACATTTCTAAGGGCGGTAAGATGGTTAAAAAGACCAAAATCCTGAAAAACAAACCCTATTCTTTGACGGATTTTATTAATGTCTTTTGCCTGCGTTATGAGTTCGTCCTTCAACCATATTTCGCCATCATCTGGATTTACGAGCTGATTAATGCAAGCCAAAAGGGTGCTTTTTCCGGTTCCGCTTGGACCTATAATTACTTTTGTTTCGCCTTCCATTACCTCAAAGCTTACACCTTTTAAAACTTCCTTATCGCCAAAGCGCTTCTTTAAGTTTATAATTCTCAACAAAGGATTGTTTTTCATCTTATACTCTCCTTTATCTCAAAACCCGGGATAGCAAGAGCTTCTTCGAGTTTTTTTAAGCTTCTGTTCACCGCAAAGGTAATAATGAAATAGATAGCAGCAATTGTCAAATAAATGAGCATTGGTTCATAACTGGTTGAGATTATATATCCACCCTGCCTCAACAATTCTGTAACTCCCAGGGCATATGCAAGAGAGGAATCTTTCAAAACTATGGTGAACTCATTTGCCCAGGGTGGGAGAGCAACTCTAAAAGCCTGTGGTAAAACCACATGTCTAAATCCCTGAAATTTAGTCATTCCAAGGGAGCGGGCAGCCCTCATTTGAGTAGCGCTTATGGATTGTATGGCTCCCCTGAATATCTGGGATTGATACGCTGCGCTTCTTATCCCAAGGCCCAAAATTACAGCGGTAAAGGGCGAGAACCTTATACCCGCGCGCGGAAATCCGTAAAAAATGAGGAACAATATTACCAGTTCCGGAATACTCCTGAAAATCCTCTCATAAACAACCACAAAGGCTTTAAATCCCTTTCCGCCATATACCTGCCCAAAGGAAAGGGGCAGGGCAATTACCAGCCCCAACCCCAATGATAGGAACGTTATCTTCAACGTTACCCATGTTCCTTCGAGTAAAGTTGGAAAGGAATTGAATATTAAAGATAGCTTGTCGATGATTATCCCTTCCTTTCAGATAACTAGAAATATTTTGAAATAATCTCTTCGATCTTTCCGGATTCCTGCAGCCTCTTTATACCTTCATTGATCAGGTTAAGAAGCTCCTTGTTTCCTTCCTGAACAGCTATACCGTATTCTTCACCTGTTTTGATAATGCCAACAATTTCAACAGGCCTGCTCTTGGCATACATCTCCGCGACGGGAGAATCGAGGACAATCGCATCAACATTTCCATTGACCAGGTCAGTCATGGCAAGCACGAAAGTTTCGTATCTTTTGAACTGACCGGTGAGTATCTTTGTGTTTACAAGATTTTCCTCAACCCAAAGGTCTCCTGTTGTGCCTGTTTGAACGCCAATATCGTGATCGCCGAATAAAACGGTAATGCTTAAACCGGAACCCTCGCTTACAACAACACTCTGGTCTGCCACCCAGTAAGGTGTTGAGAAATCGACAACCTGCTCCCTTTCCTCCGTGATTGTCATCCCGGCTATAACAATATCGAGATTTCCCGATGCCAATGCGGCAATGAGCGAATCGAAAGCCATGTCAACAATCACAACTTTGAATCCCATTTCGTCGGCGATGGCTCTGATCAAATCCATATCAAAACCGACATACTTGCCGTCTTCAACATACTCAAAAGGCGGAAAATCCGCACTGGTTCCAACCATGTAAGTCTTTCCAATGGCGAAGACAGCGAGAAGGATCAAAATAACCACGAGAAAACCTTTCTTCATTACCTCACCCCCAAGTTATGGTGTTAGAATATACTGAAGTTAAATCCCAGACTGATTGAGAACTCATCATTCAAGAAATTGTAATTGCCATCAGGTTCAAAGGGGAAAAATACTGAATGGTTATTGTCCGAAACCTTTACACCTGCAGCCTCAACAACGAAATTGAAAAGCCCCGGATAATATGCAAAAGACAGCCAGAAATTCCTCAGAAAAAACGTGGAGTAAAAACCTGAACGGAAACTGTAAATGCGGTGAAAGAAGCTTACTTCTGTTTCGGTGGGATCGAATATCTTGTCGTTGAAAGTTATGTAGTAAGGATAAGAGCTCAAAGGGTCTGCAAGGGTATTTTGATAATTGTAAGTAAGCACTCTGAAAGCATAACCGCTTTCAAAATTCCTCCTGATCGTCCCGAACCTGAACTCGTTTCTTCCGCCTCCCAAAAGCATTGCCATATCAATCCAGTACGACATGGCAAGCATACCTGTTCTGCTTGAGACCCCCAGTGCCAGAGAATGTGTAGCACTCAATTGAAGTGGGGGTTCGTTTACAGTGAAATCGTAAGACCTGTACTGATCATCATTGAAACTTATGAATGAGCTCCAACCGGAGTAGCTTATTTCATAAGGGCTGTAAAAACCAACCACACTAAACTCAGTTCGTGCAATAGCAATAATCGTAAAAAGGAGAAAAGCGATGATGAAAATTCTCTTCATAAAACCGCCTCCTAATTAAGATTATACTATTTGAAACACAAATCCTGACAAGCAGTGATACGATGTAACAGAAATGAGAAATAGTTCAATTCAAACAAAACCAGTTATGATAGCATAATTTTCGATTGGAAGTGAGAAAATGAAAATAGGCGTAGCCATGAGCGGTGGTGTCGATAGCGCTGTTGCAGCTGCTCTATTAATTGAAATGGGCCACGAAGTCGTAGGTTATCACATGAAAAACCTTCCTGATAGCCTTTTTGAAATAGTTCCTGAAACAAAAAAAGTATGTTGCAGCCCCTCTGATACCTTCGATGCATTCAGGACTGCAAAGATTCTGGGTATAGAGCTCAAAATAATAAGGCTCGACGAAATATTCCGGGCGCGTATAATAGACTATTTCACTTCAGAATACAAAAAAGGTAGAACCCCCAACCCGTGTGTTCTATGCAATGATTACATAAAATTCGGTGCTTTGATGGAAAAAGCGCTGGAAGATGGTATGGAGCTCTTTGCCAGCGGACATTATGCAAGAATAATAGAACATCCTCATTACGGAATTTCTTTGGCAAAGGGAAAAGCGAGCCATAAAGACCAGGCGTACTTCCTTTCAATGATCAAAAAGGAAAAACTGAGCAAGATATTCTTCCCTGTTGGCGAGCTTACAAAAGAGGAAATAAGGGAAAAAGCAAAATCTCTTGGCCTGCCAGTACATCAAAAGAGAGAAAGCCAGGAACTTTGTTTCATACCAGACAACGATTACCGCAGGTTTTTGAGTTCTGAAGGAATTAAACTGCCTGATGGAGATATCGTAGATATTGCCGGGAATATTCTGGGGAAGCATCACGGACTTGCCTTTTACACGATAGGACAGCGAAGAGGTTTGGGGATTTCTTCAAAGGAAAAGTTATATGTGATTGACATTGATACCATTAACAACCGCATTATTGTAGGACCTTACGAAAAAACATTGAAAAAGCGTTTTACAGCAGCGCAGCCAAACTGGCTAATAGATATCAAAGATGGTGAACTTCGTTGCCAGTGCATGATAAGAAGCACCATGAAACCGGAAAAGGCGTCTGTATATAGTGAAAAGGATAGGCTTACAGTTGAATTTGACAATCCTGTGTCTGCAATAACCCCCGGGCAACTTGCTGTTTTCTACGTTGGCGATGTCGTTCTTGGAAGTGCCTTTATTGAAAGCGTGGAGAGTTGAAAACCCATTCATCCTGTGATAGAATTTTTCCAGCCAGGGGATAGTTCAGTCGGTAGAACGCTGGTTTCGGGAACCAGAGGCCCGGGGTTCAAGTCCCCGTCCCCTGACCATCTGCATAGCCACTGAATACTTTTATAATCCGCTCCAGTAACAAATTGTGGGAGCGGGTTTGTTTTTTGTTAATCAGGAAATCATGCTTCAAAGTCACCAAAATATCCTCTTTTCTTTTATTAACCAATATTTTCCTTCTGATAATTCCTTACCTTTTACATAAATTGGTATCACAAATGATTGCTCCAGTGTTTATTTATGGGATATGTAACAAGTATTTAATATGATAGAATTCAAATGTAAATGTGTGATCGAAGTTCGAGATTTTTATACATAACTTAAAATGAGGGAAAAAGGAAATTTAGAAACAAAGGGGGATCGGGGAAGTATGTTTCAACGAAGAGCTTTTAAAAAGATTAATGAGCAGAAGAAAAAATTGCTCAAAAATGAAATAGAAGGTATTAAGATACTTATAAAGAAACTAAAGGCGCAGTTGAAGGTATGTGATGACAAGAGCAGAAAATTGCGCATAAAGGCAGATATCGCCAATAAAAAAGCGAAACTCTTGGATCTGGAAAAACGTCTTAAAAAATTGTAGCTCTTTTAGGTAAGAAATATAAAACCTGCTTTATTTGCTCACTATATAGTACGAAAGAACTCTTAAGAAAAAGCCAATAGTCTTAGAACCTCGTGAAATGAAAAAGGCCGGGATTATCCGGCCTTTTGGGGAGTGCTTGGTGCCTGCCTTATGCGAGGGGTTTAAGAGACTCTCTGTAGATCTTTTCAATGGTTTGCTCGGTTGCTTTAATGGGTGCCTGGCTAAGTAATAATCCTAATGAAGGTGTATTTAATGCCAATTCTACCAATTTGGGAATATCATTTTCAGAAAATCCTACATCCACAAGCTTTTCAGTGATTCCCAAATCAAACAGCCACTTCTCAATACCTTTTGCCACTTTATCAGCTTCTCCCGGTATGCCTTTGAGACCGGGAACTATGGGTTCATATATCTCTGCAAGCACTTCGGGTACTGCGGGATATATCGCCTTAACAACAGCAGGAAGAAGAATCGCAAGCCCAAGGCCATGAGCAAGATCAGGTTTTAGTGCACTTAACGGATGCTCCAGAGCGTGTGTGAAGTGCAGCAAGCCGTTATCAAAGGAAATGCCTGCAATTGCAGAAGCGTACAAAAGATAATATCTTGCTACAAGGTCATCAGGATGTGCAAGAGCCTGTGGTAAGTATCTGGAAATTAGCCTGATAGTCTCCTTAGCAAGAAGGATCGAATATGGGCTTGCCACAAGCGTGGTTGCAGCTTCTGTAACGTGATTTATTGCGTCAATGGCTGTGAACTTTGTCTGGTTATAAGGAAGTGTTTTCATAAGTGCAGGATCGTCTATCGCATATGTCGGGTAAATACAGTCATATGCAAGAGCCGGCTTGTAATCTTTCTCGAGTATAGATGCCACAGCGAACCTGTCAACTTCAGTTCCCGTTCCATGGGTGGTGTTGATTGCGATTATTGGCTTTGCCTTTTCGGGAACAAATTTTTGTTCATAGAGCTCTGTGGCATCTTTATCCGTATATTCAAGGAGTATCGCGACACTCTTTGCAGAATCAATTGGACTTCCACCACCTATTCCAACAACTACTTCTGCCCCAAAGGATTTTCCGAGGTCTGTTGCAATATCTATCTGTTCAACTGTGGGATTTGGGGTTATATCGGTGAACACTGTCCACTCAATTCCAGCATTCCTGAAAGCCTCTTCAACAACATCTTTTGCGCCTGTAACAGTATATGCGATCTCATCGGTTATCACTATGGCTTTACTAACGCCCTTTTTCTTTAATTCCTCTGCTATATCTTTGATTTTGTTAATTGCTCCAACACCGAAATAACACAGGGTCCTCCCTCTCAGTTCAAAGACATTGTAGATGTCAACTTTACTTTCCCACATGGTTTTCACCTCCCGTGAATTATTTCACGATAATTCTAAGATGTTTTTTAAGTTCATGAATTACGGGAGAAAAAAGAAGATGAAAACATAATGTGAATTTTTGCACGATTAAAGTGCAAAACTCTGCCCAAAAGAAGAAAGAAATATTCGTGAAGAAACTTTCGGAAGCACTTATAAGGACAATCAATCAACTGAAAAAGTCATTTCTCAAGCTTGCCTTTCATAAAGGCATCTTCGGGTGTCATGATGGGAATGGGCATGATTTTGGAGATGATGTCCATCCTTGAGTATTTATATGCAAAAACGGGCGGAGGAACCGCCCGTTTTATCTAAAAGCTTTTACAGTATCAGAATATTGAGTCAGGTTCGTAGTAATTTGCTGCGTTTTCAGGGGTAACGAGTTCTGCCGCCAGGATGATCTTTGAAGGTATCTGTTGCTGGTAGAAGCCATTCAGTTTTTCTCCGCGGAGAGACATAACTGCGAGGCTGATTCCTGTGGCAATCATTGAAGGTGGATATGTAACGTCAGCTCTAACAAGTGGATCGCCATCCATAACCATCTTAATGATTTCCTTGGCACCGGCTCCACCAAGCATAACTTTTATGTCGTTTCTTCCAGATTCTTTATAGGCCTGAAGAACTCCTTTGAGCACATCGTCATCCTGCGCCCATACGGCATCAATCTTGGGATATTTCTGGAGATAATTTTCCATTATTTCTAGTCCTTTTTCCGTCTGCCAGTAAGCCGGTTGCGAGTCAAGAATCCTGATCTTCGGGTATTTCTTCATTACTTCCATGAAGGCATTTACCCTTTCAGTGTTAATTACACATGGAATACCTTCAAGAACAACGATATCGCCCTTGTAATTGAGTTCCTTGGCAAGCCATTCAGCAGAAACTCTCCCAAGGCCAGGATTGTCACCAGCGATGTAGATATCCTCAACAGGCTTTGTAAGGCCTCTGTCAACTGATACAACGAGTATTCCCTTGTTGTGAACCCTTTCAACTATTGGTGTGAGGGGTTCTGAATCATGGGCAAGAATAACAAGTGCATCGATACCTTTAACCATAAGGTCTTCAACGTCTCCGACCTGTTTGGCAGGGGAATCAGCAGTCACAAGGAAGAATTCAATATCTGGATCTTTTGCTTCCCAGTCTGCTATTGCCTTCTGAGCCCACCAAACGATGCCACCTGTCCACCCATGATCAGCAGAAGGGATTGATACACCGATTTTGATCTTGTCTTTTGCCATGCCTATTGATGCAACTAGCAACACTGCGAGTAACACCACCAAAAAACGTTTCATGTTTCCCCACCTCCATAATAGCCCTAATGGGCAAGTTATTGGGACCTTTTTCTCTGTATCAACACAGCACCAATGATGACTATACCCTTTACAGTTCCCTGTAAATAAGGTGATACGCCTAACATGTTAAGCATATTGTTTATCATTCCGAGGATAATAGCGCCGATTACCGTCCCGAATATTGTTCCGCTACCCCCTGTCATAGGGGTGCCACCGATAATCACGGCAGCTATCGCATCAAGCTCATATCCCGAACCACCATTCGTAGAACTTATGGAATTCAGTCTTGAGGTCAAGAAAACAGCGGATACACCAACGGTTACGCCTACCATTACATAGGATATAAAACGAACAAAATTCACTTTTATTGCAGAATATCTCGCAACTTTTTGGTTTGAGCCGACCGCACAGATATATCGTCCATACCTTGTCCAGTTCAAAATGATATGGAACAGAACTGCCATTCCAAAAAATACCCAGACAGGTATAGGTACTCCAAGGAAATAACCCATGCCAAGTTCTGGATACATATAGCTATCTGATCTGAAGACACCTGCTTTACCTATATATAGGGCGAGAGATCTGTAAATTGCCATTGTACCGAGAGTTACGATAAAAGGAGCTATTCTACCTTTAGTTATAGCAACACCATTGAGAGCCCCTGCAGCAGCACCTAAGGCAATACTAACAATCACAGCGACAATAATTGCCATTATTTCATTCCAATAACCATATCCAAAGAAGTTCATCGCCGAATTAAGTGAGAGAATTGAAATACCTCCAACAAGTGCTGTCATAGAACCAACCGAAAGATCAATACCACCGCCTATGATTACAAAAGTCATGCCCAGAGCTATTATTCCCGTATAAGAGACTTGCCTTAAAATATTTAGGATATTTTGGAGTTGAAGGAAATATGGGCTTGCGAAAGAGGAAATGATAAATAACACAACAAAAGCAAACAGAGAACCATATTTTTCAAAATCGATTTTTTTAATAACACTTTTTGCTGACATATTATGCAACTCCCTTCAAACCGGTGGCATGGAACATTATCTCTTCTTCATTTATATGTTCGCCTTCAAGAATTCCGGTGATTTTTCCCTCACGCATCACAACCACTCTGTTACAAAGCCCTATGATTTCCTCCAATTCTGATGAGATTACTATGCAGGAAATTCCTGTTTGAACAAGCTCGTTGATAAAGAAATAGATCTCTCTTTTTGCATTAACATCTATTCCTCTTGTGGGCTCATCTATGATGAAAATTTCAGGGCCGGTGTCCAGGGATTTTGCAAGGGAAACCTTTTGCTGATTTCCACCACTCAGGTACTCCAATTTGGATTTCAAAGAAGCTGCTCTGATATTAAAGCGTTTGATGTACTGAGCGGTTTTCTCCTGTTCCTTCTTTTTGTTTATGAGAATTCCTCGCAAATAATGTTTTAATGACGGAAGTGTGATGTTAGAAGGGATATCAAAGTTTGTCAATATACCGATTCCCTGTCTGTCTTCTGAAAGATACGCAATACCATGCTTCAACGCATCAGCAGGGCTCTTTATGTTGCATGCTTTACCTTTGATAATTATACTTCCATGCTTTCTCTTTCTGATTCCTATTAATGCCTCTGCAAGCTCCGTTCTTCCTGCACCGACGAGACCGGCAAAACCCAGTATTTCCCCTTCTTTCAAGTCAAAGGAAATATCTTTAAGAAGGCCATCGGCACTGCTCAATTTTTCAACTTCGAGGACAGTATTGTCTTTCGGGACAACTTTTTCAGGAAATACCTGTGACAATTCTCTTCCTATCATGCTTCTGGCCATTTCTTTTTCGTCAATATCATCTGTATGCTCAATTGTTATCATTTCGCCATCTCTGAGAACCATCACACGATCGCAAATTTCTTTGACTTCGCTAAGTTTGTGAGAAATGTATATCATCGTCACCCCGCGGGATTTTAATTGTCGCATAATTCCAAAAAGTATGTCGATTTCGCGCCGTGTGAGAACAGTTGTAGGTTCATCGAGGATAAGCAGTTTAGAATCAAAGGCAAGGGCTTTTGCAATCTCCACCATTTGTTTTTGTGCGACACTTAATTTGTCAATTCTTTCCGTAGCGGGGATGCTAACTTTAAGTTCAGAGAGGAGCTCTTCGGTTCTTCTAATCATCTCTTTTTTATTCAGCAAAATTCTGTTTTTTCTTTCATTCCCCAGGAAAATGTTTTCGTACACATTCAGGTCATTTATTAGATTGAATTCCTGAGGAATCATTGTGATCCCGGCATTACGGGCATCTAATGGCGTTTCGAGCTGGATCTCTTCTCCATTAAAATAAATTTTTCCCTCTGTCGGAGTGTAAATGCCAGTGAGTATTTTGACAAAGGTGGATTTTCCGGCACCGTTTTCACCTATAATGCCAAAGATTTCTCCTGATTCTATCTCTATATTTATGTTGTTTAAGACTCTAACACCTGAAAATTCCTTTGCAATTCCCTTTGTCTTCAGGATGATGTTATTATCCACAGTTCCACCTCAATCATTTTTCATTGAATCATCAAAAGCAAGTTGAGACTTCGGGAAGTCTATCCTTCGCACAAATTCCAGTGCCTCTTTTGCTCCATGGAGCCTATCCATACCTGAATCTTCCCATTCAACTGATAAAGGACCCGTGTAGCCAATATCGTTTAATGCTCTGATTATCTTTTCAAAGTCAACATCGCCGTGTCCAAGAGAAACAAAATTCCAGCCCCTTCTATGATCACCGAAAGTAATATGCGAACCAAGAATTCCAGTTTTTCCATCAAGGTTTACTGTAGCGTCTTTCATATGCACATGGAAAATTCTATCGGCAAAGTCATAAATAAAGAGGTGTGGCTTTACACCCTGCCAGTGTAGATGGCTGGGATCAAAATTAAATCCAAAAGATGGTCTATCAATATAAGTCAGGAGTTTTTCTGCGGTGTAATAATCAAAGGCAATTTCAGTAGGGTGTACTTCTAAAGCAAATTTAACGTTATTTTCTTCAAATACTTTCAGTATTGGATCCCAGAGATCCGCCACATATTTGAACCCATTATTTATGAATTCATCCGAAACAGGCGGGAAAGAATACCAGGCTTCCCAGATAGTAGAACCCATAAACCCTGTTACAACTTCAGCTCCAAGAGCCTTTGCAGCAATGGCAGTTGCTTTCATTTCTTCAATTGCCCATTGCCTCATTTTTTCAGGATTTCCATGAGTTTCTTTTGGCGCAAATACCTCAAAGCGCTTTGTATTCCTGCTACCCACTAACTGCCCGGCAAGATGGTTACCAATAGCCCATACATTCAAGTTATATCTTGCTAGTATTTCTTTCTTTTCCCTTACATAACCATCATCGCTTGCAGCTTTTTTGGGATCAAGGTGGTCACCCCAGCAGGCTATTTCAAGCCCGTCATAACCCCATTCTGAAGCAAGTCGACACATTTCTTCAAAGGGTAAGTCAGCCCACTGACCCGTAAAGATTGTAACCGGGCGCATTAATCTTCACCTCCAATTTTGAAAGAAGCATCTATCCATTCTCCACCTTTGTTGCTGCTCTTTACACAATCATGAACAAATTTAACGCCACGTGCTCCATCAATAACTGTAGGGAATAACTCATCAGACTTTTCCCCGGTTTTTTTGGCTGATAGCTTATTACAGAAGCTTCTGTATAGGTTAGCAAAAGCTTCAAAATATCCTTCGGGATGCCCCGATGGCAATCTTGTATACATTTGGGCAGATTCTGAAAGGTAATCGTTCCCTCTTGAAAGTATTTTTAGCGGTTCTCCTATCAAAGATAGCTTCAAAAAGTTGGGATGCTCCTGTTCCCATTCGAGAGAACCTTTGGTACCGTATATCCTTATTTTCAAGCCATTTTCATTCCCGATTGCTACCTGTGAAGGCCAGTAACTTCCACTTGCATTGTTTTCATATTTGAGCAATATGAAAGCGTTGTCGTCGAGTCTCCTGCCTTCAACGAAAGTTTCCAGCCTTGCTGAAAGCGAGGTGATTTCAAGATTTGTTATGAAATGTGCGAGATTTTCTATATGTGTTCCAATATCCCCAACACAATTGGAGATTCCTGCATATTTAGGATCCGTTCTCCAGCTGGCCTGTGTCTGACCCTCTTTTTCAATTGGTTCGGCAAGCCATCCTTGAGGGTATTCAGCTATTATTAGCCGTATATCACCAAGGATATTTTTTCGAACAAGCTCACGCGCTTCTCTAACCATGGGGTATCCGGTGTAAGTATAGGTGACCATGAATTCAACATCATTTTTTGCCGCTAAATCCATTAGTTCCTCAGCCTCTTCAATAGTGAAACACAACGGCTTTTCGCATACTACATTTATTCCCTTTTCCAGAAAAGCTTTTGCAACTTTATAATGCAAGTAATTCGGGACTGTTATGGATACGAAATCTATTCCATCATCACGTTGGGCCTCTTTTTCAGCCATCTCTTCGAACGATTTATACGCTCTGTCTTCGGATATACCCAGTTCTTTAGCTGTCATAAGCGTTTCTTCAAAAATCGGTGAGAAGGAGCCGGCGACTATTTGTGCCTGTCCATTCATAGCAATTGCAGCCCTATGAACTGGCCCTATGAAAGAACCGGGGCCTCCTCCAACCATTCCATATTTAAGTTTTTTCCCTTCTTCAAAAAAATGACCCTGAATCATCAATATCCCTCCTTGGAGTATGTTATATTCATATTATGTTTTCAAGGCTTCGGTCAACAATCATCAGAGCCGCGCCTGTTATTGCTGCTAAACCCTGTTCTTTGCTATCCAAAAGGCTTTTCATTATCTTGATTTTGTTTTTTGCGGTATGAAGTACCATGCTATTTACTTTATTTTCAATACGTCTTACGGATTCATCACTCAGGATGGAGCCCCAACCACCCAATATTATGTATTCCGGACTTAAGCCATTTACAATATTTGTTATGCCGGCCGTCAAATAAGCTTCTTCTTTTTTTAGGAACGCAAGGGCATTTTCGTTATTTTCAGATAGTGAAATGAGCGAAGTGAATTTATCGTTATAACTTGAACCCTCAAGCTTTGCAATTTTTCTTTCGTACTCACGGACAATAGCTTCAGTGGAAGCGAGAGTTTCCCAGCACCCTCTGTTTCCGCAATAGCATTCCTTGCCGTTGAAATCTATTGTCATGTGCCCGAGTTCCCCGGCGTTGAAAAAAGTCCCTCTGTAAATTTGCCCGTTAATAATCACACCACATCCAATTCCTTCAGACAGATAAACAAAAACCACATTTTCAGTTGGCTTTATTAGTGGGTTCTTCCATTTCTCAGCGATTATTGATAGGTTTGCTTCGTTGTCTATATAAATAGGGATATTACCTTCCAGATGCTCAGAAAGATCTACATCTCTCCAACCCAGATGTGGGACATCGATTATGTAATTGTTTTCGATATCAACCATACCCGGAATTGATATAGATATTCCCAGAAACCTTTCGGGATCGATTTTTTCTACAATTGGATAGACTGTCTTTCTTATTTTTTCGACAAATTTGCCGATATTATTGACACTTCTTACAGTATCAACATGTTCAATGGAACCGTCAAAGTAACCCACTGCGACTTCTGTTACTTGAACGCCTACTCTTACAACAACCGATTTATATGCATTCTTGGATAACTTCAAACCGATTGTCCGTCGCCCCACTTTTCCGGAAATTTCCGGCTGTGTCTCTATACAAAGGTTTCGGTTCATAAACTCCCTAATTATTTTCGTTATTGTGCTGGGATCGAGCCCCGAGAGTTTTGCCAGAGCTTTTCTGTTTGTCAACGATTCTCTGCGTAAAAGGTTCAGAACGAGCTTTCTGTTTATTTTTGCCAGGTTTTTGTAATTGTGTTTGGCTCTAACCATCTGCTCACCTACTATTAATTGATATAATCAATCAAATATCGCTTTGATTATAGTAAAATATTTCTTATATCTAAAAACCAATCATCAACTAATAGTCTTTTCTATAAGGAAATAAACAGCATTAAGGCCAAATATCTGCAATTTTCGCAGATGCTGAAAAACACAAAATCTACATTAATTGATTGCTTACATAAATTAATAAAAAAACCTGATAATCGACTCTCAGCTATTCTTAATGCTCCTTATAAGCGGTAAAAAGATTTGTTTTTAGAAAAGATTAAAGATATTTTATAAGAGAAGTCTAATATGAATTATGGGTGGGATTAAAGTGTTATTTGCAGGTATCGATGTTGGTACTTCATCGGTAAAAGCCATATTAGTTGACAACAACGGGAATATCGTTGCAAAGAAGAGTGTTTCTTTATCCCTTCAAACACCAAGACCGGGTTGGTCGGAGCAAGACCCCAATGAATGGTGGAGCGCAACAGTTACTGTATTAAAAGAAGTTATTGCAGAAGCACGCGAACCTATTTCGACACTGGCTGTTAGCGGGCAAATGCACAGCCTTGTTGTTCTTGATTCTTCCAGGAGGGTTTTGCATCCTTCAATTCTCTGGTGTGACCAGCGGACAAAAAGGCAATGCGAAGAATTGACTGATAGATACGGTGGAGAAGAGAAGGTAATTAAAGCTTTAGGCAACCCTATTTTGACCGGGTTCACCGCCCCAAAAATATTATGGATGAAAGAAAATGAGTCTGAGATATATCAAAGAGCCCGCTACTTTATGTTACCGAAGGATTTTATAATCTTCAAACTAACTGGAAGCATAACCACAGAGCCTTCTGATGCCTCAGGAACGAGTATATATTCACCGATTTCTGGCAAATATGACGAGAAGATACTGGATATCCTGGGAATTGACGAAAGAAGGTTGCCAGCTGTAATTAGTTCTGGTGAGGCTGTTGGGAAAATAAATGCGATGGAGTTCAGTGAATTATCCGATACTGTTGTTGTACAAGGCGGCGCGGACAATGCAGCAGCCGCATATGGCTGTGGCGTTGAAACATCGGGTGACACAATGGTCAGCCTTGGAACTTCGGGCACTGTGGTTACTGTATTGGATAAACCGGTGGCTGATTTCAAACACGGTGTACATCTCTTCAACCACGTGAAGAAAAATGTTTTCTACCATATGGCTGTAATCCTTTCTGCTACTAATTCGCTAAATTGGACTTTGAAAAGATTTTCCATAAATATGCCTTTTTCTGAAATTGAGAAAATGGCTTCTTCAAAAAACGTCGGGGCAAATGGAGTTATTTTCCTCCCTTACCTGAATGGTGAAAGAACCCCGCATAGAAATCCATCAGCTCGGGGTGTTTTCTTTGGGCTTTCCTCGTTTAATGATACCGGTGATTTATTGAGAGCTGTATATGAAGGGGTTGCTTATGCTTTGAGAGATGGATATGAATCGATTTTAAAACTTGGTGATCAAATTAACATGGTTAAGATCGTTGGTGGAGGCTCTAAAAGCAAATTGTGGCCTCAAATTATTTCGGACAATTTCAACAAGGCGATACAAAGAATATCAGTTGATGAAGGCGCCGCATATGGGGTTGCAAGGCTCGCAGCAGAAAGCCATGGGGTCAACACATCTAACTGGATAAAGATTACAGATAGTATTAAACCTTATCAGGAGAATGCGATGCGTTACAACAGCTTTATAGAGCTATATAGAAAGTTATACACATCGTTGAAAGAGAGATTTCAGGAGTTGGATGAATTATATAAGGAGGGATAACATGGAATTTTTTCCAGAGGTAAACAGGATAGAGTTCGAAGGTAAAAGGAGTACAAATCCTCTGGCATTCAAATTTTATAATCCTGATGAAGCCTTTGAAGATACAACAATGAAGGATTATTTGAGGTTTTCCGTCGCTTTCTGGCACACGTTTAATGGCACCGGGCAGGATATGTTTGGAGCACCATCGTTTTTCAGACCCTGGGATAATGCGAAAAACGATCTGGATAAGGCTTTGATGAAGATTGACGCTCTCGTAGAATTTTGCGAAAAGCTGGGAATAGAGTATTTCTGCTTCCACGATCGCGATATTGCCCCGGAAGGGAAGACATTGAGGGAGACCAATGCCATTCTGGACAGATTGGTTAATTATCTTAAGGAAAGAATGAAAGAATCGGGCTTGAAGCTTCTTTGGGGAACGGCAAACCTCTTTAGCCACCCAAGATATGCACATGGCGCAGCGACCTCATGCTCAGCAGACGTATTTGCATACGCAGCAGCGCAGGTAAAAAAAGCGCTTGAAATAACAAAAGAGCTTGGTGGTGAAGGCTATGTTTTCTGGGGGGGCAGAGAAGGTTATTCAACATTATTGAACACTGATATGGAGTTGGAACTCGACAACCTTGCGCGTTTTTTAAGAATGGCAGTTGATTATGCAAAGGAAATAGGATTTAAGGGACAGTTTCTCATAGAGCCAAAGCCCATGGAACCCACAAAGCATCAGTATGACTATGATGTGGCAGCTTCAATGGCCTTTTTAAGGAAATATGGTCTGGAAGGCCATTTTAAGTTTAACATCGAAGTAAATCACGCAACATTAGCCGGACATACTTTCAATCACGAGTTAAGATATGCAAGGATAAACGATATGCTTGGAAGCATAGATGCTAATCAGGGCGACCTGTTCCTTGGATGGGATACCGATCAGTTTCCCACAGATTTATATGTAACAACATTGGGTATGTATGAAATAATAAAGAAAGGCGGTATAAAACCCGGTGGATTGAATTTTGATGCGAAAATAAGAAGAGAATCGCTTGATATCACCGACCTTTTTACAGCTCACATTGCCGGTATGGACGCTTTTGCATTAGGCTTGAAGGCTGCGAAGGAATTAATAAGTTCGGAATTTGAAAACGTTGTTGCAGAGAGATATTTGAGTTTTAAAACAGGAATTGGAAAAGAAATCATAGAAGGAAATACAGATTTAAGATCTCTTGAAAGGCACGTTCTTGATATGGAGAACATAGCACTCCCTTCCGGAAGGCAAGAATATCTTGAAACGCTTATTAACAGAGCTATTTTACTGGCTGTAAATGACTGAGCACCCTTCCGAAAAATGCCTCCTTAAATAAGGAGGCATTTTTTTAAGCTCATCTTCAGAGGGTTCCCATCGATGTAGTTGTCAGGATACCACCACGAATGTTATAAACCATGGTAACTTTTATCCTGTTGGTTTGAAGCAATTTTTTCAGATCTTCATAGATAATCTTCGTAGCTTCTTCCTGATAAACCCCCACATTTCTGAAACTTATAAAATAGTATTTCAGGGATTTTAGCTCAACTATTTTGCCGCCTTCGGGATAATATTCAATGGTAACTTTAGCTATATCTGGTAAGCCTGAAAAGGGGCAAACTGCTGAAAATTCTTCTGTTTCAATTTTTACGTATTCCTCTCGTCCATCAAAGGGAACCGCTTCAAGAAAATCGGCCCTTATTTTTTCTTTGCTTTCAAAATTGAAGATTTTTCCTTCAGCTTCCGGCATAGTGTTCCTCCTTTATTTCCCAACGCCCTGTTATTGCCTTTACACCGAGATAGACAAAGGGTGTGTCAGCAGCAGCGATGAGAATTTTAAAAAGGTATTGTGAAAATATCATGTTCATGAGCACAGTTGATGGGACAATCCCTGCAAATGCAATTATTATAAAAACAACGGTGTCTATAAACTGCGAAACCATTGTAGACAGGTTGTTTCGAAGCCAGAGATGCTTACCTTTAGAAAGTTTTTTCCAGAAATGGAATGCCCATACGTCATGCCACTGACTCGTAAGATATGCTACCAAGGATGCCAGTGTGACTCTTGGAATAGCTCCAAGAACTGTTGAGAACTGTTCCTGTGCCTTAAAAAAATCAGCAGGTGGCAATAGGACCGCTATGAAGGTAAGAAAGGGAACGATAGCAGCTGAAAAGAACCCTGCAACCACAACCTGTGACGCCTTCTTTTTGCCGTATACTTCTGAGATTACGTCGGTTAAAGCAAAGGTAATGGGATACATAAACACGCCAGCAGGAACCACAAAACCAAGAATTTCGATAAGCTTAAAGGATACGATATTGGAAACCACAAGTGCAGTGATAAATATCGCTGCAAGAAATAGAAATGCGTTGCCGGTATGTTCTTTCCTCAATGCCAAATACCTCCTCTATTCGTTTTCTGGTCATAATTCTATCATCAGGCTTAATAAACATTTCTTCTTTTGTGAAAAAGCTAAAATAAATTTTATTTAAAAGGCTATATTGACTTTTTGAATTTTCTATTTAATAATAGATTCCCTTTAGCAAATTCATGAAAGTTTCTTTTTGAATATCAGGCAGGTTCTCAGATTTTATTTTTTTGGCTACAAATGCGATCAAATTAATATCGGGTTTTCTGGAAATCTTCCAGGCTGTGTATTCCTCATTTTCGCTCACATCCTTAAATACCTCTTCGGGAAGGTTCCAGAGTTCCCAGGGAAATGGCATCTTGGCATCTGGCCTCTTGAGTTCGACTTCTGCGACATACCCAAATTCCGGGAAATAATAGTTATCAAGCACGGCTTCGTAATCGATACCGGGATATATCCACCTGAGTTTCACAACTACGGGTGATGCTTTTAATTTCTTTGACATCATGCTGGTTTCATCAGGCGAAATTTCGCGTTCTTTTTCTATTCTCACTACGCCGATACCGCGTTTATGGGTAGAAAACCACATTATTTCGCCTTGTTTGTTTACCTGAACCCTTATTCTGAGATCTTCTTTATCTGATAGATACCACTGGGAAATCAACAATGCCCTTTTTGTGCAACATAAAATATGCTCTAATTCATCACTTACCACAAGATATTTTCTTTCAAGCTCCAGCACAGGGCTCACTCCTTTTGATGTCGCATCTTAACAAAGGCTTAATTGCCATTATTTCTATATCATGATACCATTGTTTGAACAAATATGCTTTTAGCTTCGGAGGTATTTTTATGGAAGAAATGAAAGATTTTGGGCACCCGCATGACCATGAACACGAACATGAACACGAGCACTTCGATATGTTCGCCATTACTGATGAAGATGGTAATGAACACAATTTCGCATTAATCGCTCAACTCGATGTCGATGAAAAGCGATACTGGGTATGCCAGGAGGCTTTTCTGGAAGCGGAAGAGATCGTAGGTTTCGATGAAGAGTCTTATGTTGTCTTCAGGGCATCTGAAGAAGCCGACGGAAACATTGTTTTGAATTCGCTTGAAGATGACGAATTCGAAAAGGTAAGCAAGGCGTGGGACGAAGAACTGGCACACGCTACAGCTGAAGAGGAAGAAGAGGAATAAAGCAAGATAATACTAGGGGGCTTATGCCCCCTTTTTTAATTGTATAATTTAATTGGGGGTGATCAAATGCTTCTCATAGAGAGCGTGTTTATTCCAGAATTAGCTCCGATAGTTGATAATATGCTTACGCTGGAAACGGGGGAAATAATGGGTCGTTTGTTTTCAAGGGGGATAATAGGCCAGAACGAAGTTGTCGCTACCAGTGGATTTATAGGGAAAATCGAGGCTTCAGCAGTTACACAGAAAATGATTGACCGTTTTTCGCCAAGTATAGTTGTGCTGGTTTCCGGCGCAGGTGCGCTTGATCCGAGCTTAAAAATTGGTGATATAGTTGCCGGGGTGGAATTTCAAGAATATGATCTGATTGTGCCTACAAAATCAAATTCAACAAGAATAACTTCAGTCGATTCAAGCACCATAGAACATGTGCAGAAGTTTTTCCCGGAAGCCAAGCTCGGAAAAATAGTGTCAGGCGATAAGCTTGTGCAGTGCACAGAAGAGCGCGATGAACTCTTTAAGCAAACATCTGCTCTATGCCTTGATATGGATTCAGCCGCTATTGCCAGAGTAAGCCAGATGAATAAGATTCCATTTGCTGTATTTAAGGTAATCCTGGATATGTGTGATGAAAATAGCGAACGCGATTTCAGTGTGAATTTTGGTAGATTTTCAACGAGACCGGCAGAAATATTGTTGACTATATTGAAGAATCACATGCTCGATATAAAGTAACGAAAGAAGTGAAAGGAGGGTATTTATGGATTGCATTTTCTGCAAAATCGTATCCGGTGAAATTCCTTCTCAAATAGTTGGAGAGACAGAACATTTCTTGGCGTTTAGGGATATAAATCCGATAGCTCCAACGCATGTACTTATAATCCCAAAAGTGCATATTGAAAAGCCTTCTGAATTGTCATCTTTTGACGATAACGCATTAGGAGAGCTTTTTAACCTCATTCAAGAAATCGCCGAAAGTGAAGGAATATCAGAAACAGGATTTAGAACCCTCTTCAATACAGGGAAGAATGCCGGGCAGGAAGTAAAACATTTGCATTTTCATGTAATAGGTGGAAGAAAGCTGGGAAAAATAGGATAATGCGTGAAGATTCCTTTGAACATTATTACACACAAAAACCTTCTTCATCTCTGGAAACCCGCGAAGTAACGATAAAGCTGAAAAATGGAAATTCCTACCGCTTTTTGAGCCCGAGCGGTGTCTTTGCCTTCGGGAAGGTTGACAGGGCAAGCTTTTTGCTTGTAGAATATGCAGAATTAAGCGAGAAGGATCTTGTGCTTGATCTTGGCTGCGGATACGGGTTGATTGGCATTACCTTGAAAAAAGAATATCCCGATATAACTCTTTTTATGAGTGATGTAAACGAAAGGGCAGTTAGGTATGCGAAGATTAACGCCCGGGATAACAACATCTCAGCTGAAATACGGCAGGGGTATTTATATGAACCCTGGATCGAGCATAAGTTCAATGCTATTTTCTGCAATCCACCAATGGCTGCGGGAAAGAAAGTCTGGCAGGAAATTGTTTGTAAAGCCCCATCTTTTCTCACAAAGGGCGGAAGACTGGAGATCGTTGCATTTCACAACAAAGGTGGAAGTCGATTGGAAAAACTGATGCGAGAGGTCTTTGGAAATGTTAGAACTTTGGCCAAATCCGGAGGAGTTCGGGTATATGTGTCTATCAGGTTCTGATGCCATATTTATTGACATTTCCAGAGCTGGCTATGATGAAAAAAGCATTATTTTTAAGAATTTCAACCTGACTGTCAAGATCGGTGAATATTTGGGTCTATATGGATCCAACGGAACAGGCAAAACAACTCTACTGAGAGCAATTGCAGGGATATTCCCTCCTGTTTTTTATGGAGATATAAAGGTTAAGGGCAGAGTTGGTTATGTTTTTCAGAATCCCGATAATCAGATAATAGGGGCAACTGTTGAAGAGGATATCCGCTTTGGCCTCGAAAATCTTGCCCTTAACTGCGAAACCGTTGAAAAGAGGCTTCAAGAAACGCTTACTACCTTTGGACTTCAAGAGTTCCGGGCAAAGGATACCTTGACACTTTCTGGTGGTCAGAAGCAACGGCTGGCGATTGCGGCCATTATGAGCCTGAATCCTGAAATTTTACTTTTTGACGAGCCTTTCAGCATGCTTGATAGAATGGAACGCCGGAGCATGATGAATCTGGTGAAATCATTGCGTGCAAAGCAGATTACAGTTGTTTTAGCAAGTACGAATATGAAAGATCTGGTTTTTTGTGACAGGATAATTACCCTTGATGGAGGGAGAAGTCATGATCAAGTTCAATAACGTGAGCTTCCTTTACAATCCTGACACCCCTTTTTTCATGGCTTCCCTTAAAAATATCAGCTTGCAAATCGAAAAGGGCTCGCTTTCGCTGATACTTGGCGCAAATGGAGCTGGCAAAACGACTTTTCTCTTATTAGCTGCAGGACTTTTTCATCCAACTTTGGGGAAAATTTACTTAGATGGTATAGATATCACAGAATCCGGAAACAATATAGCCAGAAAACTCATAGGCATCTCTTTTCAGTACCCCGAAAAATATTTCTTCTCTGAAAATGTCAAAGATGAAGTGTGTTATGCCGCCAGAGAATTTGGAATCGGAAGCATTCCGGAAAGATTTCAGGAAATGATGGAAATCCTTGGTCTCGAAGGAGAAGTTATCGGGCCGCGCTCACCCTTTTCTCTATCCGGCGGTGAAGCACGGAGAGTAGCAATTGGAAGCTCCATCATTCATAACCCTGAAATCGTATTGTTTGACGAACCTACGGTATCCCTTGATGTGGACGGAATAGTGAGTATCAGAGAGATAATTTCAAGGCTAAAAGCAGAAGGCAAAACAATAGTAATTTGCACCCACTGGCCCGAGTATTTTTTAGACATTGCATCTGATATAATCGGTCTTAAAGAAGGCGAATTGTTTTTTCATTCCAATGTAAGGGAATTCCTTAATAAACCTGAAAGCTGGTATGGAAATCTTGGTTTGATTGTTGAAGAAGGCCTTCGGGAAATTAAAGAGCATTTCCGAAAAACGGGAGAAATTATTGCGTTTGATCCAGAGGGGTGGATAAATGTTTAATATCTCTGTAATCGTCAATACAATAGCCGTTCTTATAGGTTCTTCTCTTGGGATTTTCGGTGGAAAGTGGCTTTCCGAAAAATACAGAAAGGTACTCTTTAAAGTTATAGGCCTGCTGACTATCGGGCTTGGTATCAAGATGTTCTTCGAATATAGCAACGCTCTCGTGGTGCTCGGGAGCATGGCAATTGGCGGCATTGTCGGAGAAGCCCTTGAGTTAGAATCAAAAATCGGTAAACTCACCGGCAATAACAAAAGCGAAGATTTCGTAACCGGTTTTATAACAGCTACGCTTCTTTTCGTAGCTGGACCAATGACTGTTATCGGCTCGATAAAGGCTGGTATTGAGGGAAATAATGAAATTATCTTCTTGAAATCGTTGATGGATGGTATTTCTTCGGTTATGCTCGCAGCGAGTTTTGGTTCGGGCGTTCTGTTTTCCGCAATATCCGTGTATCTTGTTCAAGGCGGTCTTGTATCTCTGGCGTCTGTCCTGAATTTTCTGCAACAACCTTCTTATCTTGGTGACTTTTCAGGCACAGGTGGGCTTACGTTACTTGCTCTGGGAATCAGGCTTCTTGAAATTAAGGAGATCAAAGTTGGTAATTTCTTGCCGGCTTTAATAGTTTCCCCTGTATTGACCTTTGTCTCCGGTATCTTTTGATGTAAAAAAGGCGGGAATGACCCCGCCTGACTATATGCCGATTAGTATTATGAATTCATTCAATGGGTTCGAAATCGTCTTTGCTTGCTCCGCAAAGCGGGCATACCCAGTCTTCAGGAACGTTCTCAAAGGCAGTTCCCGGTTCAACCCCATTATCTGGATCTCCCGCTTCAGGATCATAAATATATCCACAAACAGTGCACCTGTACTTCAATTTCACCACTCCTTTCCAAAGTTTAATGCATGTTTATTATAGTTTGTTCACCCATAATCCATGAATGTTGCAGTATTCCCTTGCTATTATTTCTTTTCCCTGTGGAATTTCAAAAACTGCTTCAGGAGCATCCCCGGGCATTAATTCCTTTCTGTGAACCGTGCCATCAACTACCAGCTCAATCCACTCGATATAGTGTTTTTCCTCCATTGGATGCAAAGCATTTTCTCCTACTCTAACCACATACTTGCCATCTTCCCAATTAATAAATGGCACATGCTTTTCTGTCGAAGTGTCCGAGGTTTTTTCTTCAAAGAGCTTCATGGGCTGTCCACAACAAACAAGCTCCCCCTGCCCTTCGTGAAGAACTTCGACTATATTTCCGCAAATTTCGCATTTGTACACCTGTCTTTTTTGAGTCATTCTCACACCTCCCCTTGAATTAATGGAATATATTTTCTTTGCGCTAACTCATTGTCAATCATGAAAATTCCGTTTTTGCTGTCTCCAACGAATTTCAATTTGTCTATTATTTCTCTATCGTTCTCTTCTTCCTCAACCTGTTCGTCAATAAACCATTGTAGAAAATTATATGTTGCCCTGTCCTTTAATTCTTCAGCCAGATCAACGAGATTATTTATGCATTCGGTGATGTGTTGCTCATGCTTCAATGTTTCCTCAAAGGCGTGAAGCGGAGAATTCCAGCTATGCGGGGGTTCGTCAATTGCAAACAACTTCACATCGGCCCCCTGTGACAGCAGGTAGTTATATATCTTCATGGCGTGATCTGTTTCTTCTTTATGCTGCACCATCATCCAGTTAGCAAAACCTTTAAGACCTATCGAGTTAAAATAGCTGGACATGGATAGATACAAATACGCTGAGTAGAGTTCCTCATTTACTTGCTTGTTCAGGGCTTCTTTCATTTTTTCCTTTAACATCTTAACTCACTCCTTTCTTTTTTGGTATATCTTCATAAGTAATTCTATTCATCTCGCAGTGAAAAGCAAAATAAATGGCAATCACTTACTTCAATTATATTATACCACAATGATAAATTAATACTACTATTTAGAACTATTCTATATTAATTTAGGGCGTCGCGAAAAAAGTGGGCCTCCCAAATTCCAATGGTGGTACCATTGAAATATCCCAACATAAGAAAGGAGGCCCAAATAAATGGTACCACAAGAACTTACAAAAAGCGATATTGTAAAGATTATTGAGCAATTAGACAAGCTTTTGCCTTCTAACTTTGTTAACAAACAAGGCAGAGGTAGAAGAAAGGCTTATTCCGACAAAAGCATCTTGAAACTTTCCATTTTATTGAAGCTAT